>NZ_JBFAKS010000007.1:0-230002 GCF_040655855.1 Kribbella sp. NPDC050281 | reverse complement strand
GAACCGCCTTGGCCCGGGTCTGCTCGTCGTACTTGCTCGGCATGACTGCCACCTTCCCAACGAAGGAGGTGTGCATCAAACCCGGGGTGGTTCATGGTGAACTCGTGCTGTGGTGGGTTGACCCACGAGTGTGTGGGTTGGCCAGCCGCGTGCGCTTGGCAAACCCACGTTCTAGTGGGTCAACCCACCAGAACGCGTGCGGTCGGGATGGGGGAGAGCGCCCACCTCGGGGTTGCCGGCGCAGACGCGACCCGCTCGCGGATCGCGTTGTCGTAGTCGTAGGCGGCGACCGTGGTGGCGCCTTGGACGAACGGCTTAGTTGAACACCCATGTGGACACAGATCACATCCGTGTCGTCACTTCCTGTGCACGGCACGGGAAATACTTCACCAGCAACTTTTGGTCCAGGAGCGGTACGACCCAATGAACGGAGCCTGAGTCTTCAGGAGGTGTTCATGTCGCGGTGTGCTGAACCGTTTAGGTTCAAGCGCATGATCACGACGCGACGGACCCTGCTGAAGGCCGGTGCGCTGGGAGCCGGCCTGGCCGCGACCCCAGGCCTCTCGATCGCCGCCCGGCCGCGGCGGACGAGGGTGCTGCTGGCAACGAACGAGCCGTGGGGGACGTACCACGCGCAGCCGTTGCTCGCGGAGGCCGCGCGGCGCGGCTGGGAGCTGGTGCAACTGGTCCCGGATCTGTCGCAGATCACGCCGACCGATCCGGTCCCGGTCGCGACGCTGGACGACATACCGCGGGCTGATCTGCTGGTCGTCAACGGCGCTTCGGACTGGCCGGCAGATTGTGCGGCTGCGTTGAAGCGGATGCCGTTGGTGGCCAGTTCGCTGGCGTACCTGAACCCGGTGGAGGCGCCACGGGCCAAGGAGTTCCGCTCGCGTCTGGAGCTGGTGACGGCCGCGTCTCCGGCCGAGTCCGAGGTGTTCGCGGCGTACCTGGGCTGGAAGCGCCAGCGGGTGCGCATGGTGGGGTCACCGCAGACCGACGATCTGCCGGACTACACGCCGCAGGCGGACCGCGTGCTGGTGCTGACGAGCGTGACCCACCCGGATCAGACCGGCAACGCCGCGCCCGGGACGCAACTGCTGCTCGACTCGGCGGCGAAGCTGGAGGCGGCGGGCAAGCACATCGTCGTCGGCCTGCACCCGCGCGAGGACCCGACGCTGTGGGACCAGTACGAGATCAGCCCACTCGGCTCGATCCCCGCCTCGGCCACCGCGGAGTGTGCGGTCGGCATCCCCGGGACCGTGTTCCCGATCGTGGCGGCGGTCGGCGTACCGCTGGTCGGTTGTGTGGACCCGAAGCTCCAGGTCCCGGGCTACATCCTCGACGTCTGCTCGTCGACGATCGACCGTCCGGAGCAGGCCGAGGACGCCGTCGAGAACGCGCGCCCGGCGAGCCGGGGTGCCGTCTTCGCCGCCGTCGGTCCCATCGGAGGCTCGGCCCGTCGCCTGTACTCCGCCTGGAACACGGCGGTTCGGAGCACGACGCGCGGCCTGAGCGTTGCGGGCGGTTGACCTCCAGTCGGCTTGAGGTGGTTGCATCCGGCGCATGACTTTCACCGGACAGCACGTTCTCGTCACCGGAGCCGGCCGCGACACCGGCCGGAAGCTCGCTCTCGCCTTCGCGGCGGCCGGGGCTGAGGTCCTCGTCACCGCCCGGACCAAGGCCGCGGCGGACGAGACCGTCGACGTCATCCGCGCCGCCGGTGGTACGGCGACCTCCGCCGTACTTGACCTCGCCGACCCGGCGTCGATCGATGCTCTCCACGTCGATCGTCTCGACATCCTGGTGAACAGCGGTGCCCGCTACCTGGGCGCAGTCGCGAACCCGGCCGACATCGCCGACACGATCGCCGGGGTGGCGACCGGGACCGTGCTGCTCACCGAGCGGATGCTGCCGCTGCTGCGAGCCTCCGAGCGCCCGGACATCGTCAACCTGGTCTCCGCAACGGGGGAGCCCGGACAGCATCGCTCGGCCGCCCACGCGGCGTACTACGCCGCGAAGCATGCCCAGGCCGGGTACGCCGAGATCCTGTCCGAGCGGTTGCGGCCCGAGGGGATCCGAGTGATCTCGCTGTTCCCACCGGATTTCGTCCAGGACGGACCCCGGGAGACCGGCGCCACCCTGACCGCGCAATCAGTGGTCGACTGCGTGATGTTCGGGGTCGGTCAGTCGCGCGACTGTTTCATCCGAGCATTCCACTTCGAGCAGCTAGCTCCTCAGCCGTGATCAGATCTGTGTGGGTGCCGCGGGAGCCGCAGGCCCAGGCGCCGGCGATCGATCCGGCGACGGCGGCGTCGTACCAGCCGACGCCGTCGAGCCAGCGGGCCAGGAACGCCGCGACGTAGGCGTCGCCGGCGCCGTTGGTGTCGACGACGGGCCGGTCGGGGAGCTCGATCGCCGGGACGTGCTGTGGCGGCCGGTCGGTGAAGTGCAGGTAGCTGCCGTCGGCCCCGGCCATCGCGACCACGATCCGGGCGCGGCCCTTCGCGAGGATCCAGTCGACCGCGTCCAGCGTGAGCGCGCTGGTCGAGACGAAGACGATGTCCGCGGCGGTGGCGAAGTCCTTGTGGTAGTCGTTGCGGCCGTCCCAGTCGTGCAGGTCGGTCGAGATCGAGCAGCCCCAGGCGAGCGCGTCGGGCAGCGCCTGCCGGGCGAAGTCCATGATCGACACGTGGACGTGCTCGGCCTGGGCGCAGCTCGTCCGCCACAGGTCCGGGTCGACCTGCAGTCCGGCCGGGTGGCGTCCGTCGTACAGCGCCAGGCGCCGGCAGTCCGGGGTGACGAGGTTGACCGAACGGCGGGTGCCACTGGGGTGGAACGCGACGTGCAGTGGCACCCGGAGGTCGTCGTACAGCTTGCGGATCCGGTAGCCCTCTTCGTCGTCGCCGATCACGTCCGCGAGCCCGGTCCGCAGCCCGAGCAGGTGGCATCCGAGCGCGACGCCGTGACCGGTGTGGCCGACGTACGACTCGACCGGCTCGACGTGGATCGTCTCCACGTCGTCCAGGGGCAGCCCGGGCACGCGAACGATCGTGTCGATCCCGACCCCGCCGATCACAAACACATCCAGCTCCACCCGTCCCGTATACCCGACTTTCGCCCGCGATCACAGGTGTCTTTCAGGAGCTGAACACACTCATTGCTTGATCGGCGCGCCGGTCTTGGCCTGGAGTTCGTCGAAGGTGACGCCGTCGGCGAGCTCGACCAGCCGCAGACCGTCCTCGGTGATGTCCAGTACGGCGAGGTCGGTGATGATCCGATTGACCACGCCACGCCCGGTGTAGGGCAGGTCGCACTCCTCGAGGATCTTGTGCGAGCCGTCCTTGGCGACGTGTTCCATCAGCACGATCACCTTCTTGGCGCCGTGCACCAGGTCCATCGCGCCGCCCATGCCCTTGACCATCTTGCCGGGGATCATCCAGTTCGACAGATCGCCCTTGGCCGAGACCTGCATGGCGCCCAGGATGGCCGCGTCGATCGCACCGCCGCGGATCATCCCGAACGACAGCGACGAGTCGAAGAACGAGGCGCCCGGCAGCGTCGTCACGGTCTCCTTGCCGGCGTTGATCAGGTCCGGGTCCTCGTCGCCCTCGACCGGGTACGGCCCGACGCCGAGGATGCCGTTCTCGCTCTGCAGGACGACGGTGACGCCGTCCGGGATGTAGTTCGGGACCAGCGTCGGCAGGCCGATGCCGAGGTTCACGTACGAGCCGTCCTCGAGCTCGGAGGCGGCGCGGGCGGCCATCTGCTCACGGGTGAGTGGCATCTCAGGCCTCCAGCTTCTCGCGCGCGGCCTCGTACGCCTCGCGGGGTTGGACGGTGCGCTTCTCGATCCGCTTCTCGATGTTCTTGCCGACCGCAACTACCCGCTGGACGTAGACACCGGGCAGATGGATCTCGTCCGGGTCCAGCTCACCAGGCTGGACCAGCTCCTCGACAGAGGCGATGGTGACCCGGCCGGCCATCGCGGCCAGCGGGTTGAAGTTGCGCGCGCTGCGGTCGAAGACGAGGTTGCCGTGGGTGTCGCCCTTCAGCGCGTGCACCAGCCCGAAGTCGGTGGTGATCGAGTCCTCCAGCACGTACGTCGTACCGTCGATCTCGCGGGTCTCCTTCGGCTCCGAGGCCTTCGCGACCGAGCCGTCCGGGTTGTACCTCTGCGGCAGCCCGCCGTCGGCGACCTGGGTGCCGACCCCGGCCAGGGTGAAGAACGCGGCGATCCCGCAGCCACCGGCCCGCAGCTTCTCGGCCAGAGTGCCCTGCGGGGTCAGCTCGACCTCGAGCTCACCGGTCAGGAACTGCCGGGCGAACTCCTTGTTCTCCCCGACGTACGACGATGTCATCTTGGCGATCCGCTTGTCCGCGAGCAGGATGCCCAGGCCCCAGTCGTCCACGCCGCAGTTGTTCGAGACCACGCTGAGCCCGCTCACCCCCTTGTCGTGCAGGGCGGTGATCAGCTCCATCGGGTTGCCGCACAGCCCGAAGCCGCCGACCGCGAGGCTCGCGCCGTCGCCGATGTCGTCGACCGCGGCCTGCGGTGAGTCGTACGTCTTGTCCATCAGGCTGCTCCGTTGCATGTCTGAGCTGGGTCGTTCCCGACTCTAACCAGCAGGGGACGACTCCCGCGATGTGGCCGCGACCACAGATGTGCCGCCGTACCACCCGGACATGTGGTCGGGTGCTATGCGGATGCCTCGGAGGCGTTCAGTACGGCGAGCTCGTGCGCCGCCTCGAAGTGGGCGTCCTCCAACTCCGGGAACACGAGGACGGCCGAGAGGTGGGTTCGGGCGGCCGGGAGGTTGCCGCACAGGCGCTCGGTGCGGGCCAGGCCTATGCGGGCCGCAGCGGCGGTCTCGGGGAGGTCTGCACGCTCACTGACGTCCAGAGCCTGGCTGTAGTCGTCCCGCGCGTCTTCCAGCTTGCCGAGGCGTCGATAGAGGTCACCGCGCTGACACAGCAGTACGCCGACCTCCTCGTCCAGGCCGAGTTGCTCCGCAAGAGCCAGAGACTCCGTGGTCAGGTCCAGAGGCTCGTCCACGGTCTGCCGGAGCGCGCCGACCGCCAGGAACATCCCCCAAGCGTCGTCGAGCATCCGGAACCGCCCCAGCGCCGTTCGCAGCGCTTGAGCCGCCTCATCCGGAGTCTCCGCCGTCAGGCCCGGATACCCGCGGCAGAGCTCGACGGCGGCCCGCGCCCAGGCGTCACCGCCCTCGTTCCGCTCCAGCACCTCTTCGACCAGCTCGGCCGACTCGAATGGTCCGAACACCAGTGACCACAGCAGCACGGTCACGGAGTACCGGAAGGGTCCGGTCGTCGCCGCCACGATCTGCTGGGCCAGCTCCAGCTGCTCCTGCTCGGCCGACGCAGCGCCGTGCAGCACAGCGAGCAGGTACTCCTCGTCCAGCCCGACCGGCACGCTCCGTCCGAGCATGCTGAGCACCCGCTCCGCGGCCGCAGCGGCCTCGTCCTGGAGCCCGCGCGACCACCAGTAGGCCGAGTACCGGGCGACCAGCCGGAGGGCGGTGCGCAGGTCGCTCTCGCAAGCGCGCTCGATCGCGCTGACGACCTGGTCTGCCTCAAGGCTGTGCAGACCGCCTGAGCCCCCTGAGTTCACGTACCTGATTGTCCCTCGCGGGTGGTAACCCGACGTCACCGGGTCAGAAGCGCAGTACTCCCCAGCGCGCCGGGAGGTGCATGTCCTCGACGTACTGCGGTGACCAGACCCAGAACTCCAGATCGGATCCCTTCACGTACGCCCCGTCCACCACCTCGTGCGGCCACTGGCAGCGCATCAGGTTCATCCGCCACTCGTCGCCCGCGTTCGGTGGGGTTGCCCGGCCGGCGTTGTACGACGCCAGGTCGGCCCACGGTACGGCGAGCTCCACCGACCACCCGGTGTCGGTGTCGGACGGGTCGTTGACCGTGCCGTCGACGTGGATCGCGGTGCGCAGACCGGGCAGGTTCGTCGGGTCCACCGGTACGCCGCCGTCGACGTACGGCTTCGGCAGGGTCAGCTCCCAGATCGTGCCGAGCGGGTTGATCTCGAACTCGTAGTAGTTCTGCCCGTCGCCGTCCGGGTCGAGGAACAGCTCGAAGTTGTTCTCGTGGAAGAGCTTGGTGTTCTTCTCCCGCATCGTCGACCACACGTGCGGCTCCTCGAGCAGCCCGCCGACGTACAGGTACTCGTCGTCGTACATCAGCTTGGCCCGGGACTGGTATCGCGGCGCCGGGCCGGATCCGGTGATCGGCACGAAGTCGGTGGTCCACGGCGCGACGTCCCAGGCGGGATCGGTGAGGGTGCCGTCGAGGTTCGGCGCGGCCGGCGTCCGCGGGCAGTCGTAGACGGGCAGGTCAGGCATCAGCACGCTCCAGCAGTCGGGCGACGAGATTGGCGAGCAGGAAGGTGATCGTGGTCAGCGCTGGGACGATCGCCAGTGTCCACGGCGACGACAGGTTCCCGGACAGGAACGCGATCACGAGGATCAGCATGAACGCGACCCCGAGGAAGGCGATCAGCCGGGCATGCGGCAGCGCGAGCCGGCTGAGGGCGAGACCACCGAGGACGATGGTCACCACCACGATCAGCACCAGCAGCGGGAAGCCCAGCGGGCCGCAGTTCGTGGTGTCGCGGAACCGTTCGCAGCCGCGCTCACTCAGCCACACCAGCCCGACCGTCGCGAACCCGCACAGTAGCCCGACGACCGCCACGATCAGCAGCGGCGGCAACGGCGGGGCGTCGTACCGGTCCTCGTCGTCTTCGGAGCTCATTGCGGCAGGTTATCGGGATCAGCCGGCCCCCAGGGAGTGGGCGATCGCATCGCGCACCTCGGCATCCGTCGGCGTGGGTACGCCGCGCTCGGCGGCGAGCTCGGCCAGGGAGACCATCGTGACGTCGTGCAGCCCGCAACTCGTGAATGTGTGAAAGACGTTCATGGCGGGATCCACATTGACCGAGAACCCGTGGCTGGTCACACCCCGGCGGATCCGCATCCCGATCGAACAGAGCTTGCGGTGGTCCTCGGTCCACACGCCGACCAGGCTGCTCGCGCCCTTCGGCGTCTCCCGCCGGACCAGCGGGAACCCGAGCGAGCCGAGCGCCTCGATCAACCCGTTCTCGAGCCAGCGCACGATGTCCACCGGCCCACGCTGTTTGAGGTCGATCACCAGGTACCCGACGAGTTGCCCGGGCCCGTGGTACGTCGCGAAGCCGCCGCGGTCGACAGCCACCGACGGGATCGCGGCCGCCTCCGCGGGCAGGTCGTCCAGCGACGTCCGCGGTCCGTAGGTGATCACCGGCGGATGGCTGAGCAGGAACAGCCGGTCCTCGGCCGTGCCCTCCACCCGCTCCTCGACCCAGTCGCGCATCTCCTTCGCGGCGACCTCGTAGTCCACTTCGCCCAGATCCACTCGCTGCATGTCTTTCAGCGTACGTTTCGACGTATGCGATTCGACCGCTACACCGTGACCCTGCTGACGTTGCGGCCGGACGCGCCGCTGATGACGGACGACGAGGCGGCCGCCCTGCAGGACCGGCACCTCGCGCACGGCGCCGACCTGCAGGAGCGCGGGCTGATCCTGGCCCGCGGACCGCTGACCGACCAGGACGACGAGCGCTACCGCGGCTTCTCGATCTGGTCGGTGGACGCTGCCACCGCCCGCGCGCACGTGGAAGCCGATCCCGCGGTGCTGGCCGGCCGGCTGGCGGTCGACGTCATGACCTGGATGATGCCGGCCGGCAACCTGCAGTTCGTCAAGGTGCGGCCGCCCCGCTCGATCGCCGAGGCATCTGAAGACTGACAACGAAAAAGAGGCCCCTCACCGAGGGACCTCTTCCACGTGGTCGGGCTGACAGGATTTGAACCTGCGACCTCTTCGTCCCGAACGAAGCGCGCTACCAAGCTGCGCCACAGCCCGAAGTCGCCGTTAGCTTACATGCGCCGACCGTGGGGACGAAATCGGGTTTATCCGTGGCACCAGGGTCAGCAGTGTCGCCTCCGGCCGGCACGCGAATCGGATCGGCGCGTACGGCGACGTGCCCAGCCCGGCGGACACGTGCAGGGCCGCCTGGCGGCCGCCGGAGCCCCATGTGGACAGGCCCTTCACCCGCGACGTGTCCAGATCGCAGTTGGTCACCAGCGCGCCGTAGAGCGGCACCGCCAGTTGTCCGCCGTGAGTGTGGCCGGCCAGCACCAGTGGATAGCCGTCGCTGACGAACCCGTTCAGCACGCGCTGGTACGGCGCGTGCGTGACGCCGATGGACAGGTCGGCCGTCGGGTCCACCTCGCCCGCGACCTCGTCGTACCGGTCGCGCTTGATGTGCGGGTCGTCGGTGCCGGCGAAGTCCAGCCGCAGGCCGTTGACCTTGAGCGTCGCCTTCGCATTGTTCAGGTCGGTCCAGCCGGCGCCGGTGAACGCGCGCCGCATCTCCTCGTACGGGAGGTCCGGGCCGTGCGGCTTGTGCCGCTGCTTGTGCGCGGGGAGCAGGTACTTCCCCGGGTTCTTGAAGTGCGGCTTCCAGTAGTCGTTGGAGCCGAACACGAACACCCCGGGTACGTCGAGCAGGTCGCCGTACGCCCGGAGCAGCGGCCGCACCGCGGCCTCGTGGGAGATGTTGTCGCCGGTGTTCACGATCAGGTCGGGCTCGAGCGCGGCCAGGTCGTTGACCCAGTTGATCTTGCGCTCCTGGGCCGGCATCAGGTGCAGGTCGGACAGGTGCAGCACCTTCAGCGGCTCCGAGTCCTCGGGGAGCACCGGGACCGTCACTCTGCGCAGTGTGAACCAGCGCACCTCGACGGCGGCCGCGTACGCGACGCAGGCCGCTCCCACGGCGCCGACAACCGCCGTGGTCTTGAGGGTGGTGGTGGCAAGCCCGCGCAAACTCATTCCACCAGCCTGCCACAATGCTGGTCATGTCCAACTCCGGAATGAAGCAGCGCCTGCACGACGACATGACCGCCGCCCTGAAGGCGCGCGACGAGATCCGCAAGTCGACCCTGCGGATGGCGCTCACGGCGATCACCAAGGCGGAGGTGGCCGGCAAGGAGGCCCGGGAGCTGTCCGACGCCGAGGTCGTCGACGTCCTGAGCTCGGAGGCGAAGAAGCGCCGCGAGTCGGTGGTCGCGTACCGCGAGGCCGGTCGCGCCGAGCTCGCCGACAAGGAACAGGCCGAGGCGGACATCCTGGCCGAGTACCTGCCGGAGCAGCTCAGCCAGGAGGAGATCGTTGCCCTGGTCACCGAGGCTGTCGCCGCCACCGGCGCGGCCGAGCTCGGCCCGCGCGGCATCGGCAAGGTCATGGGTGCCCTGCAGCCCAAGGTCAAGGGCAAGGCCGACGGCGCCGTCGTCTCCGCCGAGGTGAAGCGCCAGCTCGGCGCCTGAGCACGGCCTAGCCGGGACCGCGGCCTCCGCCGCTGCAGTTCGGGTACTTCGGGTTCCACGGCGGGCAGTTGGGGTTGATCGTGATCGGGCCGCCGGGGGGCTTGGTCGTCTTCGGGGGCTTCGGAGTGTTGTCGGGCTCGTTCTTCTGGCTGCCGTTGGAGACGAAGATCGTCACCTTCGAGCCCTCCGGCGCGCCGTCGCGCTGCCGCGGGTCGGTGTAGGCGACGGTGCCCGCGGTCTCCTCGGAGTTGACCGTGCCGGAGGCGATCTCGACATCGAAGCCGGCCTGACGCAGTTTGTTCGCGGCGTCGTCCGGATTCATACCGTTCACGAACGGCAGGTCCTTCACGTTCCCGCGCATGGTCTTGTCCGACGGCTTGGTGAAGTGAGTCGTCGGGAGGCCCTGGAGCGCGCCCTGCAGGGCGGTCTCCCACAGCGGACCCGCGGTCCCCGAGCCGGAGGCCTCTCGGATGTCCGTGCCGTCCAGCGTCTGGCCGACCAGCCGCTTGTACGGCGGCGACGCGTCGGCCACGACGGCGGCGGAGGCGAGCTTGGACGAGTAACCGGCGTACCAGACGGCCTTGGCGTCCTGGATCGTTCCGGTCTTGCCGGCCAGATCGCTCCGGCCGAACTTCAGGTGCTGGCCGGTCCCACCCGGCTCCATCACCATGTGCAGCACCTCGTTGACGCCGTCGGCGACCTCCGGGGCCAGCGCCTGCTTGCAGTCCGCGCCGGGCGTGCTGACCGCCTTGCCGGACGCGTCCTTCGCCGAGGTGACCAGCCACGGCTTGCAGTACATGCCCCGCGCCGCGAAGGCGGCGTACGCGTTCGACAGCTGCAGCGGGGTCACGTAGCCGACGCCCAGTGTCATCGACGGGTACTGGCCGAGCGGGTCGCCCGACTGGGCGTCGTACATGCCGAGCTTCGACGCGATGGTCGCGATCGGGCACAGTCCGACCTGCTGGGACAGCTGCAGGAAGTAGGTGTTGGTCGACCTCTGCGCCGCCTGGATCATGGTCGGATCCGCCACGTTCGTGGTCGAGTTGCCCGGGGTGTACCCCGGCTCGGCGGTGACGTGACCGGTGCAGGTGGTCCACTTCTTGCCGCCCAGCGGGAGGCTGTTGGGCGAGTTGATCTTGTAGGTGAGCGGGAAGCCCTTCTGGATCGCGGCCGCGATCGTGAAGGCCTTCATCGTCGAACCGTTCTGGAAGCCGCCGTACCCGCCGGCGTAGGACTTCTCGACGTTGTAGTTGTACGACGTCTGGCCCTTCTTGTTGCCGTACGGCTTGCTCTGCACCATCGCCTTCACCAGCCCGGTGCCGGGCTCGACGATGGTGATCGCGGCGATCGCCTGGTCACCCTTCTTGGTGTGCTGGTCGATCGACTTCTGCGCGGCCTTCTGCATCTTCGGGTCCAGCGAGGTGCGGATGGTGAGACCGGCGGTCTTCAGGTAGTTCGCCGCGGTGGTCCGGTCCTTGCCGAAGGCCTTGTTGTCCTCGAGCTGGGAGACGACGTACTCGCAGTAGAACGGGTACGGGCCGTTCGCGCAGCCGAGCTTGTTCGGCCGGACCTTGGCCGGATTGATCACCGGGGTCCTCAGCGCCGCGTTCGCCTGGGCGAGCGAGATCACCTTCAGCTCGAGCATCCGGCGCAGTACGACGTCGCGGCGGTCCTTGGCCCGCTTCATGTCGTTCGTCGGGTCGTAGCCGGTCGGGTTCTTCACCAGGCCGGCCAGCAGTGCGGCCTGCGGCAGCGTCAGTTGGGAGGCGTGCACGGAGAAGTAGTGCAGCGAGGCGGCCTCGATGCCCCAGGCACCATCGCCGAAGTTCGCGAGGTTGAGGTACTTCTCCAGGATCTCGTTCTTCGAGTACTGCTTCTCGACCGCGATCGCGTACCGCAGTTCGGCGACCTTGCGCTGGTAGGTGTCGGCCGTGGCGGCCGCGACCTCCGCGGGCGTGTTCGCCTTCTCGACCAGGCTGATCTTCACGTACTGCTGGGTGATGCTGGAACCACCCTGCTGGACCGTGCCCTCGGACTGGTTCTGCAGCAGCGCGCGCAGAGTGCCCTTGGCGTCCAGCGCGCCGTGCTCGTAGAACCGGTCGTCCTCGATCGCGACGATCGCCTTCTGCATGATCGGCGCGACCTTGTCGAGCGAGACCGGCACCCGGTTCTGCTCGGCCAGCGTGGCGATCAGCGAACCGTCGGCGGCCAGGATGGTGCTTTTCTGCTTGAGCGGGACCTCGTCGAACTGCTGCGGCAGGTCCTGCAGGGTCTGTGTGGTCTTCTCGGTGGTGAATCCGGCCAGGCCGGCGAACGGGATGGCGAGACCGGCGGCCAAAGCCCCCGACAGCACGCTCACCCCGAGGAACAGAACCACAGATTGAACGACTCCCCGGTCGCCCTTTTCCCTGACACGCATGGTTATAGAGACTACGGGATCGCCTGGTCGGGTTACCTGGGCGAATGTGAGTTCCATCACGCCCTGCGGGCGTGTCGGAAAGGGTTTCATCCAAAAGGAGGAGGGCCCGAGCGAAGCGCTCGGGCCCTCCTGTCGTACGCCGGTCAGGCGGCGTACTGGTGTGCGTCCACCTGGGCCGGTTCGAGGGCCAGGTCGAGCACCTCGCGGACGTCGCTGACCGGGTGGACGGTCAGCTCCGCGAGCACGGACTCCGGTACGTCTTCCAGGTCCGGCTCGTTCCGCTTCGGGATCAGGATCGTGGTCAGCCCGGCCCGGTGCGCGGCGAGCAGCTTCTGCTTCACCCCACCGATCGGGAGGACCCGTCCGGTCAGTGACACCTCGCCGGTCATCGCGACCTCCGAGCGGACCGGCCGCCCGGACAGCAGCGACGCCAGTGCGGTCGTCATCGTGACACCCGCCGACGGTCCGTCCTTCGGGACGGCACCGGCCGGGACGTGGATGTGGGCGTTCCGCTCGGCCAGGTCGCCGACCGGCAGCCCCAGCTCCGCGCCGTGCGAGCGCAGGTACGACAGGGCGATCTGCGCCGACTCCTTCATCACGTCACCGAGCTGTCCGGTCAGCGTGACTCCGGTCGGGCCGGTCTCCTTGTCGGCCAGCGACGCCTCGACGAAGAGCACGTCACCACCCGCACCGGTCACTGCCAGCCCGGTAGCCACACCCGGAAGCGCCGTACGCTCGACGGACTCCGGAGTGAACTTCGGCGAACCCAGGTAGCTCTTCAGGTCGCCGGCGCCGATGGTCAGCGCACCAGTGTCCTCGCCGAGTGCCATCCGAGCCGTCACCTTACGCAGGACCCGGGAGATCCCACGCTCCAGCTGCCGTACGCCGGCCTCACGGGTGTACTCGCCGGCCAGCAGTCGCAGCGCCGAGTCCTCGATGGTCACCTCGTCCGCCGTCAGGCCCGCCCGCTCCAGCTGACGCGGGAGCAGGTGGTCACGGGCGATGACGACCTTCTCGTCCTCGGTGTACCCGTCCAGCTGCACGAGTTCCATCCGGTCCAGCAGCGGCGCCGGGATGGAGTCCAGCACGTTCGCCGTGGCCAGGAAGACCACGTCGGACAGGTCCAGCTCGACCTCCAGGTAGTGGTCCCGGAAGGTGTGGTTCTGCGCCGGGTCGAGGACCTCCAGCAGAGCGGCCGTCGGGTCACCCCGGTAGTCCGCACCCACCTTGTCGATCTCGTCCAGCAGCACCACCGGGTTCATCGATCCGGCCTCGGTGATGGCCCGGACGATCCGGCCCGGCAGCGCACCGACGTACGTCCGCCGGTGACCGCGGATCTCGGCCTCGTCCCGCACGCCGCCCAGCGCGACCCGGACGAACTTGCGGCCCATCGCCCGCGCCACGGACTCACCCAGCGAGGTCTTACCCACACCAGGCGGACCGACCAGGGCCAGTACGGCGCCACTGCGGCGTCCACCGACCACACCGAGGCCACGGTCCGCACGGCGGCGCCGTACGGCCAGGTACTCGGTGATGCGCTCCTTGACGTCGTCCAGACCGGAGTGGTCCGCGTCCAGCACGGCCCGCGCGTCGCGGATGTCGTAGCTGTCCTCGGTCCGCTCGTTCCACGGCAGTTCGAGAACGGTGTCCAGCCACGTGCGGATCCAGCCGACCTCGGGGGACTGCTCCGCGGTCCGCTCCAGCTTGTCGACCTCGGCGAGCGCGGCCTTGCGCACGTGCTCGGGCAGGTCGGCAGCCTCGACGCGGGCCCGGTAGTCCTCTTCCTCGGACTCGGCCTTGCCGTCCAGCTCGGCCAGTTCCTTGCGGATCGCGGCCATCTGCTGGCGCAGCAGGAACTCCCGCTGCTGCTTCTCCATGCCCTCCTGGACGTCCTTCTGGATCGTCTCGGAGACCTCGAGCTCGGCGAGGTGGTCCTTCACCCAGCCGATCAGCTTCTCCAGCCGCTCGGAGACGTTCGGGTTCTCCACCAGCCAGGACTTCTGCTCGTTGGTCAGGTACGACGCGTAGCCGGCCAGGTCGGACAGCTCCGCGGGATCGTTCACCTGCTTCACGGAGTCGATGACCTGGTAGGCGCCGCGACGCTGCAGCACCGAGGTCATCAGGGTCTTGTACTCGCGGGCGAGCTCGGCCGACCTGGTGTCGGTGATCTCGTGCAGCTCGGTTGCGCCTACCCACAGCGCGGCACCCGGACCGGTGGTCCCGGCGCCGATCAGGACCCGCGAGGTCCCGCGGATCACGGCCGCCTGGGCACCGCCCGGCAGCCGGCCGATCTGCTCGATCTCACCGAGCGTCCCGGCCTTGGCATATTTCCCGTCCAGCCGCGGTACCAGCAGCACCTGGTCCTGGCCAGAGGCCTGCGCGGCGTCGATCGCCGCCCGTGCCTCGGGGTCGGCCAGTCGGACCGGCACGACCATCCCCGGCAGGACCACGACGTCGTCCAGCGGCAGAACAGGAAGATTCAACGTATCGGTCACGCTGTCACACCCTTACGAAAGATTGAGTCTGACAGGCTCAACCATTGCCCCCACCAGGTCATTCCCGGTGGGGGCGGCGTTCGCTCACGGTGAACCAGGCCTGGCGGCCGAACGGGACCGCCAGACCCGGAACGTGATCAGCTGACGACGTTGAGTGCGTTCACCAGCCCGGCGCCGTAGAAGCCGGACCCGGTGGCGCCGCCGTCACAGACGGCCTTGTACGTGCCCTGACCGTCAGGGTCGTCGATCCCACCCGGCGGACACGGCAGCATCTCCGCCGCGCGGACGGCGGCCGTGAAGAGTTGCTGCCCGGACACCTCGGGGTGCTTGCTCTTCACCAGAGCGAGAACGCCCGCGACGTGCGGAGTGGACATCGAGGTGCCCTGCATGTAGCCGTAGCCGTCCAGCACGCTCGACAGCACCCGGCCGTCCGCGTCCGGCGTCTGCGGGATCTGGAAGAGCCGGTCGCCACCCGGGGCGGTGATGTCGGCCTTACCCGTTCCGTAGTTCGAGTTGTAGTAGCGGTCCTTGAACGCTCCCACCGAGCTGACGCCGTTCACGCCAGTGGCCTCGGCCGGGAAGATCTTGCAGTTGCTGTCGGTGACCCGCACTTGCGCAGGGCCGTTGGTCGGGCTGAAGGAGTCGACGACGTTGTGCGCCAGGTCCCAGTTGTCGTTGCCCAGCGAGGCGACCGCGACGACCGACTTGCCGTTCGCATAGCTGATCGCCCGCTGCATCACGGCGGAGACGGCCTTCTGATCGGGATCGGTGGCGCACCACCGCAGCCACGGGTCCACCGCGAACGACGCGGTGGCGACGTCCACGCCGTGGTCCGCGGCCCAGACATATCCGCAGACCGCGAACTCGGGGTAGATGAAGCCGTCCGCGTCGCCGACCTTGATCGACGCGACCCGCACGTTCGGTGCGACCCCGGCCACGCCGATCCCGTTCTTGGCGGCCGCGACGATGCCGGCCACGTGCGTCCCGTGGCCGAAGTCGTCGGTCCACGCGGCCTCGGACGTGTCCGGCACGCCTTCGTTCGCGCAGCCCGCCGAGGCGGCCCGGTCGATGTTCGGCGCGAGGTCCGGGTGGGTTCCTGGATTCCGCTGTCGAGAACGCCGACCAGGACGCTGTGACTGCCCGGGTTGACCTCGTTGGCCTGGTCGGCCTGGATCAGCTTCATGTTCCACTGGTTCGCGGCCAGTGGCTCACCCGCCGACGTCGACCGACCGGCGCGGTTCAGCGGGATCTGAGCAGGTACCCGCTGGAACTGACCGCCGGTGGTCCGTTTGGCGTCGGCGAGGTCGTTGAGCGCGCGGGTCGCGCCGGCGCCGGCGACGCCGGGCGCCTGCCGGACCTTGATCGCGAAGTCGGACTGCGGTGAGCGTGCGAACACCACACCGATCTGCGGCCAGCGTTGACCGATGGTCCCGCCATTGGCGGTGATCGCGGTCTCGGCTGCGGTCAGGGGAGCGCCGGGCGGGACGAGCACGGCGAAGTGCGCGCCGCCGGCAGCCACAGCGCTGGTAGCCGGCGTCGATGGTTGAGCGGCGCCGGCTGTCGTCGTACTCACGATGCTGACGGCTGTCAGCGTCGCGGCGGCCAGGAGCCGTCGCGAGGTTGGGCGAAGTACTGACATGTTCGGGTGAACCTCCACAGGGTCGGGGAATGGCGCCGCGGAGGTCAGGTTAGGGACCGTCCGGTGCCATTGGGGCCGCCTGTGCAGGAGCGTGCAGAAGCTTGACAGCCGCAGCCTCAAACGGCTGTGAGCAGGTCGCCGATGAGGCGCAGGCCGGTGAGGTCGTGGACGTCGTCGGCGAGGGCCGGGACCTCCACCGTCGGGATCGCGCGGTGGCCGCGGCGGAACCGGTCGGCCCGCTTGTGGTCCCCGACGACCTGCTGCATCTTGTCGGCGTGCAACCGCAGTACGGCGGCGGTCAGCGGCGACTTGTCCGCCTCCTCCAGTCGCTCCGCCGCGCCCAGTGACCGCTCGGCCGACAGATCCGGCACGTGGGTGTTGGTCACGCGGTTCAGGACCACGCCGGCCAGCGGCATGCTCTCCTCGCGCAACCGCTCGGTGAAGTACGACGCCTCCCGCAGCGCGTCGTTCTGTGGAGCGGCCACCACCAGGAACGCCGTGTGCGGCTCACGCAGCAGCGCCACGGTCCGCTCGGCCCGCTGCCGAAAGCCGCCGAACAACGTGTCGAACGCCGCAACGAACGTCTGTACGTCGGTCAGCACCTGCGCACCGAGCACCTTGTTCAGCACCGACATGGCCATGTTCACCCCGGCCGACATCAGCCGGAACGGCCCGCGGGCAGGTGCCAGCAGCAACCGCAGGAACCGTCCCTCCAGCAGCGAGGCCAACCGCTCCGGTGCGTCCAGGAAGTCGAGCGCCGACCGCGACGGAGGGGTGTCGACGACGATCAGGTCCCAGTCGCCGGACTGCTCCGCCTGCTTGTGCAACTGGCCGAGCTTCTCCATCGCCATGTATTCCTGCGTCCCCGCGAACGACGACGACAGTGCGACGTAGAAGGGATTCGCGAGGATCTGCTCGGCCTTGTCCGGCGTAGCGTGGGCGATCACGACCTCGTCGAAGGTCCGCTTCATGTCCAGCATCATCGCGTCCAGCCGGCCACCGTTCGCGGGATGGACACCGGCCACCTCGCGGGGGGTGTTGTCCAGTTCGGTCAGCCCGAGCGACTGCGCCAGCCGCCGGGCCGGGTCGATCGTCAGTACGACGACCTTCCGCCCGCGTTCGGCGGCCCGCAACCCGAGCGCCGCGGCCGTGGTCGTCTTGCCGACCCCGCCGGCGCCGCAGGTGACCACGATGCGCGTCCCCGGGTCGTCGATCAAAGCATCCAGATCCAAGTCCGTCACGCGCGGAACTCCTCGGCCAGGTCGATCAGGGTGCCGTTGTCGATTCCCTCCGGCTGCAGTGCCAGTTCGGTCACCTGCTTGCCGAGGGCATCTATCCGGTCGCGGTTCTCGCGTTCCAGTCCGATCCGGACGGCGTGGTCGTGCGCCTCCGCGATCAGGGTGTCCACCAGCCCTTTGCTCACGCCAACACCGGCGGCGCGCAGCCCTCGGGAGATCTCGGCGGCGGGCAGTTTCTCCTTCACCGCAAGGGCGATCGACTCGTCGTCGAGCGGGCTGTTGCGGACCATGTTCACGACGATCGAACCGATCCGTAGGTCCAGCTCCTCCAGGTGCTCGACCGCGTCCAGCGTCTCCTGGACCGGCATCTCCTCCAGCAGCGTGACCAGGTGGATCCGGGTCACGTCCGAGCGCAGCATGCCCATGATCGCGTCCGCCTGGTTGCGGACCGGCCCGACCTTGGCCAGGTCGGCGACCTCGTGGTTCACGTTCAGGAACCGTGCGATCCGCCCGGTCGGCGGTGCGTCCAGTACGACGGCGTCGTACGCGAGCCGCCCGTGCGCCTTCCGCCGGGTCGCTTCGTAGACCTTGCCGGTCAGCAGGACGTCGCGCAGGCCCGGGGCGATCGTGGTGACGAAGTCGATCGCGCCCACCTTGTCGAGCGCCTTCCCGGCCCGGCCCAGGTGGTAGTACATGTCCAGGTACTCCAGCAGCGCGGCCTCGGCGTCGACGGCCAGCGCGAATACCTCGCCGCCGCCCGGACCTTGCGCGATCCGGGTCTCGACGTACGGCAGTGGCGGGATGTCGAAGAGCTGGGCAAGCCCTTGCCTGCCTTCCACCTCGACCAGCAGGATCCGCTTGCCCTGCTCGGCCAGCGCGAGTGCCATGGCAGCCGCAACGGTCGTCTTCCCGGTGCCGCCCTTGCCGGTCACCACGTGCAGCCTCGCCATGGTCTCCAGGGTAGGACGTGGGCCACACCACACTCGCTACGGCGCCCGTTAGAGTCCACCTCATGAAGAAGTTCGAGTACTTCACCGCACCGCTGCTGGTTCACTCGACCAAGGAGATCCTGGACAACTTCGGCCAGGACGGCTGGGAGCTGGTCCAGGTCGTCCCTGGCCTGAACCCGGAGAACCTGGTCGCCTACTTCAAGCGGGAGATCGAGGACAAATGAGCCACCCCGAGGAGAAGCTGACCGAGCTCGGCCTCAAGCTGCCCGACGTGGCCAAGCCGGTGGCGGCGTACGTACCGGCCGTTCGGACCGGCAACCTCGTCTACACGTCCGGCCAGCTGCCGTTGCGCGACGGCACCCTGATCGCCACCGGCAAGGTCGGCGGCGAGGTGAGCGCCGAGGTCGCCAGCGACTGCGCCCAGCAGTGTGCGCTGAACGCGCTGGCCGCGATCAAGGCGCAGATCGGTGACCTGGCCACCGTGGCCCGGGTCGTCAAGGTGGTCGCCTTCATCGCCTCGACGCCCGACTTCACCGGTCAGCCGCAGGTCGCCAACGGCGCGTCCGAGCTCATCGGCCAGGTCTTCGGCGAGGCCGGCCAGCACGCGCGGAGCGCCGTCGGCGTACCGGTGCTGCCGCTGGACGCGCCCGTCGAGGTCGAGCTGATCGTCGAGGTCGCCTGACGGCTCGGCATGGTCCGCGATCTGGATTCCGAACTGCTGTCCGGACGGATGGCGCAGGCCGCCCTCGCCTACGTCCGTGAGGCCCGTACGCCGGTCGACCCGCGGCCGGCGTCGACGGTGATCCTGCTGCGCGACACTGCCGCCGGACCGGAGGTCTACCTCCTCCGGCGGCAGCAGTCGATGGCGTTCGCGGCCGGGATGACCGTGTTCCCCGGCGGGCGGGTCGATCCGACCGACTCGACCGTCGCCGACTCGTGGTCCGGCCCGCCGCCGGCGTGGTTCGCGGCCCGGATGGGGTGCACAGCCGAAGCCGCGGCTGCCTTTGTCGCGGCCGCCGTACGCGAGACGTTCGAGGAGTCCGGCGTACTGCTGGCGGGGCCGTCGAGTGAATCGGTCGTCGACGACACCACCGGCGACGACTGGGAGGCCGACCGGGTCGCCCTGGAGTCGCGCGAGCTGGGGTTCGCCGACTTCCTGCATCGGCGCGGGCTGGTGCTGCGGGCCGATCTGCTCGGCGCGTGGGCGCACTGGATCACCCCCGAGTTCGAACCACGGCGGTACGACACCCGCTTCTTCGTCGCCGCGCTCCCGGCCGGCCAGATCACCCGGGACGTGACGAGCGAGTCCGACCAGGTCGCCTGGATGCGCCCGGCCGACGCCGTCACCGCGGTGCATGCGGGTGAGCTGCTGATGCTGCCCCCGACGTACGTCTGCTGCCGCGACCTCACGCCGTACGACGATGTCGCCGCGGCCCTGGCCGCGGCAGGTGACCGCGAGATCCGGCCGGTGCTGCCCGCCGTACGGGTCGAGGGCGACCAGGCCTATTTGGAGACCACATGACTGTCGAGCAGGTGACGCCGTACGCCGCCCGCGTGCTGGCCGCGAACCCGGGGCCAATGACGCTGGACGGCACCAACACGTGGATCCTGCGAGCGCCTGACGCGGAGCGGTCCGTGGTGGTCGATCCTGGTCCGCTGATGGAGGAGCACCTGCAGGCCGTGCTCGATGCCGCCGGCGACGTGGCCGTCGTACTGCTCACGCACAAGCACCCGGATCACTCAGAGGGCGCGGCTTGGTTCGCGAACCGTGCGAACTGCGCGGTCCGCTCGGTCGACCCGGCGTTCCGCATCCCCACGGACCACGCTCACGGCCTCGCAGAGGGGGACGTGATCACCGCCGGCGACCTCCGCATCGAGGTCCTTCCGACGCCCGGCCACACGCTCGACTCGGTCTGCTTCTGGCTCCCGCAGGACGGCTCACTCCTCAGCGGAGACACCGTCCTGGGCCGCGGCACCTCCGTCGTAGCCCACCCAGACGGTGCCCTGGGCCCCTATCTCGAGTCTCTCGAGCGCCTCCGGGCCTTCGCCAACTCCCCAGCCGGCGTAGACCGCCTACTCCCCGGCCACGGCCCCGTCATCGACGACCCCACCGCCGTCCTGACCTACTACCTGAACCACCGCCACGAACGCCTGGCCCAGGTCCGCGCAGCAAGAGCCGCAGGCCACACCACTCCAGAAGCAGTCGTCGAGCACGTCTACACCGACGTCGACCGCAGCCTGTGGCCCGCGGCCGAGAGATCGGTCCGGGCCCAGCTGGACTACCTGAACGGTTAGCGGGCTCGGCGTTGGAGGCGGTCGACGTCGAGCAGTACGACGGAACGTGGCTCCAGGCGGACCCAGCCTCGGGAGGCGAAGTCGGCGAGGGCCTTGTTGACGGTCTCGCGGGAGGCGCCGACGAGCTGGGCCAGCTCCTCCTGGGTGAGGTCGTGGTGGACGTGGACGCCGTCGTCGGCGGTCCGGCCGAAGCGGCTCGCCAGGTCGAGCAGGGCCTTCGCGACCCGGCCCGGGACGTCGGAGAACACCAGATCGGCGACCACGTCGGAGACCTTGCGCAGCCGGGAAGCCAGCTGGAGCAGCAGGCCGCGGGCCACCTCGGGGCGGCCGGCCAGCCAGCGCAGCAGTTCGTCGTGGGTCAGTGACATCAGTGAGGCGTCAGTGACCGCGGTGACCGTCGCGGAGCGCGGTCCCGGGTCGAACAGGGACAGCTCGCCGAACATCTGACCCGGGCCGAGGACCGCGATCAGGTTCTCCCGGCCGTCGGCCGAGGTCCGGCCCAGCTTGACCTTGCCCTCGACGACCACGAACAGCCGATCACCGGAGTCGCCCTCGTGGAACAGCACCTGGCCGCGGCGCAGCCGGTTCTCGGTCATCGAGGCGGCCAGGGCGTCGGCCGCCTCGTCGTCGAGCTGACTGAACAGCGGTGCCTGTCGGAGCACTGCGGCATCCACTTTGGGCCTCCTAGGACCTTCGACCACGACTTGCGGGCGGGGGTTCGACCCCTCCCGGCACCGGGTCGTGCACACCCGGTTGCCCCAAAACCGTAGCCCCTCGGGTGTCGGACCCGCCACGTAGGCTGTCCTGCATGCCATCCCCGCGTGTCGCGGCTCCGGTCCCAGGGCCGCTGCCGACAGTACCTCTGAAGCTCCCTCGCAAGGCCCCGGTCTTCGTCGACGAGACGCACACCCAGCTCGTCCGCCGGGCCCGGAAGATGCACAAGGTGCTCACCGAGACGTATCCGGACGCTCACTGCGAACTGGACTTCACCACCCCGCTCGAGTTGCTGGTGGCCACCATCCTGTCGGCCCAGACCACCGACGTGCTGGTGAACAAGGTGACCCCGGGCCTGTTCGCGAAGTACCCGAACGCCCAGGCCTACGCGGAGGCGGACCGGGAGGAGCTGGAGGCGATCCTCAAGCCGACCGGCTTCTTCCGGGCCAAGACCAACAGCGTGATGAAGCTCGGCCAGGCCCTGGTCGACGACTACGACGGCGTCGTACCGAACAAGCTGACCGAGCTGGTCAAGCTGCCCGGCACCGGCCGCAAGACGGCGAACGTGGTGCTCGGCAACGCCTTCGGCATCCCCGGGATCACCGTCGACACCCACTTCGGCCGCCTTGTACGCCGGTTCGGCTGGACCACCGAGCAGGACCCGGTCAAGGTCGAGCACATCATCGGCGAGCTGTTCCCGAAGAAGGACTGGACGATGCTCTCGCACCGGCTGATCTTCCACGGCCGCCGTCGCTGCCACGCCAAGAAGCCGGCCTGCGGCGCCTGCCCCGTGGCTCAGTGGTGCCCGTCCTACGGCACCGGCCCGACCAACCCCGAGGCCGCGGCGAAGTTGGTGAAGGTCCCGGCATGAGGGTGCGTACGACGCTGTGGGCGGTCGGGTGGATTGTCGCCGGACTGCTCCTGGCGTCGTGTGGGTCCGACCAGCCCAGCGCGGGCGACACAATCACCCAGTCCTCGGTGGCCGGCGCCGACAAGCTGGCGGCCTGCCCGCCGACCGAGTCGAAACCGCCGGTCAGCAACGGACTTCCGGACGTCAGCCTGCCTTGCCTGGGGAGTGGGCCTGACGTCAGGCTCGCGGACCTCCGTGGCCCACTCGTCATCAACGTCTGGGCCCAGTGGTGCACCCCCTGCCGCGAAGAAGCGCCGTACCTGGCGGATCTGGCGAAGCGGGCGACCGGGAAGGTGCAGCTGCTGGGGATCGACTACGACGATCCGCGGGCCGAGCTGGCGGTGAAGTTCGCCGGCGATCAGCAGTTGAGCTACCCGCACCTGGTGGACACGGACAAGCAGTTGCGCCAGCCGTTCAAGATCGGCGGGCCACCGATCAGCGTGTTCGTCAACTCCGACGGTGCGATCGCCTACGTCCACCACGGGCCGTTCACGTCGCAGCAGCAGCTGGACCAACTGGTGCGGGACAAGCTGGGAGTGGCGTTGTGACGTTCGAGGGTGTGGAGATCCCGGACTGGCTGCAGCGGCTGGCGAAGGCGTCCGAGGAGGTCGACCCGAAGCTGTTGTCCCGCTTCCTGCCGCCGGACGATCCGTCCGTGCGGCAGTCGGCCGTTCTGATCTTGCTTGCTGATGGCAACGACGGGCCGGAGGTGCTGCTGACCGAGCGGGCCTGGACGTTGCGGCGGCACGCCGGGCAGATGGCGTTCCCGGGTGGTGGCGTCGATCCGGAGGACGGCACCGGTGACGACGGTCTGGTGCGGACCGCCTTGCGGGAGGCCGAGGAGGAGACCGGTCTGGACCCGGCCGGCGTCGTACCGTTCGCGATCTGGCCGGCGCTCTGGGTGCCGGTGAGCAACTTCGGGGTGTCGCCGGTGCTGGCCTGGTGGCGGGAGCCGTCGCCGGTCGCAGTGGTCGACCCGGCCGAGGTCGCGTCGGTGCACACCGTGCCCGTCAGCGCGCTGGTCGATCCGGCGAACCGGATCAGCTGCCTGCACCCGTCCGGATTCACCGGGCCGGCGTTCACCGTCGGTGACCTGTACATCTGGGGTTTCACCGCCGGGCTGCTGGACAAATTGCTGGTGCTGGGCGGCTGGGCGCGCGACTGGGACCCCTCGGTCGTCGTACCGTTGCCCGACCGACTGGTCGAGGCGGCCTGGCGGAGCGAGGGGCGACGACCGGAGGACGTGCGGCGGCTGACCGCCATCGAGCACGACCTCGGCCGTCCGGACGGTGACGAGTCGGAAGGTGTGGAGTGAGCAAGCTCGACTACGCGCTGCTGATCATCACCGCGCTGGTGGCGATCTCGGGGTACATCGAGGGGTTCGTCCTCGGTGCCTGCGCCACGATCGGCCTGCTTGCCGGTGCCGCGGTCGGCGTCTGGGGCGTACCGCGGGTGCTGGACAACTTCTCACCGAGCGTCTCGGTCTCGTTCGCCGCGCTGGTGCTGGTCGTGGTGCTCGCGTCGATCGGACGGACCATAGGTGCCGTCCTGGGGTCCAGACTCAGGAACAAGATGACCTGGCGGCCGGTGAAGGCCGTCGATGCGCTCGGTGGTGCCGCGCTGGCGGCGGTGTCGGTGCTGATCGTCTCGTGGGTGCTCGGTGTCGCGGTGAGCGGCGCGCGGATCCCGAGCGTGACGTCCGCCGTCCGCGGCTCACAGGTGCTGGCGAAGGTCGACCAGGTGCTGCCGAGCCGCGCCGACCAGGCCCTGCAGGCGTTCAACGACGTCGTGAACACCGACCTGTTCCCGCGCTTCCTCGACCCGTTCGTGCCGGAGCGGATCCGCGAGACGCAACCGCCCGACTCCGCGATCGCCCGGCAGCCGATGGTCCGGCAGGCCTACACCCGGATCGCCAAGGTCACCGGGGTCGCGAGTTGCTCGCGCGGTCTCGAGGGCAGTGGGTTCGTCTACGCGCCGCAGCGGGTGATGACGAACGCCCACGTCGTCGCCGGGGTCAGCTCGCCACAGGTCGAGGTCAACGGGAAGTCGTACGAGGCGACCGTCGTACTGTTCGACCCCGAGGTCGACGTCGCGGTGCTGTACGTGCCCAAGCTGGACATGGCGCCGCTGAACTTCGACCTGAGCGGCAAGGCGGACGACCCGGCGGTCGTGCTCGGGTACCCGGAGAACGGTCCGTTCGACTCCGAGCCGGCCCGGATCCGGTCCGAGGAGCGGCTCCGCGGTCCGGACATCTACGGCGACCGCACGGTCACCCGGCAGGCGTTCTCGATCTGGGCCTCGGTCCGGCCGGGCAACTCCGGCGGCCCGCTGCTGTCGTCCAAGGGCACCGTGTACGGCGTGGTGTTCGCGGCATCGGTCGAGGACAACCGGACCGGCTACGTCCTGACCGCCGAACAGGTCGCCGACGACGCCCGCGACGGCGCCAACGCCACCCAGGAGGTCTCCACCCAGACCTGCACGTGAGGTCGTGCAGCAGATCGGCGCCGCCGCCGCGTTGAAGGGGTGTGACGGTGACGGTCGATGGGGTGAAACAGGCGTTGTCGTTCGACGAGCTGGTGCAGTCGAGCGAGCGGCGGCTGCTACGGCTCGGTCTGATGCTGACCGGCGGGGTGCACAGTGCCGAGGACCTGGTTCAGACCGTGTTCGCCCGCGCGCACCGCAAGTGGGCCCGGATCAGTGCGTTGGACCATCCCGAGGCGTACCTGCGGACCATGGTGGTCAACGAGTTCCTCAGCTGGCGCCGGCTGAGGAGGTACAGCGAGGTCCCGATCGCCGAGACGGCCGACCAGCCGTCGGGTGAGGACATCAGCGCTCGGCAGGCTCAGCGCGACGCCGCCTGGCGCCTCCTGTCCGGGCTGCCACGCCAGCAACGCGCCGTGCTCGTCCTGCGGTACTACGAAGACCTGCCGGACAACGAGATCGCCGAAGTACTGGGCGTCGCGCCCGGCACGGTCCGGTCCAATGCCTCCCGAGGGCTGGAGACACTGCGGAACAAGCTGCCCGCCGAGGAGGAGCACTGAGATGGCCAGGCTGACAGACGACGAGATCGGCGAGCTGCTCCGGGAGACCTTCACGGAGAAGGAGGAGCTGACCGACCGCTTGCCCGAGGCAACCACAAGGCGGCGGACCGGCCCGATCCTGCTGGCCGTGGCCGCGATCCTGATCGTCGTCGCGGGCGCTCTGGTCGGCATCCGGTGGCTGACCGGCCCGGCTTCGCAGCCGGCCGCCGCGGCGAAGCCCGTCTCCGACACGGACATCTGGGTCGGCGCGATCGAGGCGACCGCTCGGCGCTACCAGCCGAGCGACGGCTGGCGGCAACTGGTGCTGCTGCAGACGCCCGCCTGGAAGATGCCAGGGATGCCTTCACCAGCACAGTTGACGGAGCTGAGCCGGCAGGAGATCAGCCGGCGGGTCTCCGCCACAGTGCCTGCCCGCTGGGGAACCCCCCTGACAGCCAGTACCTCGACGGGATGTTTCACGCGTCGCTTCGCGGAGATCTCAGTCGGCGAACTCCTCGACCGAGGCGATCACAAAGAGGTCTGGCTGACCATCGTCTACGGCTGCGGCAGCATCAACAAGCTCACCTATCGCGTCGAGCCGTCGGGGAGGTTGGCGGTCATCGGGACCTCCGGTACGGGGGAGCGCACGCCCACTGCATGCTCTACCCCCGGACGGACGCCAGCCAATGCAGAAGCTGGGTGTTGAACAGGTCCGGCGCTTCCTCGTGCGGGAAGTGGCCCGACGGGGTGAGCAGTTCGTGGCGGAGCGGTGCCGTGATCAGGCGAGGAGGGGTGACCGCGGTCGGCGACACCGCCGCGTCCTGTGCCCCGTAGATCTGCAGCACGGGTACGGCGATCGGCGTACGCATCCTGGCCGAGTACTTGCGCCCGTCGGGGCGTAGCCGGGACCGGGCGAACCAGCGGTGGTACTCGAGCGCACAGTGCGGTGCCGGCCAGACCTGCAAGGCGGCGCGGTAGCGGCGGGACGCCTCGGCATCGGGGAAGCTGCCGCCAGGCGCCGCCCACGCGCGGAGGAGCTGCTCGATATGCATGCCGTCCTGGGCGAGCAGACGACGCTCGGGCAGGATCGGCAGCTGGAACCACGCGGTGCGCGTCAGCGCCTTCGGCTGACCGGACCGGGCCAGCAGAAGCGGGTGTGGTGCCGAGACCGCGGCCAGCGCCCGGACCTGACGCGGCGCGAGTACGGCGGCCGACCAGCCGATGAAGCCACCCCAGCCGTGGCCGACCACGACGGCGTCCGTGGCACCCAGCGAACGTATGACGCCGGAGACATCGGCGGCAGCGGTGTAGGGGTCGTAACCGCGTGGGGTCTTGTCGCTGGCGCCGTACCCGCGCAGGTCCATCGCGACGGCGCGGTAGCCCGCCGCGGCAACCACCGGCAGCTGGTGACGCCAGGCCCACCAGAACTCGGGAAAGCCGTGCAGGAACAGGACCAGTGGGTCGTCGGCCGCTCCGCATTCGGCGACGTGGAACCGTGCTCCGTTGGCCGCCACCAGTGAGTGCGACCAAGGCCCGTCGACCAGGAGGTCGACGACACCTGCCGGGCTCAGCGCCGTCCGCCGGGCTCAGGAGGGGCGGTGGGCTCAGGTTGGGCGCCGGGGAGGCTCACCTCGTCGCCCTTACCGATCGCCTTGAGTGCGTCGACCGACTCCTTCGAGGTCTTGATCGCGCGCTCCGGACCCTTCGCGCTGCTGAGGGACCGCTTGCCGATCAGCACCAGGACGGCGGCGATCACCAGGTAGATGCCGGCGGTGGCCAGGAAGGCGAGCGCCGGGTGCAGGCCGAGCGCGGTGAACGCGTAGGCCAGAGCGATGGACAGCAGGACGATCGCCAGCAGCGCCAGGAAGGCCGCGCCGGCGAACAGACCCGCGCCGGTGCCGGCCTTGACCGCGGACTTCTTCAGCTCGGTCTTCGCGAGCTCGATCTCGCTGCGGACCAGGTTGGACAGGTCCTTGCTGGCGTTCGCGACGAGCTGGCCGACCGTGGGCTCGTCCCCGTTCTGCCCCATCGACATGGCACTCCTTCCACCGGTCCGTGCCCCGACACTACCGCCGCCGTTACCCAACCCCGTGCATCTGGCCCATGCGTCTGGCGGCCCGGCTCAGTCGGCGTACGCGCGGTTGCGGCGGAACAGCAACGCGGCGGCGATCAGGGCGGACAACAGCGAGGCGACCAGGACTGCGGCCTTGGCCCGTTCGACCTGCGCGATGTCGTCGCCGAACGCCAGCCCGGCGATCAGCAGGGCGACGGTGAATCCGATGCCGGCCAGCACCGACACGGCACCGACATCCCGCCAGGCCAGGTCGGAGTTCAGCTCGGCCCGGGTGAAGCGCGCGGTCACCCACGACCCGCCGAACACACCGATCATCTTGCCGAATACCAGCCCGGCGACCACTCCGATGGCGACCGGGTCGGTGAGCATCTCGCGTAGGGCGTTCCCGCTCAACGTCACCCCGGCGGCGAACAACGCGAACAGCGGTACGGCGACACCCGCCGACCACGGCCGGAGCCGGTGCTCGATCCGCTCGGCGGGCGCGTGCTCCTCACCTGGATCGGGGACGACGCGAGTGGCCAGGCCAAGGGCGACGCCGGCGATCGTTGCGTGGATCCCCGACTCGTACATGAACCACCAGGCCCCGATCGCGATCGGCACGTACAGGAACGGCGTACGGACGCGGCGGCGCTGGAGCACGTACCAGACCGCGATCAGTGCGGCCGAGGCGAGCAGCGACAGCGGGTGGAAACCGTGCGCGAAGAACACGGCGATCACCAGGATGGCGCCGAAGTCGTCCACCACCGCGAGCGTGAGCAGGAAGGCTCGCAGTGCACTCGGCAGTGACGAGCCGACGATCGCGAGCACCGCAAGGGCGAACGCGATATCCGTTGCCGTCGGCACCGCCCAGCCGTGCGGCCGGCCGTGCTCGGCGGTCAGGTTGATCGCGAGGTAGATGATTGCCGGGAGCACCATTCCGGCCACTGCCGCGGCCACCGGCACCACCGCCTCGCTGATCCGCGAGAGCGTGCCGACCACGAACTCACGCTTCAGCTCGACGCCGGCCAGGTAGAAGAACAACGTCAGCGCGCCGTCGGAAGCCCACGCCTCCACGGTGAGCGGACCGACCCGGGCGTCGCTCACCTGGTGGTAGGTGTCCTGCCACGGAGAGTTGGCCCACACCAGCGCGACCACTGCGGCGGCGAGGAGCAGCAGACCACCGGTGGTCTCGGCCCGCAGGGTGTCGGCCAGGAAGGCACGCTCCCGGCCCAGAATGCGGGGGAACGCTCGTTTCTTCTGCCGGATCCTCGGGGGCTCACTCATGCATCGGGCCTTCGCTCGGGGTCACTCGGACGAACGCCGACCAGACTTCCCGGCACACCCGAAGCTGGATTCTACCTCGTGACCCGCCCGGTCAGGTGGTCCAGACGCGGGCGTCGGGGCCCTTGGGGACGATGCCGGTCGGGTTGATGTTGTCGTGGGTGAGGTAGTAGTGGCGTTTGATCTGGTCGAAGTCGACGGTGTCGCCGAAGGCGGGGAGTTGGTACAGGCGCCGGGCGTACGGCCAGAGGTTGGGGAACTCGGTCAGCTTGTTGCGGTTGGCCTTGAAGTGACCGTGATAGACCGCATCGAAGCGGACCAGCGTGGTGAACAGCCGGATGTCGACCTCGCGCAGCGTGTCGCCGAGCAGGTACGGCCGATCCGCCAGCCGCTCCTCGAGTACGTCGAGCCGCGCGAACAGAGCGTCGTACGCCGCCTCGTACGACTCCTGCGTGGTCGCGAAGCCGCAGCGGTACACGCCGTTGTTCACGTCCCGGTAGATGTCCTCGATCAGCTCGTCCATCTCGGCGCGATCCGCCGGGATCAGCTGCGGCGCACCCTCGCGATGGTGATCGGTCCACTCGGTCGACAAGTCGAGCGTGATCTGGGGGTAGTCGTTCGTGACGACCGAACCGGTCACGGTGTCGATGATCGCCGGCACCGTCACGCGACCCTCGTACGTCGGGTCGGTCCGCCGGTACGCGTCGGCCAGGAACTCGATGCCGAGCACCGGATCACGCCCGTCCGGGTCGAGGGTGAACCGCCAGCCGCGCTCGTCCCGGATCGGGTCGACGATCGCCAGGCTGATCGCATCCTCCAGGCCGAGCAGCTTGCGCACGATCACGGATCGGTGCGCCCACGGACACGCCAGGCTGACCACCAGCCGGTACCGGCCAGGCTCGACCGGCCAGCGGTCCTGGTCGTCGGGACCCTCGCCCGGACCGGCGGCAGCATCGCGCGTGATCCGGCCGGTGAATCGGTTGCCCTGGCGTTTCCATTCGCCGGACACTGAGCTTTCCTTCACGAACTGTGCGGGGCTCATAACGGTAAAACTACCCCCGCTGCTGGAATCACCCGGGCGCGGACGCTCGCTGGCCGTGAGCCGGTAACTGACGTTACAGTCTGGCTGACAAGGTCGTCCGGGACAGCGCCGTCTCGGTCGGCCGGAGCAGCTCGAACGATCAGGACCACGACCGCGGCATGCGCCCCCCGGCAACCGGTTTGCCGGGCACATTCCCAGGGATACTGACCTCATGGCTCGCCCACGGAACAACCCCGGCGATCTCGCCGAACTCCCCACGGAGCTTCGGACCGATCGCCCGAAGGGTGACCAGATTCGCGAGATTCTGGAGAAACTCACCCGCTCGCTCGCCGTCGGTACGGTACTGCCGTCCGAGCGCGTGCTGGCGGAGCGGTTCGGCGTGGCCCGGATGACGGTGCGCCAGGAAGTCGACCGGGTGGTGGCCGAAGGACTGGCCGCCCGTCGTCCCGGTGGTGGCACCTTCGTTGCCGAGCCGCGGCCGACCCGGATCCTCGCGTCGTCGTTCAGCCAGGACATGATCGACCGCGGTATCACGCCAGGCGCCAAGGTGCTCGAGCATCGCGTCGGCGCGGCCGGCGAGGAGCTGGCCCGCGAGCTGGAGGAGCCGGTCGGCACCCCGGTGCTGCACCTGGTCCGCCTGCGGACCGCGGACGGCGAGCCGATGGCAGTCGAGCGCACGGCACTGTCGTTGCGGCGATGGCCGGGCCTCGACGAGGTCGACTTCGCCGAGAAGTCCCTGTACGGCGTGCTGTCGTCACGCTGGGGTGTCGCCCTCGGGATGGTGTCCGCGTCGATCGTCGCGGCCCCACCGGACCCGATCGACGCCCAGCTGCTCGAGATCGATTCGACCACCCCGTGCCTGATCATCACCTCGGCCCCCCGGACCGCGAACGACCAGGTGATCGAATTCGGCCGCTCGGTCTACCGCTCGGACCGCTACGACATCACGGTGGCCTACCGCGCCACCTGACCGAGCTCGAGATAGGCCTCGACCTCTTTGAGGATCAGGTCCATCGGCTCCGTCGCGTCCACCTGGAGATACCCCTGCGTGGGCCGCTTCGTCAGGTGCAGCCACCCTCGAAACGCCTGCTCGCCGCCGGCGTCCGTATCGCCGAGATCGACCGGCTGCAGGCCGACGCCTCGACGCTGGCTTCGCATCGGGACTCTGGCTCTGAGTCGACTGTCGATCACCGCGAGATCGTCCGTCCGGGATTCCACGTACTTGTAGGCGACACCGCGCTCATCGGCGATCTCCCGGCCCGTCGCCATGATCTCCTCGTACTGGCAAGGGCTGTCGATCACCACGCTGAACCCCTGATCCAGGAGGCTCCGAGTCAACGCGTACATGACTGGGTAGGCGGCCCTGCCGCTTCCTTCGGCCGGCACGCCACCATCGAGAACGGCGCTCCTGATCACATCGAGATCCACGACCATCGCGCCGTACCGGGCACCGACGTGTCGCGCGATCGTGGATTTGCCGGACCCCGGAACGCCCGACATCTGCAGGAGAAACTGCCTGACATCGCTCATGGCCTGCTAGACGTTCAGACTACGGAGGATGTTCGGGGTCTCGCCGGCGGCGGTGAGCCTGGTGACGATTTCCACCGTCAGCGCCTGCACGAGCAGCGCGCCGACCATCGTCGAGGTGGCGCCGGTCCGTTCCGGGCTGCCGTCGACCTCGATCAGCGCGTCACCCGGCACGCCGCAGTTGTCGATCACCACGTCCGCGGTCTCGAACAGCCGCTGACCACCCGGCGCTCGCGACGTCGTCGCCGTACTGTGGGCCATCGACGTCAGCGCGATCACCAGCGCACCACGCTTCCGCGCTCCGAGCGCGAACTCCACCGGCACGGCGTTCCGCCCCGAGTTCGACGCGATCAGTATGACGTCACCCGCGGCGATCTCGTTGGTCTCCAGCAGTACGTCGGCCAGCCCGGGCAGCCGCTCGAGCAGCGAACTCTTCTGCAACCCCTCGTGCAGCATCAGCCCGGGCTCGAGCACCGCTCGAACGTCGGCCAGCCCGCCAGCCCGCCCGTACAACTCCTCGGCGATCAGGTGGCTGTGCCCGGTCCCGAACACCCAGAACACCCGCCCCGCGAGCGTCGCCTCGACCACCAGACCCGCCGCGACCCGAATCGCCCCGACCTGCGTCTCCGCCGCTCGCCGCGCGACGTCCAACGCCTTCTCCATGTACTCCTCAGCCCCAGCCATGACGCCGAACCTACCGATCCGACGACGGCTCCACCAGGAACTCACCTGGACCTCTTCCGGCACTCTTCCTGCACTCTTCCGGACTGGAATCGTAGGACCGGCCAACGGATAGACTCCGGGCCGTGGACGAGCAGACGCCCAGCGTGTTGTTACAGACGCCCAGTTGGTTGCTGACCCAGAGCGCGGCGCACGCGCAACGGATCGTGACCGAGTCCTTCGCGGCCGCGGGAGCGCGGCAGTACCACTTCCGCCTGCTCGCGACGCTGGTCGAGTTCGGCCCGGCCAGTCAGGCGACGCTCGGTCGGCACACCGGCATCGACCGCAGCGACGTGGTTGCCGCCCTCAACGAACTGGTCGACGAAGGGTACGTCGAGCGTACCCCGGACCCCGCCGACGGACGCCGCAACATCATCACCATCACCGCCTCGGGCCGCCGCCGGCACAAACGCCTCACGACGCTGGTCGCGAAAGCCCAGGACGAGATCTTCGCCGCGCTGTCCCCGACGGACCGAAAACGCCTGACCACCCTGCTCACCCGCGTCCTGTCCCAGCACCAGTGACCCAGCACCGGTGACCCAGCACTCGTGACGGACAACCCGTGACTCACCGTCCGGCCCGGAATTGGTCCTCTTCGGCGCAGATCGGGGACTGCTCGGCGATACACCGGTTCCGCGCCGGGGTCTGCGGTTGGTAGAAAGGTAACCGGGCGCTCCAGCGCGCCGAAGCCAGCGAGGAGGAGTCGTCGACGTGACGAATGCAGAGTCACCCCAGTCCGAGGCACTGTCGAACCTGATGCACGAGGAGCGCAGGTTCGAGCCGCCCGCGGACCTGGCCGCCAACGCGAACGTCAAGGCCGATGCCTACGACCGCGCCGCCGCCGACTTCGAGGGGTTCTGGGCCGAGCAGGCCAAGCGCCTGACCTGGTCGGTGGAGCCGACCGAGACGCTGGACTGGAGCAACGCGCCGTTCGCGAAGTGGTACGCCGACGGCAAGCTGAACGCGGCATACAACTGCGTCGACCGGCACGTGGAGAACGGCCTCGGCGACAAGGTCGCGTACTACTTCGAGGGCGAGCCCGGCGACACCCGGGAGATCACCTACGCCCAGCTCAAGGACGAGGTCAGCAAGGCCGCCAACGCGCTGCTCGAGCTGAACGTCCAGCCCGGTGACATCGTCGCCATCTACATGCCGATGATCCCCGAGACCGTGGTGGCGATGCTCGCCTGCGCCCGGATCGGTGCCCCGCACACGGTCATCTTCGGCGGCTTCTCCGCGGACGCGCTCAAGGGCCGGATCCTGGACTGCGACGCCCGCGTCGTGATCACCTCCGACGGCGGCTACCGCCGGGGCGCGCCGGCGGCGCTGAAGCCCGCGGTGGACGCCGCGCTGGTGGACTGCCCCGACGTACGCAATGTGCTCGTGGTGAAGCGGACCGGCCAGGAGACCGCCATGGTCGAGGACCGCGACCTGTGGTGGGAGGACTTCGTCGGCAAGCAGTCTGCGGACCACACACCCGAGGCTTTCGACGCCGAGCACCCGCTCTACGTGATGTACACGTCCGGCAGCACCGGCAAGCCGAAGGGCATCCTGCACACGACCGGCGGCTACCTGGTCGGTACGTCGTACACCCAGTGGGGCGTCTTCGACCTCAAGCCGGACACCGATGTGTACTGGACCGCGGCCGACATCGGCTGGGTCACCGGCCACAGCTACATCGTGTACGGCGCCCTCGCGAACGCGACCACCTCCGTGCTGTACGAAGGCACCCCGGACACCCCGCACCAGGGCCGCTGGTGGGAGATCGTCCAGAAGTACAAGGTCTCGATCCTGTACTGCGCCCCGACCGCGATCCGCACGTTCATGAAGTGGGGCGCCGAAATCCCGGCGAAGTTCGACCTGTCCACGCTGCGGGTCATCGGGTCGGTCGGCGAGCCGATCAACCCGGAGGCCTACATCTGGTACCGCGAGAACATCGGCGGCAACAAGGCGCCGGTCGTGGACACCTGGTGGCAGACCGAGACCGGCATGCACATGATCTCGCCGCTGCCGGGCGTGACCGCGGGCAAGCCGGGCGCCGCGATGAAGGCGATCCCGGGGGTCAGCGTCGACGTCGTCGACGACGCGGGCAAGTCGGTACCGGACGGCTCCGGCGGCTACCTCGTCATCACCAAGCCGTGGCCGGCCATGCTGCGCACGCTGTGGGGCGACGACGACCGGTTCGTCGAGACCTATTGGTCGCGTTGGCCGGGCGTCTACTTCGCCGGTGACGGTGCGAAGAAGGATGAGGACGGCGACCTGTGGCTGCTCGGCCGGGTCGACGACGTGATGAACGTATCCGGCCACCGCCTGTCCACCACCGAGATCGAGTCCGCCCTGGTCTCACATTCGAAGGTCGCCGAAGCCGCGGTCGTCGGAGCCTCCGACCCGACCACCGGCCAGGCGATCGCCGCCTTCGTCATCCTTCGCTCGGAGGCCGGCGACGGTGGACCGGACGTGGTCCAGGAGCTCCGCAACCACGTCGCCAAGGAGATCGGCCCGATCGCGAAGCCGCGCCAGATCATGGTCGTCGCCGAACTCCCCAAGACCCGCTCCGGCAAGATCATGCGCCGCCTGCTCCGCGACATCGCCGAGAACCGTGAGGTAGGCGACGTCACCACCCTCGCCGACTCCACCGTCATGGACCTCATCAAGTCCAACCTGGAATCCGGCAAATCCGACGAAGACTAAGACTGTTGCTCTGCCTGTGAGCCCTCGGGTCACGCCGAGGGCTCACGCATGTGTGCATCCCCCAGCGTCCACGCAGCCACTCGTCCGTTGCACGCGGCCCCGTCCACTCCAGATAATTGCTATCAGCAACCGATTCACCGGATCGTCAACCCTGTAACGACATTCGCGCCGGCACGCCGCCGGTCAGCGGATTTGATGATGTCGAACACCTGTTCTAATGTAGTCGCATGACAGGGATTGCTCAGGCGGTCGGCAGCGGACAGGTCATCGGCGATGACCTCGACTGGCCGTGCGATGTCGCGGTGCCGGATGACCTCGACATCCCTGCGGATCCTGACGATCCGAATGGACCACGGTTCGTCAGCGAACAGGATGAGTGGGATGCCGAACTCGACGCCCTGCTCGACCGGAACCGGTTCTCCCGCGTCGACACATTCGAATGGGAGCTGTGGGACGGCCACGACCAAGACCAGGCCGAACGGGAACTACTGCGCCGCACCGCCCCGCCCTGGGTGTTGCTGCCGCCCGGCGGTGACCTCGCCACCGCGCTGGAACAGACCCGTCCGGAAGCCATGTCACCGATGGCCCTGATCGAACTGATGAAGGCCGCCGACCGCCTGACCAGCTGGGCCGAAGCGATCAAGGCCACCGCCATGGCCTCCTTCTACCGCCAACGCCAGGCCGAACACCGCGAATCTCCGCGCCCGACCCAACTCGACACGAACGGCCGCCCGATCGACCCCGAGCGTTCCTGGTACGCCGAGATCGCCCTGGCTCTCGGGTTGTCGCCGAATACCGTCGGCCGCCGCGTCGACACCGCCCTGCGGCTCACCTCGACATTGTCGGCCACCCACACCGCACTCCGATGCGGGGCCCTGACCTGGGGCAAAGCCCTGGCGATCTCCGAGGCCACCAGTCAACTGCCCGACCCCGCTGCGCAAGCGGTGCAGGCACACGTCCTGAAACGCGCCCCCGGCCAAACCCACCGGAACCTGCAGCACTCCCTGCGCCGCCAGGTCGCCAAGCACACCAGTCGTGAAATGGCCGAGGCTCACCGCGCTGCCAACGCCGACCGGACCTGCAAGATCGTGCCCCTGTCCAACGGCATGGCCGGCCTGTGGATCGTCCACACCAGCGACAAAATCCAGCAAATCTGGATCGCCATCCAAGCCATGGCCACCCTCGCCAAACGCGGCACCCCCACCACCGCCCCCACCCCCGGCAACCCGAACACCACGGGTGTCGCCGATCCGCTCCACCTCACGCGGCCGGACGGCCCCGCATGCGCGGGAGGCGGTAAGGCGCGGCCAGACGGCACTGTCGGCCGAGGCGTTGACGAGCCACGCCCTGACGAGGGTGCTGCGGGCCGAGGCGATGGTCAGCTGCGCCCTGACGAGGGTGCTGCGGGCGGAGGCGATGCTGAGCTACGCCCTGACGAGGGTGCTGCGGGCGGAGGCGATGCTGAGCCACGCACTCACGAGGGTGCCGCAGGTCGAGGCGATGGTCAGCTGCGCCCTGACGAGGGTGCTGTGGGCCGAGGCGATGCTGAGCTACGCCCTGACGAGGGTGCTGCGGGCCGAGGCGATGCTGAGCCACGCCCTGACGAGGGTGGCGTGAACGGTGATGCGGCACCGAAGGACGCCCGGACTGCCGAGCAGCGCCGCGCCGACGTCGCAGCCGACCTGTTCGAACACATCCTCCACAACGGCCTGGACTGGCTCGGTCGCCGCCTACCCGACCAGCACCGCCGCCGACCCCACATCGAAGTCGTCGTCCCCGCCGCCACCCTGCTCGGCCTCGACAACGACCCGGCCGAACTCACCGGCTACGGCCCCATCCCCGCCGAGATGGCTCGCCGCATCGCCGCGGACGGCACATGGCGACGACTCCTCACCGACCCCACGAACGGCATCGTCCTCGAAGCCTCCACCACCCGCCACGACCCCGGCACCCTCGTCACCGAAACCCTGCTCGCCCGCCACCCCGTCTGCGCCTGGCCCGGCTGCAACCGCACCTCCCGCGACTGCGACCGCGACCACCTCACGCCGTTCGCGCGATCCGGCGCCACCACCCTCAGCGGGCTCGCGCCCTACTGCGAATACCACCACGTCATCAAAGACACCCCCACCTGGGGCTGGACCACCACCAGCCACCCCGACGGGACCATCACCCTCACCACCCCATCCGGCCACCGCCACACCACCGTCCCACCCGCCCGCGGCCCCATCACCCAACCACCAGCCGCCGAGACAAGCCGCGCCGCCGAACCGATCCGCGCCGCCACAGCATTCCGCGCTGCCGAGTTGCCCGGTCCCGCGTCCATGGCGCCGCATCAGCGGGTAGCCAACGCCGATCCGCCGCCGTTCTGACGATCGGGTGGAGTGCATTGTCGTCACCAATCCGTGCCGGCGAACTGACCCGTGCCGGCGAACCGACCCGCGCCGCCACAGCAACCCGCGCCGCCACAGCAGTCCGCGTTGCCGAGTTGCCCGGTCCCGCGTCCTTGGCGCCACGTCAGCGGGCAGCCAACGCCGATCTGCCGCCGTTCTGACGATCGGGTGGAGTGCACTGTCGTCACCAATCCGTGCCGGCGAACCAATCCGTGCTGTCGTCACCGACCTTGCCGGCGAATCAACCGGTGCCGCCGAGTTGTTTGCCCTCGTGCGCGGGCAGCGTCGGCCGCGACCTCATTCGATTCACCGCCGTTCTACCCAGCCGGTCGATCACGTGCGTTTGCCGCTCGCGCCGCTCACCTGAGGCCGCCCGCCCCCGCCCGCGTCGCAGCCGGCACGTGGGCTGAGAGTCGCAGGTGCTGCCGGTCGGTCAGTAGTTGCGGCTCCATTTCGTCGACCAGCACGGGCGCCAGCGACTCCATGCCCTCGACTCCATGCCCTCGACGGCGTGCTCCTTCGGCGAGCTTCTCGAACAGCTCGGCCAGCTCAGGGTTCTCCTTCGTTAGTACGGCGGCCGCTCGGGTGCGAACCTCGTCTCTCCTTTGTCAGTACGGCGGCCCGCTCGGGTGTGAACCTCGTCGGTCGGCGAGGAGTCCGCAGGCCGGGCTCGCGATCTCCAGGCGTCGCTTGCACCGGGATGCGCTTAGGCTGCCGGGCATGACTGCCGTCGTCGCGATCATTCATGCGGGGCTCGCGGCGGCTTGGGTCGGGGGGATGGCTTACTCGTTGTTCGTGGTGCAGCCGAAGCTGAAGCGGTACTTCGGGCCCGATCAGGAGGGGCGGGAGACGCTGACCGCAGTGATTGCCTCGGGCAATCGATGGAAGGTGCTCGGGCTGATCGGGGCGATCGCGGTCACCGGCGTCGTACTGCTGCTGCTCGACAACGACCACTGGTGGATCCATGCGATCAAGGCCGCGCTGCTACTCGGTGCCGGTGGCATCTTCTGGTACGTCTCCTGGCGGCACTGGCCGCAGCGGGTGTTCGCGACCTCCGCGGAACTGCCTGCGCTGCAACGACGGCTCGTCGTCCTCGCGACCACGATGCTCGGGCTCACCGGACTCGCGTTCGCGCTCGGAATACTGGCCGCCCAGGTGTGAGGTCACGGATCCGTCCGTTGTGATCACACATCGTCAGAAATACATTGGCATTGAATGTATCTCCTGGAGAGGAGCGCGACGACGATGTGTGGCATCACCGGATGGGTGGCCTACCGGCACGATCTGGGCACTGAGCACGACGTGATCGACGCGATGACGGAGACGATGTCGTGTCGCGGACCGGACGCACGAGGCACCTGGTACGCCGCGCACGTCGCCCTCGGGCACCGAAGACTGGCCGTCATCGACCTCCCGGGCGGTGAGCAGCCGATGACCACGCACCTCACCGTGGAAGGCCGCCAGGTCACTCTCGGCATGGTCTACAGCGGTGAGGTCTACAACTACACCGAACTGCGCGACGAGCTCCGCCGCCGTGGTCACCCGTTCACCACCGACTCCGACACCGAGGTCGTCCTGCGTGCCTATGTCGAGTGGGGTACGGCGTTCGCCGAGCGGCTGAACGGGATGTACGCGCTGGCCATCTGGGACCCGCGGATCGAGACCCTGTTGATGGTCCGCGACCGGATGGGCATCAAGCCGTTCTTCTACTACCCGACCGCCGACGGTGTGCTGTTCGGCTCGGAGCCGAAGGCGATCCTGGCGAACCCCAACATCACCCCCGCGGTCGAGATCGACGGGCTGCGCGAAGTGCTCACGGTGTCGAAGACTCCTGGCGCCTCACTGTGGGCCGGCATGTCCGAGGTCGAGCCGGGCACTGTAGTCACTGTCGACCGGGCCGGGATCCACGCCAACCACTACTGGCGGCTGCAGACCAAGGCACACACCGACGACCGGGACACGTCCGTCGCGCAGGTGCGTGATCTGCTCGACGACATCACCCGCCGCCAGTTGGTCGCCGACGTACCGCGCTGTGTACTGCTGTCCGGCGGACTCGACTCCAGTGCGATCACCGGGCTCGCGGCCGGTCAGCTGGCCGAGGACGGCCGCAAGGTCCGCAGTTTCGCGGTCGACTTCGTGGGCCACGCGGACAACTTCCGGCCGGACGAGCTCCGGAGTACGCCGGACACGCCGTACGTGCATGACGTCGCGGACCTGGTCAAGTCGCAGCACTCCGACATCGTGCTGGACAACTCCGTGCTGACCGATCCGGAGATCCGGCGGAAGGTGATCAGGGCGAACGACGCGCCGTTCGGCGGGGACATCTTCAACTCGCTGTACCTGCTGTTCAAGGCGATCCGCGAGCAGTCCACGGTCGCGCTGTCCGGCGAGTCGGCCGACGAAGTGTTCGGCGGCTACCTGTGGTTCCACGACCCGGCGGTCCGAGAGATACCGATCTTCCCGTGGATCGCGTACATGATGACGCGGCGCGGCGACGGGCCGGTGAGCGTACTGCGGCCCGAGCTGCGGAAGGCACTCAACCTCGGAGGGCACCTACGCGATCGGTACGCCGAGGCTGTCGCCGAGGTGGAACGGCTCGACGGGGAGTCCGACGACGAGTGGACGATGCGGAAGATCTGCTACCTGCACCTGACCCGGATGGTGCGGATCCTGCTCGACCGCAAGGACCGGATGAGTATGGCGGTCGGGCTGGAGGTGCGGGTGCCGTTCTGCGACCACCGGCTGGTCGAGTACGTGTACAACACCCCGTGGTCGCTGAAGACGTTCGACGGCAAGGAGAAGAGCCTGCTCCGCGCCGCCACCCGCGACGTCCTGCCCGAGTCGGTCGCCGAACGCAAGAAGTCGCCGTACCCGCAGACCCAGGATCCGGCGTACGCCGAGGCGCTGGCGGGTCAGGTGCGCGGTCTGCTGGCGGACAACCACGCTGTGTTCGAGCTGGTCGACCGGAACGCTCTCGAGCCGTTCACGACGGCCGAGGCGGCGGCGCGGGGACGCCGGCATCTCGAGCAAACGTTGTCACTCGCGACCTGGCTGGACCTCTATCAACCTGACCTCCGCCTGACCTGACCCGACCGATCCTTAGGAGATCCTCATCTAGCTGTGCCACGATTGGCGCCTCTCGTCGGAGGTGATCGCAATGGCACAGGAGACCCTGCAGCTGCTGGTGAGCATGCACCGGATCGTGCGGCACCTGCGCCGGAGCAGGACGACGGCAGTCCTGCATCCGACGCAGTTCCTCGCGCTGATGCTGGTCGCCGATGAGCAACCCATCCGGATCGGTGAGATCGCGACCCGGGTGCCGTGCTCGCAGCCGACCGCGACCACCACGGTCGCCTCCCTCGAGGAGGCCGGGCTCGTCCGTCGCGAGCCCGACCCCGTCGACGGTCGCGCCACCGCCGTCGTCCTGACCGAAGCCGGCGCAGCCACCGTCGAAGCGTCCGGCCAGCAGGCGGCTGCCGAACTCGGCAACCTGCTTCGCCGGCTGAACGAAGAAGACCAGGCGCTGGTCCTCAAAGCCGGCGAAGCCCTCGCTCGAATAGCCGACGACCTCTGACCCAACTCTTCGGGTCAGTTGCGGTTGAGGGTGAAGGTTGACGTGGTGTTGCGGATGTCCACTGCGTTGTCGGTGAGGGTCAGATTGGTGAAGGTCGCGGCTCCTCGGGCCGGGCCCTCGCCGGGTTCGGGGAGTTCGTTGGCCCAGATGCCGAAGCCGGACTTGGCGTCGAAGGCATCGCCGGACTTGTGGGCGCCGGACACCGTGGTGTTGGTGAAGACCGTGTCCGCGACCGGGAACAACGGCGACCCGCCGACGTAGTCGGTCTGGAACATGATCCCGGAGTACGTCGGATCAGCCACGTCCAGATCATTGACCCGGATTCCCTGGAAGATCTTCGTCGCCGAGTAGATCCACACCGCCGGGAACGTCTGGTTGCCCCAGAAATGCCCGCCGGACCGTACGACGCTGGCGTTCTCGAACCGCGTCGGCGGCGTCGCACCGAACCCGTTCATCGGGATGCCGAAGTCGAGCGAGCTGATCGTGATCCCCGGGTAGGTGAGCATGTCCGCCGCGTACAGGTTGCGGAAGACGTTGTTCGTCCCGCCGTACACCGCGAACCCGGCGGCCCGCCAGGTCAGTGACGCGGACAGGTTCTCGAAGACGTTGTCCCGGACCTCGCCACCACCGCTGTCGGTGGCGTTGAAGAGCGCGAAACTGTCGTCCCCGGTGGACCGGGCGTCGTTGTTGCTGACGGTGTTGCCCGCCGACCCGTTGGTCATGTTGATGCCGTCGGCAAAGGAATCCCGGATGCGCGAGTTCTTGATCACCGAGTTGTCGGTGTTCGCGCCCCAGTACAGGCACATCTGGTGTTCCGCCCAGATGTTGTCGATGGTCATGTTCGACGTACCGGCGAAGTTGAACACCTTGCCCGGTCCGTCGTTGCGGCTGTCGTAGTTCCCGAAGTACGAGAATCCGCTGAACGTCGACCCGTTCGCCGACGACTGCGCGTCGAAGCCGACGTCGGTGTTCGCCTGGCTCTGCGGCGCAACGAAGCGGGTGTACCAAGGACCGGCGCCGGTAACGCGAACAGCCTTGCCGTACACGGTGAACTTCGACGATGTCTGGTACTCACCCGGCGGCAGGTAGACACCCTGCAGCGCGCTGTCCTGCCGCACCCGGTCGAGCGCGTTCTGCACGTCCTGCTGGGTGAACCCGTTCGGCGTCACGAACCCGGCGCCCGGGTTCGCCAGCGGTGCCACGGCCTCGGTGTCGACGAAGTCGATCGAGTACGTCGTACTGTTCGCCGGGTCCTTCTGCAACCGGATCTTCGTCCCGGCCGGAAACGTCGAGTCCAGCATGACGTTCGCCTCGTCGTAGATGTGCCGCGCAGGACCCGAGCCTGGTGAGTTGTTCGGCGAGGCCTCGGCGCCGTACAGCCAGGAGTACTTCGAGGTCAGCGGCAATGTCTTGTGGAAGCTGCCGTTCACGTACACGTTGATCGACGAGGTGATGCCGCCACCGCCGGCCGAGTCCGGGATGGAGAACCGGGTGACGAGTGTGTTCGTGCTGGCCCGGGTGGTGAACTCGACGTACGAACCGTTCGAGTTCAGCGTCACCGCGCGTCGCCCGGACGCCTCGCCGGCCAGGTCGCCGATGGTGCGGTTCGGCCCGATCACGGTGGCGCCGCCGCCGACCGAGGCATCCTCGGCCTCGAGGTGGTCGTACGGCATGTTCGCGCCGCGACCGACGAAGAACGGACGCTCGCTGGTGTTGTTGGTCCGCTTCACCGGCAGTTCGTTGGCATCGTCGGCGAGTATGACGCGCACGGTGTATCGCCCGTTCGCGGCCGTCCAGTTGCCTAGAGCAACAGCGGCAGTGGTCGCACCGGGAGCGATCGAGCCGTTGTAGCTGCCCGTCAGAGTGGCGACGACTGTGCTTCCGTTGTGCACGGTCAGCGTGATCCCGTGAGCGCCGGACGCGGAGGCGACGCTGCCCTGGTTCTTCAGCGCGACCGAGAAGGCGATGCTGTTGCCTGCCGAGGGGTTACTTGGCGTCCAGTTCACCGCGGACGCGATCAGGTCCGAGCTGGCGACCGGAGTAACCACCAGCGGGCCGGAGGCGTTCGCGGTGTTGTTCCCGTCGTTCTGCTCGATGATCGCGTTCGACTCGTCGACCTTTGCGCTCAGTGCGTAGCTGCCGGCGTCGCGCGTCCCGATCGATGCGCTGACCGTTGTCGACGCTCCTGCTGCGAGTGCTCCTACAGCCGCCGTTCCCACCTTGCCGGAGCCGAGGTAGAAGTTCACGTCAGTCGCCGTGGAGCCCGCCGTACCCGTGTTGTTGACCGTCGCGCGGACAGTGATCGCATCGGTCTCGACCGGTGAGGTCGGCGTCCACGACACGTTCGACAGGGTGAGATCCGGATTCGGCGCAGGTACGCCCATCACCTGCAGCTCGGCGACCTGGCCGGCCGGGGCGCCGGTGTTCGCGGTGAAGTTCAGCCGTACGTCGGCCACTCGTGCACTGACTGGGATCGTCACGCTGTTCCCGCTCGCCGGACTGAAGTTGTACGACGCGCTCGGCACGATCGTGGTGAACCCGGACGCGCTCTGCTCCCGCCCCAGGATCGAGAACGTCTGCGTCCGCGGTCCCCACGCCGAGTCGGGGTTGAGCCGGATCACGATCGAACTGAGGTCGGCGCTCGACCCGAGTTCCGTGGTCAGCGTGGCCGGGTTGGCGTTGCCCTCCCAGTACGTCGTCACGTCGTCGTCGTTGGCGTTGGCCGGGACAAAGATGTGCACGTACCCCGAGGCGGTGATCGGCTTGCCGGCCGCGAGGTTGCTGCCCGGGCCGGAGCTGCCGTTCCGGGTCACCGTGTTGCTGTCCGGTGATTGGTTGCCTGCGGCATCTTTTGCCCGGACGAAGTAGGAGATCGTCGTACTGGCGGGCTGGTTGTCGGTGTACGTGAGCACAGTGCCGGCCACGCTGGTGCGCAGTTGGCCGTTGGCGTAGACGTCGTACCCGGTGACCCCGACGTTGTCGGTGGAGGCGTTCCAGCTGAGCCGGATCTGGCCGGCGCCGGGTTCGGTGAGGGCCAGGTTGCCCGGGGCGGTGGGAGCCTGGGTGTCACCGGTCGCCGGGCCGTAGACCTCGAGCTCGGACAGCTGCCCGGCCGGCCAGCCGGTGTTCGCGGTGAGCCGGATGCGGACGAAGCGGGTGGTCGCGGTGCCGTAGTCGATGGTCACCGTGTTGCTGGGCGGAGTGAACGCGCGGACGGCCGACGCCGACAGGTCGCTGAAGTTCTGCCCGTCGGTGCTGCCTTGGACCGCGAGGGTCTGGTTGCGGGCGTCCCAGCCCGACGTCGGCAGCTTGAGCGTGACCTGGTTGGTGGCGACGGACGAGCCGAGGTCGACCTGGACCCACTGCGGGAACGCGTTGTTCGCGCTCTCCCAGTAGGTGCCCTGGTTGCCGTCGGTCACGTTCGGCGCGCCGTACGTCTGGGTGTTGCTGCTGGCCGACGCGGCCTTGCCGGCGGCGAGGTTGGGTCCGGCGAGTACGGCGGCAGCCGCGGTACCGGCCGGGGTCGGGTGGACAAGTGGGGCGGCCGCGAGCGCGACACTCGCGGCGAGCAAGGCGGTTGGCAGCCGCCACTTCGGGATTCGCATGGCCTCTCCTGGTGGGCGGGTGGTGAGGACGCAGGGGAGTAGCCGCGACGCAAAGTCGGAAAGTTGCTCTAATTTTGCTCGTTTCTTGCGCAGCGTTGGCCCATTGTTACGGCATGGCTAGCCGAGCGTCAACGGTTCGTGACGCCTGGTGGATCGTCGTGCCGAGGATCCGCCGCCGCGCCTGCGTGGCGGAGCGCTATCCCAGCGCAGGTCAGGCCGAGTTGTCGGCGGAGAACCAGCGGGATGGGGTGAAGGTGAAGAGCGTGATCGTGCTGCCGGGGTTGTCGACCTCGCTGTGGGCGAACTGCTGCGCGGCTTCCTCCGGCATGTAGCGGCGGAGGATGGTGAGCATCTGGTCCACAGTCGGCCGGGTGACGGAGTCCAGCGTCGCCTCGACCGTGACGTACTTGGTCGGCCAGGTCTCCTCCTGCACCAGGAACGTGATCACGCCGGCGGCTTTGATCGCGTCGATCCGGGCAGGGGTCCGGCCCTGGGTCGCGGTGAACATGGTGAGTGCTCCGCCGGGTTCGTAGGCGTAGAAGGTCGGCACGGTGGTCGGCGGCCGGCCGTCGGTGCGCCCGACGCTCACCGCCCCGATGTGCTGCCCGGCCAGGAACTCCTCGCGCTGCTGCCTGTTCATGATCGCCATGCAGCAAGCTTGCAAAAAGCAAGTAGACTCTGTCAAGTAGACTGAAGCCATGACGACGAAGACCTACGGGCAGTACTGCGGGGTGGCTCGGGCGCTCGAGCTCGTCGGGGAGCGCTGGGCGCTGCTGATCGTCCGGGACCTGCTGGTCGGCCCGAAGCGGTACACGGACCTGCGGGCGGGGCTGCCGAAGATCCCGACGAACGTGCTCGCCACCCGGCTGAAGGAGCTGGAGAGCGCGGGCCTGGTCGAGCGCCGGGTGCAGCCGCGGCCGTCGGGCGCGATCGTCTACGAGTTGACGCCGTACGGGCTGGAGTTGGACACGGTCGTACTGGCGCTCGGCCGGTGGGGAGCGCGATCGCTAGGCGAGCTGCGGCCAGGTGAGATTGCCACCGCGGACTCGCTGGTGATGGCGCTGCGATCGACGTACCACCCGTTGAAGCGGGGGATGGGCAAGCTCGCCTATGAACTGCGGTTCGGCGAGATCGTCATTCATGCAACATGTTCGGGCTCGACGCTGACAGCGGAGCCCGGTCCCTTCCCCGAGCCCGTGCCGTCCAACCTGGTCGTGGTCGAGGCCATGGCGCCGCTGACTCCGGTGCTGACTGGAGCGATCGACGGCGTCAAGGCGCTTGCCGAGGGGATCGTCGGCAAGCAGGCAACCGCCGCGGAGCTGGACGCCTTCGCGGCGACCTTCAGGATCGAATGAGAGGCCGGCTCCTGGGGAGCCGGCCCGCTATTCGGCCCACGGTCGGTTCGGCGCAGTCATCCTCATCATCCAGTAGCTCGCTGGAACATGGGTGGCATCATCGATGACCTTGCCCTCGACCTGGCCGAAGGACTGCAGGGCGAGCTTCTCGAACGCCGGTGGCTCCCGGACGTATTCGCCGCGGTCGTTTTCCGACATCCACCGCGAGATCCGGCCCTGGGTCGGCTCGAAGCAGGTGTCGAGGCTGATCACCCGGCCGCCGGGTCCCAGCACGCTCGCGGCCAGGTTGAGCAGATGTGTGCACTGCTCGTCCGACAGGTGGTGCAGCAGCCCGAGCAGCAGCACCACATCGATCGGCGGCAGCGATCGGGCAGCGGCTTCGTCGAAGTTGCCGCAATGGAAGCTGGCGTTCTCACCGCCGAAGTGCTCCTTGGCCCAGTCGATGTACGGCGCATCTGTGTCGAACCCGTGGTAGTTCAGCGGCTGGGGCAGACGCGGGAAGTAGTACGCGGGACCGCAGCCGATGTCCAGGACGGTTTCACCCGGCTGGATCTCCTCGATGCAGCGATATCGCAAGCGGTCGGCGCCGACGATGCGCTGCAGCAGGACGTAGGCGCGCACATGCTTGAGAAGGCCTTTCAGACCGTCCATGGGTATCTCCTCCTGAGGATTGATCATGCTTCAGCATCTCGACGTGTAAATCAACGAACTTGTTCAGTCCCTCAGTTCGTAGACGATGACTTGCCCTTGGGTAAACCTCCGGTCGGCGAGCTGGTCGAGAGTGCGCTCGGCGACCCTGCCCTTTCGCGTGTCCGCGAAGATCCAGCGGACGCCGTAATCGCGGCGCAGGGTCTCCAGCAGCTCAGGCGTTGGCTCCGTGAGTGCCTTCGTCGTCAGTTCCACCCGGTCGGGCCAGGGCGATGGCTGCAGGCTGTAGCCGACGTTCCGTTCGCCTTGGTTGGCCAGCGACTGCTGGGTGTAGGCCCAGCCCTCCATCAGCGTTCGGTGACCGCCGACACCGCTGACCAGGAAGCCACGCGCGTCGCACACCGGACCAGGTCGTTGTCGCGACTGGCAGGCGGTGTTCGTCACGACCACGTCGTTGCGTCCAGCATTGCGCTCCAGCCACAGCGCGGCTTGGATCTCGTCCGTGGTGTACAACGGAGCCGCCGGGACCGGGATCTGCCCGCCCTCTCCGGTGATCCCGTCCGCCGCGTCGCGCCATTCCGACCAGGGCCGGCTGGGCAGGGCGAGGCCGATGGCGAAGCACATCAGCAGCGCCAGGCCGAGGCCACGGACCTGCGGACGGACGGCGCGGAGGACAAGCCAGCCGACCAGCCCTGCCACGAGTACCGCCGCAAGCCACAGCATCGGCTCGCTCACCGCCCGCGTGATCTGCGCCGGGGAGACAGGCGGGGAGTCGATGTTGCCGAACGCCCGGATTGCCAGAGCGAGCGCCGCACCGGCCAGCAGGCCACCGGCGATGATCACCCGGCGGGCCACGCGGGGGCGTCCGGTGACCGCGCCGTGGACCACGTATCCCGCGGCGACGCCGGCGAAGGGCAGCGCGCCGCCGAGGAAGTAGAACTCACCAAAACTCGGATGGTCGACGACCACGAATCCGAGCAGCGAGGCGATGAGCGCGCCGACCAGCCACCACTGCACCGGATCGGTACGGGTCCGGCGCTGTACGAGACCAAGGAATGCCACGGCCACCACCGCCCTGCTCACCACCACGGCCACAAGGATCGCGATCGCCCAGGTCACCGTCTGCTGGTCGGCGTCACGAAGCCCTTCGATGAGCCATCCCCCCGGCGCCGGAGCGCCGGTGAGACCGGTCAGAGCGGTGTATCCCGGGAAAGCCCGCAAGGCCCCGAACAAGCGCAGCGGAGTACCTGCGGTGCTACCCGCGACAGTCAGTATCGACGCCACCATCACACCCACCAGTGCGACGCCGAAGCCGACGGTCGGCCAGGGGATGCGCCTGTTCCGCACCAGCAGGAACAACGCCGCCAAACCGGTCCCGCCGAGCAGTAGCGGCATAGCGGTGGGCTTGGAGCCGGCGGCTACGCAGACGACCAGCATCACGATCACCCAGGACCGTCTCGGGGCACCGCGGTACAAGGCGCCGAGCAGCAGCGCCGCGGCTCCGACGCTGACCGCTGTCCCGAAGGACTGCGACGGACTCAGGAAAACGAGAGGTGGGGACCCCACGCCGCCGACGTACTTCCAGATTGCGACCCGCGGGACGACCGTCGTCAGCGCGACCGCGAACGGGGCGGTCCACCAGACACCGCTGACCTGGCGCGCGAGTGCGGCCACCGCGAGGATGAGCCCGATGATGATCGGGGCGAACCATAGCCTGAACAGCACGAGCCGGGGGTCGATTCCGGAGATCTGTGCGGCCGACGCCAGGTGTGCGTCGGCGAACCAGTGGTACTGCATCGTCTCGCCCGCCACCTGCGGGATCTGCGGCGGGACGGAGCGGCCCAGCTCGTGCACGATCCCTAGGTGCCAGAGGATGTCCTGGTAGTAGTCGCCGCCGTTCTCGGGGACCGGCGTGGCGCTGACCGTAGTGCCGTAGTACACCAGCAAGGTCGCCGAGAGGAGCAGCGCCAGCGTGGCGCCCCAGGCGAGCGGCAGCCGCGGCGCGTCCTGCGCCCGCCAGCAGCGCCGCAACCGCGGTACCGCGGCGAAGACCACCAGCACCGCCGCGGGCCAGACCACCAACCACTGCTGTATCCCAGCGGCCGTGAACAACGCCCACCCCAGCAGCTCGTAGGAGAGCCCCACGACGATGCCGAGGCCCACGTCCTCCGGCCAGGTCCGCCGACTCGGCGTGAAAGCTCGCAGCAGCAACACTCCCGGAAGCACCACACAGCCCGAGAAGTAGGCCGCGTAGCGGAGGATGTCGCTGTCGCTCACGCCTGTGCCTGCAAGTACCCAGTACGCGGTCACCGCGGGGAGGAGCCAGACGAGTGCACCCAGGAACGGCGGCCAGGTAGACCTGCCAGACCGGACCGTCATCAAGACGGTCCCCTGGTGACAGGAATCAGGTCAGACATAGTAGTGGAGCCTAACCGTTGCTGAAAACTTTCGTCGCTGAATAGATCACAGGACGGGGAATGTCTGGTTGCCCCAGAAATGTCCACCGCGGCGGACGAGTCTGCCATTCCGGTTGAGCCGGTTGCTGCCCGGACCCGAGTTGCCCTTTCGGGCAGCAGAACGGCGGCGGCCGCGGGCATCAGCCCGAGGAACCGCCGCCGACTCCGCATGCACGAACGCCGGACCCGCCAGGGGGCGACTAGTGCTTGGCCGGACCCTCCGCGCCGGCGCCGGTGAGGGAGCGGACGGAGAGCTCGTTGTAGCGGGCTTCGCTGGACCTGTCCTTGCCGAGGTAGGTGCCGAGTACGCCGAACAGGAAGCCGAGCGGGATCGACACGATGCCGGGGTTCGACAACGGGAACCAGGAGAAGTCGGAGCCGGTGATCATCGAGGTCGGCGTACCGGACACGACCGGCGAGAAGATCACCAGGACGACCGCGGAGATCAGGCCGCCGTAGATGCTCCAGGCGGCGCCGGAGGTGTTGAACCGCTTCCAGAACAGGTTGAACAGCAGCGCCGGCAGGTTCGCCGATGCGGCGACGGCGAACGCCAGCGCGACCAGGAACGCGATGTTCAGTTTCTGCGCCGGGATGGCGAGCGCGATCGAGACCGCGCCGATCCCGACTGCCGCGAACCGGGCGACCCGCAGCTCGTCCTTCTCGCTGGGTTTGGTCTTGGCGATCACGTTCGCGTACAGGTCGTGCGCGAACGACGATGCCGAGGTCAGGGTGAGCCCCGCGACCACCGCCAGGATGGTGGCGAACGCGACCGCCGCGATCAGCGCCAGCAGGATCGAGCCGCCGATCGAGCCGGCGCCACCTCCGACGGATTCGGCCAGCAGCGGCGAGGCCACGTTGCCCTTCGACTCCGCGACCGCGGAACCCTTGCCGGTGTCGAGCAGCGCGGCTGCACCGAAGCCGAGCGCCAGCGTCATCAGGTAGAACGCGCCGATCAGGCCGATCGCCCACTGCACCGACCGGCGTGCGGTCTGCGAGTCAGGCACGGTGTAGAAGCGGATCAGGATGTGCGGCAGACCCGCCGTACCGAGGACGAGCGCCAGGCCGAGGGACAGGAAGTCGACCTGTCCGACCAGGTCCTTGCCGTAGAGCAGCCCGGGCTGCAGGAACGCCTCGCCCTTACCGGAATTGTCCGCGGCCGCGCCGAGCAGGTCGGAGAGGTTGAAGTGGAACTTCACCAGCACCAGGAAGGTGATGACCACCGTGCCGGCCATCAGCAGCACGGCCTTGACGATCTGCACCCAGGTGGTGCCCCGCATGCCGCCGATGGTCACGTAGATGATCATCAGCGCGCCGACCAGGATGATCACGGCCGCCTTCACGCCGTCACCCTTCACGCCGAGCAGCAGCCCGACGAGCGAACCGGCGCCGACCATCTGGGCCAGCAGGTAGAAGATCGACACCACGATCGTCGAGGTCGCGGCCGCGGTCCGGACCGGCTTCTGCTTCATCCGGAACGCAAGCTGATCGGCCATCGTGAACCGCCCCGAGTTCCGCAGCAGTTCGGCGACGAGCAACAGCGCGACCAGCCAGGCGACGAGGAACCCGATCGAGTAGAGGAAGCCGTCGTACCCGAACAGGGCGATCTGGCCGGAGATGCCGAGGAACGACGCCGCGGACATGTAGTCGCCGGAGACGGCGAGACCGTTCTGCGCACCGCTGAACGAGCGGCCGCCGGCGTAGTAGTCGGCGGCGGTCTTGTTCTGCCGGGACGCCCACCAGGTGATGTACAGCGTCACGGCGACGACCGCGGAGAACAGCGAGATGGTCAGAGCCCGGTTGCCCGGCTCGGCGTCGGCCAGCGGGATCAGGACCGGGATGCTGAGGACATTCACCGGCGGCGCTCCCTCTTGTACTTGGCGTTCAGCCCATGGGCCAGCGGGTCGAGCTTGCGGTTCGCGAACCGGCCGTACAGCGCGGCGATCACGAAGGTGGACACGAACTGCAGCAGGCCGAAGATCAGCGCCACATTGATGTGCCCCACCACCTGGTGGTCCATGAAGCCGCGGGCCCAGTTGCAGCAGGCGACGTACGCCAGGTACCAGGCCATGAACGCGATGGTCCACGGCACCACGAAATTCTTGTAGCGCGTTTTCAGCTTGGTGAAGTCGGCCGCCTCGTGCACCGCCTCATAGGCGCGGGCATCCCGCTCGCGCACCATCTCGTTGTCCATGAGTTTCCCTGTTCTCCAATGGCACAGCGCTGAACCCGAACACGTGCACGTTAGCCCCATGTCGCGGATTTGTGACCCACCGCAACCAAAACGTTTCGGGAAGGCTAGAGATGGGGGGCAACCGGGGCGTCGAGAGTACGGCGGTAGTTCGCCAGGTCGCTGGGCCGAGCCCGGTAGCAGTCGGTGAAGTACGGCATCCGGAGCGGCTCCGGCGGTCGCGCAGTGTTGTCGTAGATGGCGTCGACCTGGTCCAGTACGGCGTCGCGCCGGGACTCGGTCAGCACAGCGATCCGCGAGTGCGACAGGGTCAGTTGCCGAAGGCCCGTACGGTCCAGGTCCTGCCAGTGCCGGAACCGGGCCGTCTCCACCAGGGCGAACAGGTCCGACTGCAGCAGGATCGGCATCGGGTCGAACTGGTCGCCGCCGAAGTCGTCGCCCCTGATCGCGCGGTCGAACCGGCGCACCCAGGGAACCACCCGGTCGGCGTCGTTCCACAGCAGGCCGAGGACGCCGTTGGGCCGCAGCACCCGGGCGATCTCGGGCAGCGCCCGGGCGTGGTCGAACCAGTGGAACGCCTGGCCGACGACCACCGCGTCGACCGAGCCGTGGGCCAGCGGGATCGACTCGGCCGCGCCGACCATCGTGTCGATCCCAGGGCGCCGACGGCACACCGACAGCATCTCCTCGGACGGATCGACCGCGACCACGTCGTGCCCCAGCCCGGCCGCGACCGCGGCCAGCTTCCCGGTGCCGGCGCCGAGGTCGAGGACCTGCAGCCGGCCCGGGCCGAGGATCCAGGTCAGTGCCTCGGCGGGGAACGTCGGTCGGCCGGCCTCGTACGCGGCCGCGACGGCGCCGAAGGACTTGGCGCGGGCCGCGTTCGCGCCGGTGTCGGGCGCGTCATGGCCGGGCCCGGGCTCCGGTGCTGGATCATCGGTGGTCATCACCGCAAATCATGCCGTAGCGGCAGGCTGCCGTGCGGTTACTCGCCGAGCTTCTTCTGCTCGATGTGCGCGTTGAGCGCGGCCAGCTCCGGATGCGCGTCCAGCACCGCGACCAGTTCGGCGCAGCTCAGCTGGTCCGCGCCGTATTCCTCGATCAGGATCTCGAGCAGCTTCTGGTCGTCCGGGGTGTCCAGCGTCAGCCGGTACTGCGAACCTCCGCCGGACCAGGGCAGGTTCCGCAGCCGGATGTCGCCCGGCCGGTTCTGGTGCAGGTACGGCGTCACGTGCTCGCGGTCGGCCGGCAGCGTCGCCTGCTCGTCCGCGTCGAGCAGCCGCGCGGCGGAGAACACCTCGTAGTCCATTCCGCGCGGATGGGTCCTCTCCAGGCAGTTGGACAGGTAGAGGTTCTCGTCCTTCTCGGACCGCCAGCTGTCGACGCCCTCGGCAACGACCTGCGGATCGATCAGCGGGCAGTCGGAGGTCACCCGGACGATGCCGTCCAGCTGGTGCGCACGGGTCGCCCCGGCGAACCGGCTCAGCACATCCTCCTCGCTACCCCGGAACACGGGGATGCCGGTCTGCTCGGCCAGGTGTACGACGGGATCGTCGTCGGGGTTCGTGGTCGTTGCCACGATCACCGGAAGCCCGGTCAGGCCGAGCCGGTCGAGGTGGTGCTGCAGGTAGGTCCGGCCGCCGGCGGTCCGCAGGACCTTCGCGGGGAGCCGGGTACTGGTCGCCCGCACCTGGGTGATGATGCCGATCTTCAGTTCCACCGGAACAACTCCCTGATCTCGGCGGGGCAGGCGAGGTGGTCGACGCCCAGCTCGGTATCGGTGAACTCACGTGCGACGTCGAGCGGCACGAACGGCTGATCCATCTCCGGCCACAGCCGTTTGATCCTGGCCTGCCCGCCGAACGAGGGGTGCTCGTGCTCCAGCACCATCGGATCACCGTACACCCCTGGCTGCATGCCGATCGAAGCGCCGTACAGGACCGCGGAGCTGAGCCGGTTGGAGGCGACCCGCCGGTGCTTGCGCAGCTCGGTCAGCTGCTTCACCAGGAAGTCGGCGTCGGTCTTCCGCCAGTGCAGGCCGCGATATCCGTGCGTGATCACCCGGAAGCCGGCGCTCTTGTAGACGTTGCGGATCGCGGGGTTCTCGTACTCGTTCCAGTACAGGCAGACCGTCACCGGCCCGGTCTCGTGCTCCTTGATCGAGGCAACGATACGGCCGTGGTCACCGAGCACGTTCTGGCCTTCCCAGCCGTGGAAAGGGTAGAAGATGGTGCCTTCGGCATCTTCCGCCGGAGTGGCCAGCTCGGGATGCACCTGCAGCAGATACAGCCAGACGGAGCCGATCACCGCGTAGTTCCGCAGTCCCATCGACCAACCGCGCCGGCGGACGCTGTCCGACCAGACGTACAGCGGCATCCCCGGCGCGAACGTCGTGCCGTGGGCGAATCCGTCCAGGATGTTCCAGCCGTGCTGAAGGTATCCCCAGATGTACGGCGGTTTCTGGTATCCGGCGTACGACGCCATGACGTTCGCGTGCCCGTAGAAGTGATTCGCGTGGTGCATCAGCGTCCCCGGAGCTTCCGCGGCAGTCGCTGAACCCTCCGCACCGTCCGCCTCACGTGCCGGCGGACCACCCGCAGTGGGCCGGTCACGGTGTGGCCTACGCGGTACGGCTTCGATTGGCGGATCCCGACGATCTGGCCATGGAACAGGTGCCCCCGTGCGCTGGCGGCGGCCAGCTCCTCCGAGAGGCGCGCGACGGTCACCAACTGCTCGGCACTACCGAGTGGCCTGACCATCTCGCTGGGTGGCGAAAGCCACTTCGTCACCGTGATTCCGACCATCGAGGCGAGCCGTGCCGTCAGCCCGTCGGGGTAGCCACCCGCAGACCACGGCTGCCTCGATCCGCCCTCCATCGAACGACGGACGAAGCGTGCCAGGTGCGCGACGACCAGTGCGTCGCCACGGACAGGCACGGGCTCACCGTCTTCGTCGACCTGAAAGACTCCGATGCCGGACTCGGAGAACAACCGGAACGACATGCCGTCGATAATCACGTTGTCCGGAGCGGCGATCTTCGCGGTGTCGTAGTGCTGTGCACGCAACCACGACACGTAATCGGGAACAACACGCCGCACCGCCGCCTGATCGTCGACCCGGAGAGCGGAGAGCAGGTACTCCTCCAGCAGGACACCCGAGCCACCCGGGACCGCATCGGCGGGGAGCACACCGGGCAGGTCCTCGGCGGCGGTGACGACGTACCAAGCCGGGGCCAGTTCGACGCTCAGGCCGGCCCGGACCGTGTCCTGCACGAAGCGATACGGGTCCATCAGGGCCGGACCGGCGTACCGGTCGGCCATGGCGCGGGCGGCCACCGCAGCCGGCAGCGGTCCACTGACGTCCGTGAGCGCGACCTCGGCGTCGACCAGTGACGGAAACACTGCGTACGTTTCCGCGATCTCGAGGCCGGCCTCCTTGAGGGCAGTGCGGAGCGGATTCAGGCCGACGGGTGTGGCGTCGGTGAGATCGCGCCCCCAGTCCTCGTCTCGTGGCAGCGCGGCGGCGATGTCGGGCTGAAGCAAGCGCTCGACGCCGAACTGGTTCTCGGCCCCGAGCAGCAGACGGCCTGAGGAAGCGAGCCGATCCTGGAGAGCGGCCAGAGCGTCCGCCCAGCTGAGCTTCGACGTGTCCGGACCGACGAGTCGGCCCAACCCGTCGAGCGCGACCACCGCGTCGTACCCGGACGAGTTGCCGTACGCCGGGGTAAAGCGGTCCAGGGCGCCGCAGAAGACCTTGTTGTCGGCGAGCGGCCGGTCGATGACCGCGGCGATCTCCTCGGCGTCCGGGGCGGAACGCACGAGGACATCCACCGAGGCGACGCGTGCGGCGACGTCGGCGATCAGGTCCAAGGAGTGCGGACCGGCGAGCAGGACGGTGTCGCTGGGCTGAAGGGCGGCGGCGAAGAGTGCTACGGCGGCTGGTCCGGTGGCGGACGGGCGTGCGTCGACCGGGTGGAGGTCGGACCAGTTCAGCATCTCGGCGCCGATCAAAATCGATCGGATCACAGGGGTACCTTAAGCGTCATGGACGCTAGTCAACCAGCTTCGTGATCGTCTCGATCACCTGGTCGACCTCGGCGTCGGTGAGGTCCGGGAACAGTGGGAGGGAAAGTTCCTCGGCGTAGAACCGCTCGGCGTTCGGGCAGAGGCCGCGGCGGTAGCCCTGGTTCGCGAAGACCGGGTGCCAGTAGACGGGGATGTAGTTGACTTGTACGCCGATACCGGCCGCGCGCATGCCCTCGAAGACCTCGCGCCGGCGCCCGCCGAGGACGCGGACCGGGTAAAGGTGCCACATCGGGTCGACGCCGGCTCGCTGGACCGGGATCCGCAGTCCGTCGACGTCGCGAAGGGCCTCGTTGTAGCGGGCGGTGATCTCGGTCCGGCGACGCTTGAACTTCGCGAGCCGCTTGAGCTGGGACAACCCCAGGGCGCTGCCGATGTCGGTGAGCCGGTAGTTCACGCCGTACTCGTGGACTTCCTGGTGCCAGGGGCCCTCGCCGGTGATCTCGAAGCGGTCCGGATCGCGGACGAGACCGATGAAGTGGAACTCGTGGGCCCGCCGGCCGATCGACGGGTCCTTGCAGATCACCGCGCCGCCTTCGCCGGTGGTCAGGTTCTTGGTGGGGAAGAAGGACAGCGTGGTCACATCGGCCAGGTCGCCGACCGGACGGCCGTCGGCGGTGCCGCCGATCGAGTGCGCCGCGTCCGCGAGGGTGCGGGCGCCGACGCGATCGGCCAGCGGCTGCAGGGACGCGTAGTCCGCGGCCTGGCCGGCGTAGTCGACCCCGGCGATGACCTTGGTCCGTTCACTGACCACTGACGAGACGGCGGCCGGATCGATCAGCGCGGTGTCCTCGTCGATGTCCGCGAACACCACCGTGGCGCCGAGCATCGCGGCACATGACGCGGTCGCGACGAACGTCATCGGCGTGGTGACGACCTCGTCACCCGGCCCCACCCCCAGGGCTGCGTACGCGATGTGCAGCGCCGCCGTGCCGGAGGTGCAGCTGACCGCGCGGTGCCCACCGGTCAGCTCCGAGACAGCCTGCTCGAAAGCAGCGACCGCCGGCCCTGTTGTCAGCCAGTCACCACGCAGTACGGCGGTGACCGCCTCGATGTCCTCGTCCGAGATGGACTGACGTCCGTATGGCAGCATTCAGCACCCCCTCTAGTCGCTCTCGAGGATCTTGCGGATCTCGTCGATCGTGTACCACTGGGTGTTGGTGTCCGAGGTGTAGTGGAAGCCGTCGGCCACCGGGATGCTGTCGGTGGGTGCCTGGTAACCCCACGTGGCGAGGTCTGGCTGCAGGACGTAGCGGTCACCGAACGCGAGGGCGCGGCGGCCTTCTTCCGGGCTGATCATCTCTTCGTGCAGTTTCTCGCCCGGACGCAGGCCGACGTCGTGCATCTTCGCGCCGGGCGCTATCGCTTCGGCCAGGTCGGTGACCTTCATCGACGGGATCCGCGGTACGTACAGCTCGCCGCCTTGCATCAGGTCGAAGGAATCGACCACGAAGTCGACCGCCTGCGGCAGCGTGATCAGGAACCGCGTGCAGCGCAGGTCGGTGATCGGCAGCGACTGGCCGGCGGCGTGCAGTGCCTTGAACTTCGGGATGATCGAGCCTCGGCTGCCCATCACGTTGCCGTAGCGGACCACGCTGAACCGGCTGTCGTACGCCGCCGCGTAGTGGTTGCCGCTGATGAACAGCTTGTCCGCGGTCAGCTTGGTCGCGCCGTACAGGTTGATCGGGCTGGACGCCTTGTCGGTCGACAGTGCGACGACCTTCTTGACGCCGTTGTCGATGCTGGCCTCGATCACGTTCTGTGAGCCGACCACGTTGGTCTGAACGAACTCCCACGGGTTGTACTCGCCGCTGTCGACCTGCTTCAGCGCGGCGGCGTGCACGACGTAGTCGACCTTGTGCATGGCCCGGTGCAACCGGGACCGGTCCCGGATGTCGCCGATGAAGAACCGCAGCCGGGGGTCGTCGGCGAACAGTTGCCGGACCTCCCACTGTTTCAGCTCGTCCCGGCTGAACACGATGATCCGGCGTGGGTTCAGCCGGCTGAGTGCGTGCCGCACGAAGGCCTTGCCAAATGACCCGGTGCCACCGGTGACGAGGATGTCGGAGCCGGTCAGGATGGACACGTCGAAGGGACCCTTCTGCGGAGACAGTTCCGGACACTGCGCGGGGTAGTGCAGTCCGAACAATAGCTGCCCCGGCCGCGGCAGCTTCAATCCAGATCGCAGTCCGGGGCGATCAGAGGGTTCCACAAGTGCGAAGAATCACCCACCGGCCACCGGTGGAAACGGGTGAACAGATACGGTCGGGGCGTGAAGCGGGTCGGGATTCGGTGTGATGTGGGCCCGGAGCGCGGGGTCGGGCACGTGATGCGGTGCCTGGCGCTGGCGGAGGAGTTGCGGCGGCGCCAGGTCGACGTGGTGTTCGCCTGTGACGCGCACACCGTGCCGTGGGCGGCGGCGCAGATCGCGGCCCGTGGCATCGCGGTGCAGCCGGCCGTGTGGACGGCCGCCGAGCACGTGGACCTGTTCGCGCGGCTGGAGCTGGACGCGGTGATCTTCGACTCCTACGACCTCGCCGGGCCGGTCTATCAGGCAGTGCGGGCGACCGGGATGCCGGCGCTCGCCCTCGTCGACGGTGAGTTCCGTGGTGCCGAGGCGGAGGTGCTGGTGGACCAGAACCTCGCGGCCGAGCTGGACCACCCGGAGCTGCCCCACGGTACGGTGCGGCTGGCCGGGCTGGACTACGTGCTGATCCGCGACGAGATCCTCGAGCAGCGCCCGGCCGCGGTGCCGACGGTCCGGCCGGCGGCGAACGCCGTACCGAAGGTGTTCGCGTTCTTCGGCGGCACAGACGCGTTCGGGGCCGGGCCGCACGTTGTCCGAGCACTCGCGGCGACCGGCGTACCGTTCCAGGCGACCGTGGTCGCGCCGGGTGGGGAGCTGGCCGCAAGGATCGCGGCGGTTCAGCTGGCACAGTGGCAGCGGGTCGACGTGATCGGGCCGACGGACCGGCTGGCGGCGGAGGTGTGTGCGGCCGACCTGACGATCAGTGCATCGGGTACGTCGATCTGGGAACTGCTGTGTCTCGGGGCGACGGCCGGGTTGGTGTGTGTCGTCGACAACCAGGTGGTGGGCTACGAGCGGGCGATCGGCACGGGTACGGCGGCCGGCATCGGCGTGCTGTCCGAGCTCGAACGCGACCCTGGCGCCGCGGCAACGGTGCTGAAACGGCTCCTCACCGACGCCGACGAACGCGCTCGCCTGGCAGCCGCCGGCTGGCGGCTGATCGACGGTCAGGGCCGCCGGCGGGTCGCCGACGCTCTGCTCGCCCTCACGTGAACTCGTAGATCGTCACGTCCAGGGCCTCGGAGTACAGGTCTGGCCGACCCGCACTCCGAGAGCCGGTTGCGTCAGTTTCTCTTCAGGACGTTGAGTTGGCGGCCGCCGTGGACGAGCGGGTCGCCGTACTGGCCGATCAGGGTGTAGCCGCGCTTCTCGAAACCGTTGAGGATGTCCGCCGACGTGACAGGTTGGAGCGAGCCCCACTCGCCGGCCTTCTGAGCCTTGACGGTGCCCAGCTTGGAGTTCAGCGAGACGGCGTACTTGACGCCCTTGGCGCACACCTTGTCGATGTAGTTGTCGACCACCTCGGGTTCCATCTCCTGGAACGAGAACGAGTTGACGAACACGTCGAAGTCGCTCTGGACGTCCTCGAGCCGCCAGCTCGGGATCACCGCGGATCCCTTCACCTCGATCGGCCCGCTCCCGGCGATCGAGCCGTCGTACACCTGAACCCGGTCGCGGCCGAACAGTTCGGTCAGGTAGTACGACGAGACCGTGACCAGGGGCGGGATGTCGATGTCGACGTACCTGGCCTCGGGGTCGCGGGACATCACGATCTCGCCGAGGACGCCGAAACCGCCGCCGATCTCCAGGAAGCTCTTCGGCGGCGTGTCGACGTGGTTCGACAGGGCCGCCATCACGATCAGGTAGTTGAGGTACGGCCGCCCGAACCGCACGCCTTCGGTCAGGCTCAGCCCGTACGCTTGCGGCGGAGTACCGACCGGGCTCTCGCCGAAGTCGTTGAGGTTCGCCGGCCAGCGGTCCTGGTTCCAGCGGATGCCGGCGACGTCGTAGTCGCGGCGGGCCTCGAAGGCGCCGTTCAGCGCCGAGGTGACCCAGTTCTTGTTCGCTCTCGGGTTGGCCTGCAGCGCCGCCTCGTAGGCCACGCCGATCGAGGCGTTGCTGAAGCCGTTGCCGTAGCGCGGATAGAACCACGCCCCGGAGGTCGGCCACGACTTGAACTTCTCCAGTCCCAGCGTGTCCATGTCATGCAGGATCTTGTCGAGTCCGAAATCCCAGAAATTGGTCGGCCGGTAGGTCGATGCACAGGTCTTGACTTCCGCGAGGGTCCGCTCGGTCAGCGCGGACCAATCCGTCGACTGCGCCGTACTGCGTCCATCCGTCATGGCCAGACGCTACCCGATATGCACCCTGCCTGTCGGCCATCGAGAACCCCCGACCACTCCTGGGCCACACTTCGCCGATGTGTTGAGCACCCTGCGCGCCGTAACCTCGGCCTCAATGTGAAGCCTGTCGTGTCACCAACGCGGAGTGTGTCACCGGAGCGCCCTGGCACGGTGATCCGCTGGTCTGGGGCAGGGGAGCGGTCTTCGAGTAATCTCCCGAACCGGAGGTCTGTTATGCGATCCGATCAGCCGGTGCTTTCCGTCGTCGTGCCGATGTACGACGAGGAGGATGTGCTGCCGATGTTCTTCGAGCGGATGCATCCGCTGCTGGATGGGCTGGGGGTTCCCTACGAGCTGGTCGTGGTGGATGACGGCAGCCGGGACGCGACTGCGGCCCTGTTGCTGGAGGCGGCGAAGGACTGGCCGCAGTTACGAGTGGTACGGCTGCTGCGCAACAGCGGTCACCAGGCCGCGCAGTCGGCGGGGTTCCGGCGGGCGCGGGGTGAGTTCGTCGTCACGATTGACGCCGATCTGCAGGATCCGCCGGAGGTGATCGTGGAGTTCCTGGCGGCGGTGCGGGAGCAGGACGTCGATGTGGTGTACGGAGTGCGGTCGGACCGGTCGAGTGATTCGTGGGCGAAACGGACCACGGCCCGGATGTACTACCGGTTGATGTGCCGGCTGGTCGGCAAGGAGATCCCGTTCGATGCGGGCGATTTCCGGCTGGTGTCGCGGCGGGTGGTGGATGCGGTGAACGCGTTGCCGGAGGACGGCCGGGTGTTCCGGCTGGTGATTCCGTGGCTGGGGTTTCCGAGCGCTGAGGTGAAGTACGTGCGTGCGGAGCGCGCGGCGGGGGCGACGAAGTACACCGTGTCGAAGATGGTTCGGTTGGCGTTCGACGGTGTGACGGCGTTCTCGGCGGCGCCGCTGCGGTTGGCGACCTGGTTGGGGTTGCTGGGTGGGGCGATGTCGATGTTGTTCGTGGTTGGTGCGTTGGTCGTCAGGTTGACCGGGCGGAGTGTTCCGGGGTGGACGTCGACGGTGTTGGCGGTGAGCGTGATCGGTGCCATCCAGTTGTTGTGTCTGGGGCTGTTGGGGGAGTACGTCGCCCGCCTGTTCCAGTCGAGTCAGCGCCGGCCGCAGTTCCTGGTCGGCTACGACAGCCTCGAAGACCCCGGCCACCACACCGTCACCGAGCCGGTCGAGGCACCCGCCAAGGACATGCCCTAAGCTCCATCCCTGATGAGTTGGTACGACGCGCTCGAGGCCGGTGAGTTGGCTGTGCGGCCGTCCGTGGAGGCGGCGAAGCGGTTCGGCGTCTCGATCGACCGCATGTCGGTGTCCGCCTCGGCCGGTACGACGCTCGGCGAGGTGCTCGCGGCGGTGGAGAGGTCGACGGCCGATGTCATCGTGTTGCGCTATCCGGCACGGGAGACGACCTGGTTCGCCGCGCTGGCGAGCGGTCCGCGCCGGGCGCTGCTGGCCGACACCGTCGTGTACTGGTCGCTCGCGGTCGGCAAGGGGCGGCGGCCCGCACCCCTGGCCGGATTCACCATCCGGATCGAGGAGTCAGCCGACGACGAGCAGGTGGACGACCTGGTCGCGGACATCTTCGGCGATTCCGGGAACCACTACTGCGCCAATCCGGTGTTCGACCGCTCCCGCGCGCTGGCCGGACGGCAGGACTGGGCCCGGCGGCGGATCGCGGACACCGGGGTGGTGGTGCTGCGTGGTCCCGACCGGCGGGTGCTGGCGCTGGCCGCGATCGACCAGCAGAGCTCCTGGACCGAGATCGAGTTGGCCGGCGTCGTACCGGCCGAGCAGGGCCGGGGCCGGTACGGTCATCTGCTCGCCGCGATCGAGGACGCCTGCACGACCAGGCGGCTAGTCGTCTCCGCCCAGGCACACCAGACGGGCATCCAGCGAATTTGGACTCGCTATGGCTTCGAGCCGGTGCACAACATGCTCACGATCCACCTCGTTGCCGCTCCGTAGGGCCGTTGGAGAGCATCAGGCGTCGCTCTCGAGGATCTTGCGGATCAGGGGATGTCCACTACCGGGTCCTGCCGCCGGGCGCGGACCAGCACCGACACGCCGGGCAGCTTGCCGACAGGCAGGTACCGTTCAGCGGCGATGACCGCGGTGAGACCGAGGTTGACGAGCGGGGACAGGTCCTCCAGGTCACTGCCCGTGCTCCTCTTCCGCCGCCAGGCCGCCACCGGCCGGAGCAGAACGTTCCACGACCTGACCTCCTCGATCCGCAGGCCGGCCGAGGAGAGCAAGTTCAGCAGACCGTCCCGGTCGTACCGGCGGAAATGTCCGACGGCGGTGTCGTGTTCGCTCCACAGCTCCATGTCGCACGGTACGGCGACCAAGGCGGTGCCACCGGGCCGAAGGACCCGGGCGATCTCGCGGACCGCGGACTTGTCGTCCTCGATGTGCTCGAGCACGTCGTACGCGACGACGAGGTCCATCGCGTCGTCGGCCATGGGCAGCGCGATCGCGTCGCCGCGGATCACCGGCAGGCCGCGCCCGTGCGCGACCCCCGCTCCCTCCTCGCCGTACTCCAGCGCCGTGGCGTCCCATCCCCGGTCACGCAGGACCCTGGTGTTCCCGCCGCCGGCTGCGCCGATGTCGAGCGCCCGGCCCGGCTTCTCGCCGGTCCTCACGAGCACGTCGAGCGAGCGGGCGAGCACTCTGCGTCGCTCGCGATACCACCAGTGCTTGTGCTCGAGCGCGGCGAGCTTGCGGATCTCGGCTGCCTCCATAGCCAAATCTTGGGGTGTGAAGAGGGCCAAACGCCAATCACGTCAACGTGTCGGCCCCGCCGCATGGCCGTCAGCGGAGTACCGAGCTCGTAGATCTACGGATTCGAGCCCGTGCATAACCTTCTGACCGTTCACCTCGTTGCCGCTACGTAGACAGTGCTTTTGGGGGGCACACCCAGCTGCAGCGAGGGGAGTTTTGCCGGAGTGACGCCGCGGTTGAGCGTGGTGGTGCCGTTCTACAACGTCGGTGAGTACATCGGCGCTTGCCTGGACTCCATTGCCCGGCAGACCTGGGCCGATCTCGAGGCGATCCTGGTCGACGACGGGTCGCCGGACGACAGCGCGGTGATCGCGAAGGAATTCTGCTCCCGTGACCCCCGGTTCCGCCTCGTCCAGCAGGACAACGCCGGCCCCGGGCCGGCCCGGGACACCGGCATCGGGTTGGCGTCCGGCGAGTATCTGGCGTTCGTCGACGGCGATGACCTGGTCTCCCGGCACGGCTTCGAGGCGCTGATCCGGACGCTGGACCGGACCGGGTCGGACCTTGCCGGCGGCAACGCCCGGCGGTTCAACAACAGCTTCGGCGTCCGGCCGTCGTGGCTCCACCGGCAGCCCTACGCCCGCGCGCGGTACGCCACCCACGTGTCCGAGGTGCCCGAGCTGGTGCTGGACCGGATGCTCTGGAACAAGATCTACCGGCGATCCTTCTGGACCGAGAACGGGTACCGCTTCCCGCCGATCCGGTACGAGGACTACCCCGTCGCCCTGAAGGCGCACCTGGACGCGGTCACGGTGGACACGATCACCGCTCCGGTCTACTACTGGCGCGAGCGCGAGTCCGGCGAGTCGATCACCCAGCAGAAGTTCCAGCTCGGCAACATCCGCGACCGGGTGTTCTCAGCGGGTCTGGTGATGGACCTGGTCGAGGACAGCCTGCCGGTGATCCGCCGCCGGGTGCACGCGCACCTCGCCCAGATCGACCTGCTCACCCTGATGTCCGCGTTCGGCACTGTGCCTGCCGACGAGGAGCAACACCTGGTCGAGCTCTCGCGGGAGTTGCTCGACCGGCTCGACAACGAGGTTCTGGCGACCACCCACCGGTACGACCGGATCCAGCACGCCGCGCTCAGGTCGGGTGATGTCGAACTGCTTCGGCGGCTCGCGCTGTTCCGCAACGACGGCGGGCTTCGCGGCGGTGCGCGGACAGTGCCGCGCCCGCGGCGGCCATGGCTGCTCGACTACAGATACCCGGGCCTGCGCGAGGCCGCCGTACCGCAGGAGCTCTACTGGGTCCCGGACACTGATCTGACCCTGGCGACGAGTGTGCGTGAGGTGGCCTGGGCCGACGGGAAGCTGTCGGTCAGAGGCACCGCGGAGGTCCGGCATCTGGAGACCGCACCCTCCTCGAGCCTGCAGATCTCGCTGGTCATCGACGATGTCCCGCACCGGCTCGAGGTACGCCGGTGCGACGCGCTGGACCTGCACGGCGACACGACGAGGGTCGGGTTCGAGGTACTGCTGGACCGCGAACTACTCGCCGAGTGCACGGGCGGCCCGGCGCATTTCGACGTACGGATGAAGTCCGGGCGGCGGGTCTGGCGGGACGTGCTCCGTGGGCAGGGACCAGGAAGTCCTGGCTGGCCGCCCGGTGCGTGGATCGACGAGACGAGCTGGATCCAGCCCGGGCCGGGCAAGAACGGATGCTTCTCCCTCCGGCGGCTGACGGATCCCTGCCGGTTGACGGCGGTCGAGCGGGAGCCGGGTGCGCTGGTGTTGCGCGGCCGGTCGTCGTTCGACGAGCCGTCGCTGTTCGTCACCCGGCCGGTGGTGGGTGGCGACGAAGAGGTTCCGATCGAGGTCGACGGGCGCGATTTCACTGCCCGGCTGGCGATCGAGGATCTTCTGGCGCAGACGAATCCGGACGACCCGTTCGGCCAGCGGACGACGCGTGTACTCCGGCTCCGTGATCCCGAGCGAGAGCAGAGGGTCTTGCTGTGGACCGCCGGGGAGTCCGCGGTCTCGTACGCCGAGGGCGGCCGGGTGGTGACAGTGACGCGGTCCACCGGTGGATACGTGAACCTGCACGAGGCCCCGATCCGGACGGAGGCTACGCATGCCGTTGCGATCGGCAACATGTTGGTCGTGCGCGGGTGCGATGGTGGTGACGTCGGGTTCAGCTGGCGGCGCTATATGGCCGACTCCGACGATCACCTGGACGTCGCCTGCCGCCGTACCTTGTCCGATGACGGCTGGGAGGCGGCCGCCGACCTGGACGCGTTGGTCCCGGCGGTCGCGGTGAAGGTGTCGGTGGACCCGTTGGCATCGCTGGCCGACTGGATCCTGTTCGCGACGACGCCTGACGGCTCGACGCACGCCGTGCGGTGCGAGCCCTTCCTGTGCAGCCGGTTGCCGTTGACGATCTCCCGCGGTGCCCACGCTCTCGCCGTACGCCCGCATGCCGGCACTCTGCACGTGGAGGTGCGCTGATGCATCATCACAATCACTACTACGGTCAGACGCACATCCTGGCTCGCTACGCGGGCCTGGACTTCGACCACCCGCCGAGGCTGCGTGGATATCTGCAGCACGGCTGGAACATCGGCTGTGGCTGGAACCCGGTGCACGAGTTCTACGACGGCGCCTGGCGGTTCACCTGGAGCGACGCACCGCGGCGGCGTGGGCACGCGCTCGGCCGGCGGAACTACCACAGCATCGGGGCGCCGTTCCTGTATCTGCAGGAGTTGGAGCAGGCCGAGCCGGTCGAGCGCGAGGGCACGCTGTGGTTCCTCTTCCACGGTTGGGAGGGCGGCAAGATCCTCGGCGACCATCAGCGGCTGATCGACGAGATCCGCGAGACCGAGCCTGGCCCGGTCACCTTCAGCCTCTATTACACCGAGTACGACCGTCCCGAAGTCCGCGCGTACTACGAGGACGCGGGCTTCCGGGTGGTGTCCTTCGGGCGGCGCGGGTTCTCCTACGAGGGCACCGAGCGGCGCTTCCTGTTCAAGCAACTGGACGAGCTGCGGCGGCACAAGCGGGTCGCCGCCAACCGGTTGTCGACGGCAATCTTCTACGGCGTCGCGGCCGGCTGCGAACCGGCGGTGTACGGCGACCCGATGGAGATGGAAGGCGAGAACCCCTTGTTCGGTGGGCAGAGCCGGATCGAGCGGCTGTGGCCCGAGATGCTCGGCAAGTCGATCGACCTGGAAGCCGCTCGGGCGACGACCGACCTGGAGCTGGGCAAGCCCTGGATGATGCCGCCCGCCGAGTTGCGGATGCTGTTCGATTGGAGAGAGCGTGTCTGACCTGCAGGTGGTCCTTGGTGAGATGCAGCCGTGGACCGACAGCACCGGCCACCGCCCGGCCCTGGCAGCTCTGCTGGCCGACGCGCTTCCGAGCGACCGCCGTACGCTGATCGTCGGCCCGCACTCGCGCCCGCTGATCTCGGCGATCCTCGACCGTGCGGCCGACACGACGGTTCTGGTCCGGTCCGTGTCGGACGCCGAGGGGTTGGCCGCGGAGTTCGGCGATCGTCTGCAGGTCGTGGCCGGCGCTCTCGACGGTCTGCAGGCTGAGCCGTTCCAGGTGGTCGTTGCCACTGACGGTCTCGACCGGGTGCTGGGCTACGACAGCGCCGACCTCAGCTGGACCGAGCGGCTCCAGGCTCTGGCGACACTCGCTGCTCCCGACGCGGTGGTCGTGCTCGCTCTCGAGAACGAGTTCTCCCTGCTGAACCTGCTCGACAGCCGTCCGGCCGACCAGCGCCACGGTGACGACGAGTGGCGTCCGCTGCACGACGACCCGACCCGCCCGGTGTCGGTCGATCAGCTCGCGTCCGCCCTGCCCTGGACCGCACAGCTGTACGCCGATTTCGGCTCGCGGACGTTCGTGGCCGCCGACGTCGCCGCAGCTGCGCGGCCGGGGCAGCTGCCCACGCGGTTGGCCGTGGATGCCCTGGACGCGGCCGCTGTCCCGGTGCTCTCGCCGATCGCCGACGGCGTCGACTCGGCCGCTCGGGCCGGTCTGCTGTCTGCCATTCCCACCGGCTGGATCGCGATCTGCGGCATGCACGCCGAGCACGACCTCTACGCCCAGACCGGCCCGTCCGTCCTCACCGCAGACAAGACCCCGACCGGCTGGCAAACCTCGATCGCCGGTGGAGGCTCACCTGTTGACGGACTCCGCTTCGACCCTGCGCTCGTACCTTCCACGGTGCCGGATGGTACGTCGGTGGAGTCCGTCCTGATCCGTCTGGCTGCGGCTGAAGACGTGCCGGCCTTCCGCAAGCTGGCTGCGTGTCTCGGAGAGTGGGCCGCAGACTCGCCGGTCGTCCTTCGGTGGGACGACGTGGTGGTCGACGGGGAGACCTTTGCTTCTGGGGTTTCGCCGTGGGTGACTGAGGAGTCGACGGACAGCGCGGACCTGCTGGCGGCTGCCTGGTATCGGTTCCACGAGCGGTTGATCGGTCAGCACCGACGTCACCCGTGGCCGCCGTGGATGGTGGGCGACGATCTCGTGTCGACCTGGATGAGCATGTCCGGCGTCGAACTCCCGGAGCCGGTGGAGGCGACCTCACCCGACACCCCACCGGCGTCGGCCGGACACGTTGCTCGCGGCAAGGAGTTGGCTGCCGCGCTGGCCGGCGTACTCGAGGCTCGTGAGCATTCCGCTGCCGACGTACGCACCGCGCTGGCGGATGGTGAGCGGGCGCGGCAGGAGCTGTTCGAGCTGAGGGGGCACGTCTTCGGTCTCGAGCGCACGCTCGGGTTCCGCAACAAGGCGATGAAGACACGGGAGAACCGCATCCGCGAACTCCGTACCCAGCTGCAGAAGGCGACCGCGGACCACGATCGCCTTCGCGGATCCCGCTCGTACGCGCTGTCCCGGGTGGTGTTCCACGCCGCGCAGATCCGGAAGCCGCGGGTGGTGGCGCGCAAGGTCGTTCGACGCGTGCGAAAGCGCTAGCCGTGAAGCCGCGGTTGAGCGTGGTGGTGCCGTTCTACAACGTCGGTGAGTACATCGGCGAGTGTCTGGACTCGATCGCCCGGCAGACCTGGGCCGACTTCGAGGCGATCCTGGTCGACGACGGCTCCTTCGACGACAGCACCGTGGTGGCGAAGGAGTTCTGCAGCCGGGACTCCCGGTTCCGGCTGGTCCAGCAGGACAACGCCGGACTCGGGCCCGCACGCAACACCGGGGCCGACCACGCCACCGGCGAGTACGTCGCCTTCGTTGACAGTGATGACCTGGTCACGCGGCACGGGTTCGGACTGCTGGTCCGGACGTTGGACCGCACTGGCTCGGACTTCGCCGGCGGCAACGCTCGGCGGTTCAACAACAGCTACGGCGTCCGGCCGTCGTACCTCCAACGGCAGTGCTTCACCCGCGACCGCCTCGCCACCCACGTGTCGGAGACGCCCGAGCTCGTGCTGGACCGGATGGTCTGGAACAAGGTCTACCGGCGATCGTTCTGGAACGAGTACGGCTACCGCTTCCCGGCGATCCGCTACGAGGACTATCCGGTGACGCTGAAGGCGCACCTCGACGCGGTCACCGTCGACACTCTCGCCGCCCCGGTGTACTTCTGGCGTGAGCGCGAGTCGGGTGACTCGATCACCCAGCAGAAGTTCCAGCTCGGCAACATCCGTGACCGGGTCGTCTCGGCGGAGATGGTGATGGACCTGGCCGATCGCGCGCTGCCGTCGATCCGCCGGCGGGTGCACGCGCACTTCACCCAGATCGACCTGCTCGCGGTGCTGTCGGCCTTCGGTACTGTGCCCGCGGACGAGGAGCAGCAGCTTCTCGGGCTCACCCATGAGCTGCTCGATCGGCTCGACCAGTCGGCGCTCGACGAAGCACCACGCTTCGACCGGTTGCAATACGCGGCGCTCCGGGCCGGCGATGTCGGGCTGCTCCGGCGGCTTGCGCAGTACCGCAGCGACGGCGGACCGGTCGGTGACGTGCGTGCGGTACGTCGCTCGCGGAGCTGGCAGCTCGACTACCCGGGTGTGCGTGAGGCCGCCGTACCGCTAGAGCTGTATCAGGCGTCGGACGAGGATCTGACGTTGGCGACGACCGTGCGCGAGGTGGCTTGGGTCGGCGGCAAGTTGTCGGTCAAGGGGACGGCCGAGATCCGGCATCTGGCGACCAAACGATCCTCGAGCCTCCGGATCGCGCTCGTCATCGCCGGGAAGTCGTATCCCCTGCGGGTACGGCGGTATCTCACGACGGACCTGCATGGCGACACGGCGTTGGTCGGGTTCGAGGTACTGCTGGGTCGCGAACTGCTCGTCAAGTGCACGGCTGGTCCGGCGCACTTCGACGTACGGATGAGGTCGGGTCGTGTTCGGCGGCGGGACACCTTACGCGGGCAAGGGCCGGGCAGCCCGGGGTGGCCGCCGGGGGCGTGGATCGACGAGACGAACTGGATTCAGCCAGGTCCCGGCAGGGACGATGCGTTCGCTGTCCGGCGGCTGTCGGATCCGTGCCGGTTGACATCGGTCGAGCAGACACCGGATGCGTTGGTGCTACACGGGCGGTCGTCGTTCGACCAGCCGTCGTTGTTCGTCACCCGGCCGGTGGCGGGCGGCGAGGAAGAGGTCCCGCTGGAGGTCGAGGGGCGCGACTTCACCGCGCGGTTGCCGATCCGGCCGATCATCGAGGAGACGAATCCGGACGAACCCTTCACTCAGCGGACGACGCGGGCGTTCCGGCTGCGGGGTCGCGAGGGTGAGGAACAGGTGCTGTTGTGGACGGCCGGAGACCGCCTGGTCTCGCGAGCCGAGAGCGGCCGGGCGGTGATGCTGACGCGCTCCACCGGCGGGTACGTGAACCTGCACGAGTCGCCGATCCGGACGACGGCGACCGCCGCTGTTGCTGCGGGCAACATGTTGATGGTGCGCGGCCCCGACTGGGGTGACGTCGAGTTCGCCTGGCGGCGCTACCTGCCCGACTCCGACGATCATGTCGACGTGGCCTGCCGCCAGACCATCTCGGACGACGGCTGGGCGGCGGTCGTGGACCTCGACGCGCTGATTCCGACCCAGTCGGCGCAGGACTGGATCCTGTTCGCGACAACGCCGGACGGTTCGTCGCACGCGGTGCAGTGCGAGCCCTTCCTGTCCAGCCGGCTACCGCTGACGATCTCCCGCGGCGCGAACGTTCTCGCCGTACGTCCACATGCGGGCACGCTGCACGTCGAGGTGCGGTAGCCGGTCAGAGCAGGTCTCAGGTCAGAGCAGGTCCCAGGTCAGGGGAGTGCCGGCCTTGGCGTCGGTACGGAAGGGGCGGCCCTCGACCTGGGTGAAGGCGTCCGGGGCGAGGCCGCCGGCGGGGCGGACGGAACGGACGTTCTCCGGGCCGACCACATCGCCGGCCTTGACGTCCTGGGTGACGTGCAGGGAGCGGCGGAAGCGGAGGACGTTCTGCTCGGCCTGCTTCGGGCCGATGACCGGCTCGCCGAGCGCAAGCTGGGCGACGCGCGTGCCCTCGACGAGCGACTCGAGCTCGGCCGGCTCCAGGGAGAAGGCGGAGTCGACGCCGCCGTCGATGCGCTTGAGGGTGACGTGCTTCTCGATCACGGTGGCACCGAGGGCGACCGCAGCGATGGCTGCGCCGATCCCCATGGTGTGGTCCGAGAGGCCGACCTGTACGCCGAGGGCGTCGCGGAGCACCGGGATCGCGCGGAGGTTGGACTGCTCGGGCGGTGCCGGGTAGCTCGCCGTACACGACAGGACGATGATCTGCTCGTTGCCGGTGGAGCGGGCCGCGCGGACCGCGGCGTCGATGTCGGTCAGCGTCGCGGAGCCGGTGGAGATGATGAGCGGCTTGCCGGTCTCCGCCATGCCGCGGACCAGCGGGAGGTCGCCGATCTCGTTCGAGGCGACCTTGTACGCCGGGACCTTCAGCCCCTCCAGGAAGTCGATCGCGGTCGGGTCGAACGCCGAGGAGAACGCGACCAGCCCGAGCGACGCGGCCAGCTCGAACAGCGGCTCGTGCCACTCCCACGGCGTGTGCGCCTCGTGGTACAGGTCGTACAGCCGCGCGTCGCTCCACAACTCGTGCTCGGCCGGCAACCGGAAGGCCGGCAGGTCGACATCGAGCGTCATCGTGTCCGCGGTGTAGGTCTGCAGCTTCAGCGCCTGCGCACCCGACTCCGCGATCGCCCGGACGATGTCCTTCGCCCGCTCGAGATCGCCGTTGTGGTTCCCGGACATCTCTGCGATGACGAACGGCTGGTGGTCCGGACCGACCGGCACGCCGCCGATCTCGATCGTGGTCACTGTTTGTTCCCCTGACTGCGGTCGTTTCTTCGGTCCTGCCTGCGCAGGCTGATCGGAATTACGGTGATCTCGCGGCCGTCGGCGTACCGCTGCTCCGGCGTCCCCTCGGTGAAGCGGAACCGCCGGTTCATCTGCCGCACCACCGTATTGTGCTCCAGCACCTCACCGGTGAGCACATCGAGGCCGAGGTCGTCGAACGCGTACGACGACGCATCGCGCATCACCTCGATCCAGGCCGGCAGGGTCTCACCCCGCTCGGCCAGGCCGTCGGCGTCGAGGAAGAACCCCCAGGCGGCAGTGGATCCTTCGATGTCGAAGAAGTTCACCACACCGGCCGTCGTACCGGCGCGCTCGTAGATCAGCACCCGGCGCGTCGGGTCCCCCGACGCCTTCGCCCACCACGCAGCGTGCTCGTCCGCATTGATCTCGTGGGACGTGATGCTGGCGTCGCGATTGGCCTGCTGATTCCGAAACCGCCGGATCGTGTCGACATCGTGTTCCGTGGCTCTGCGCAGCATGTACCCAACCTAGCGTCTTCTCTCCAGCGGCTCGATGTGTAAACATCTTTCGAGTTCATCGCTACAGATGGTCGGAGAGTGACATGAGAGTCTGGCGAGTCATGGGCGTCCTCGGAGTGACGGCAGGTCTGTTGCTGAGCGGCTTGTCCGGTACGGCGTCCGCCGCGCCGGCACAAGCGGACGACGCGCGCTGCGCGCCGAACGCGAAGACACCGCTCCGGCAGTTCCGTGCATCCTGGGTGGCCTCGGTGGTGAACATCGACTGGCCGTCCAGGACCGGGCTGTCCGCGGCGCAGCAGCAGGCCGAGCTGATCGGCTGGCTGGACGATGCGGTCCGTCAGCGCCACAACGCCGTCATCCTCCAGGTGCGTCCGACCGCGGACGCGTTCTGGCCGTCCAAGGTCGAGCCATGGTCGCAATACCTGACCGGCCGGCAGGGCGGCAACCCCGGCTACGACCCGCTCGCGTTCGCCGTCGCCGAGGCGCACAAGCGCAACCTCGAGCTGCATGCCTGGTTCAACCCGTACCGGCTCTCGATGGGCACGGACATCAACACCCTCGTCCCCGAGCACCCCGCGCGGCAGCACCCGGACTGGGTCGTCACCTACGGCGGGAAGCTGTACTACAACCCCGGCATCCCGGCGGCCCGCAAGCTGGTCGAGGACGCGATCATGGACGCGGTGTCGAACTACGACATCGACGGCGTGCACTTCGACGACTACTTCTACCCGTACCCGGTGGCCGGGCAGGTCTTCGACGACGCGGCAACCTACGCCGAGTACGGGGCCGGCTTCTCGACGCTGGCCGACTGGCGGCGGAACAACATCGACCTGCTCATCCAGGAGCTCGGCGACCGGATCAAGGCCGCCAAGCCGTGGGTGAAGTTCGGCATCTCGCCCTTCGCGGTCTGGCGCAACAAGGCAACGGACCCGGAAGGTTCCGACACCACCGCCGGCGTGCAGACGTACGACGACCTGGCCGCGGACACCCGGAAGTGGGTCCGCGAGGAGTGGATCGACTACATCGTCCCGCAGGTCTACTGGGCCGGTGGGTTCGCCGCGGCCGACTACAACAAGATCGTCCCGTGGTGGGCCGACCAGGTCCGTGGCACCGACGTCCACCTCTACATCGGTGAGGCGACGTACAAGGTCGGTACGTCGACCCAGTCGCCGGACTGGATGGACCCGGTCGAGCTGAGCGACCACCTGGCGTTCGACAGCACGATCCCCGAGGTTAAGGGCAACATCTACTTCTCCGCCAAGGACGTCCGCGCTGATCGCCTCGGTGCGACCACACTGGTCAACAACACCTGGTACACCCGGCCGGCGCTCATCCCGGCCATGCCTTCACTGGACTCGCGTGCACCCCTGCCAGTCCACGCTGTCCGGGCCACTCGTACGGACGACGGTGTGGAGCTCGCGTGGCGCCGTACGTCGTCCGACACCACGTCGTACGCCGTCTACCGTCGTGAGCTCACCGCTGGCGACCACTGTCCCGACAACGACGCGCGCAACCTGATCGCCACGATCCGATCGACGGAGTCCTACCTGGACACCACAGCCGTACCGGGCAAGGCGTACATCTACACGGTGACCGCACTGGACCGGCTCTCCAACCAGAGCGTGGCGATCCCAGCTGTGATCCTGCGCTGACGCTCAGGGGCTCGGGAATCCCGGCGTGGTGGTGATCTGCGTCGGGACCGGGCCGGTGGGGAACGACGGCGTGAAGCTCTCGTTCGGGAGGCTGCCGGTCGGGAGGCTGCCGGTCGGCAAGCCAGGGGACGTCGGGAAGCCAGGGGACGTCGGGAAGCCAGGTGTGCCGGTCGGGAAGCCCGGCGTCTGCGACGGGGTACCCGTGGGTGATGGGCTCTGGGACGGGAACGGGTTCGCCGGCGGCGGTGGGTAGAGCTGGTAGACGCGGACCGAGCCGTACTGGAAGCGGAGCTCTGTCAGGCGGTCCAGGTCCTTCGGCGGTGCGCTGACGCGTTCGTCCAGCAGCAGCCACTGCACGCCGTACTTGGTCCGCAGTGTCTCCAGCTTGTCGCGCGTGGGGTCGGTGAACACCTCGTCGTTGAGCCGGAGCGTCTCCTCGTCCCAGTACTTGCTCTGTACGCCGTCCGGGTACGTGTCGTCCACTCTGGTCTGGTAGGCCCAGCCCTGTACGAGCACCCGGCGTTCGGCGTACCCGGAGATCCAGTAGGAGCCGGTGAGGCAGTGCGAGGCGCGGGCGCGGTGGCAGTGCAGGTTGGTGGCGATCAGGTCGTCGGACCCCGAGTTCCGCCGGATGAACCGGGCCGCGTCGATCCCGCCCGGTGCGATCGACTCGTACTCCGTCAGCGGTGGGGTGGCGAATGTCCGCAACGACACCACTGTCGGCGACACCGTCGTCCCCAGCAGTACTGCGACGGCGATGAGAGCCCAGGTACGCCGTGAGCCGCGCAGGACGAGCCCGAAGACGCCGATGCCGATCGCTGCAATCACCAGTGCGACCACAGGGCCCTGCCCGAAGCAGTTGGCCGACGCACACGTGTCCTCCGACCGGTAGCGACCCCAGTAGATCGCGGCGACCCCGATCAGGAGTGCGACGGCCGCGATGGCGAACTGGCGGCGCTCCAGCGATGCGAGACCCCAGGTGGCCAGCAGAACGCCGTAGATGAAGCCGGTGCGCACGAAGAAGAGCTGAGTCAGGCCGTCGTCGGACAGCACCGCGGCAGCCACGATCGCGGCAAGGAAGCCGGCGACGAGGAACACCGGCATCGGATCGCGATGCACGCGTCGCCTGATCAACAGCGCGCCAACAGCCGGCATGACCCAGCCGAGCACGACCACGGCGCCGATCACCGCGACTGCTGACCCGCCGTCCATGCGGTCGGCCAACTGGTCGAACGTCGTACCCGGCTTGAAGAGCACACTGGACGGTGCGCCGCCCAGTACGACGAAGAAGGTCAGCACGTACGCCGCCGCAACGCTCACGCCGAGCACCAGCGCGCGGAGGTTGAGACGCCCGGCGCGGACAGTCAGATAGATCCACGCTGCAGCCAGTCCGGCGGCGTAGACCGGCAGTGTGGTCGCCTTCGTGAGTGCAAGGGCCGCGATGAGCACGCCGGCCGTGACGAACAGCCGGAACAACTGCCCTCGCGTCTGGCCGGGCTTGCGGCGCAGAAGCAGGGTGGTGACCGCGATGAGCGGCAGCAACAGCACTGTGGAGAACGCCTGCGGCGGATTGGTCAGTTGACCGAGCGAGAACGGACTCTCGGTGAGGACACGGTCAGACACGGCCCACGGCCAAGCAGTGAGGTCCCCGGCGACCACGGTCAGCCCAGCTGCGATCGGCGCTGCGACAGCGCGGCCGGTGAACAGCATGCCGACGGCTGCCGCACCCAGCACGGTCAGCAGGATCCAGGCGAACGGCGCGATCCGGTGCGTCAGAACGTCGAGAGGGATGTTCGTGAGCCAATGCGACGAGGCGATCTGGTCGTACACGGCCCAGTGGTTGGTCACCCACCGGCCATCGGCGTACGGGACCTTCGGTGGGAAGTGGTGCGTCAGTTCAGCGGCCAGTGCGAGGTTGTGCGGCGCGTCCGAGTTCGGCCGCAGGGCACTCGGGCCGTTCAACGGGATGAGCTGCGATCCGACGCGGACGAACCACGCGGCCACCACGCCGACAACCACCATCACGCCGGCCGTCGCCCACCACGGCGTCGGCCGCTCGGGCAGCTCGCGGCGCGGCAGCGCCCGATACATCCCGAAGGCGAGCGCCGGCATCACCAGCGCCGCGAACGGCATCCGGAACACCATCCCGATCGGGTAGAGCAGCGCCTCGACGGCCAGTCCGAAGGCCGTCCCCAGGACGACGTCGGTCGTGAACCAGCCGGTCCCGCCGGTGAGCCGCCGCCAGAACATCGTGCCCGGTACGACGATGACGACCAGGAGATACCCGAGATACGCGCCCGGCATCCAGGGCGGATGCTCCTGCAACGCCACGAACCACGCCAGCGGCAGCACCGGCAGACTCGCCATCGCCGCGACCCGCGCACCACGTACCCGAGCCGCACGTCGACCCCGGCCGGCGGACATGCGCTTCGCCCGCCGGCCTGGTGTGATCACCGGTGAAGTCTATGAGTCGCCGGAGTCGCACTCGCAGGAGGCGAGCCGTTTACCGGATCGAAGATCCCCGTTACACTCGGTGACCGCTCAGGTCGAACGGGAGGTCCGATGATCGCCCTCCACATCGCCGGTCTGCCGGTCGAGGAGATCCTGCTCGCCGCCGTCGCGGCCGCGTCGCCGCTGATCGCCTTGATCGGCTGGGAAATCTCGAGCCGGGTCAAACGACTGAAATCCCTGGTCCGGCGTCGCGCCGTCACCCCGCCGAGGGAGCCGCCGCGAGCCGGCGAGCGCACAAGCTAGGCTTTGGCCTCATGAGTTCGATAGCGCGTGGCAGGGTCAGGGAGTTGATGGGTGAGGTGATGACGGCGCAGGGAAAGAACTTGCCGGCCGACGACACCGCCGATCTGCGAGAGATCGGGTTCCGGTCGCTGGACTTCTCCGAGCTGGCCCTCCGGGTCGAGGACGAGGTGGGGGACGAGCTGAACTTCGATGCCCCCGGGCTGCGCCGGATCGCCACTGTCGGCGATGTGCTGGACTTCATCGAGCAACTTCAGTCGGCGTGACCGCGCCGCGCCGGACCACCGCTCTCATCGGTGACGACAACACAGTGGTCGTCGCCGGGAAGAGCGTGACTTGGCGGACCCTGCACAAGCTTCCGCAGTTGCCCTCGCCGGCGGCCGTCCTGGTCGACAACGGTGCGGACGCGCTGGCGGCCGTGCGCCACCACGCCGTCCACGGCACGGAGCTCCTGGTCGCGACCAGATCCCGCGTCGACGAGCGGATGCGGGCGGAACTGGGCGAGTCCGGTTTCGCCGTCGTCCTCCCCGACGGTGACGTGAAGCCGGCAAAACTCAAGCGGGTCGAGGAATCCGGCCGCGCGTGGCTGCTCACCTCGGGTTCGACCGGTCGCCCCAAACGCATCGGCCACACCCTCGAGACCCTCACCACGGTCACCGGCGAGCAGCCGCCTCGCACCTGGTTGCTCCCGTACGCCCCAGGCACGTACGCCTGGTGGCAGGTGGTCACGCTCTCACTGACACACGCCGATCAGGGCCTGGTCGTGATCGAGCCCGACGAGCTGGAGGAGTGGCCGGTCATCGCCGCCGAGCACGGTGTCACCGCCGCCTCCGGTACGCCGACCTTCTGGCGCCAGGCCATCTACCGCGATGCCGACGCGTTGGCCGCCGTGCCACTGGAGCAGATCACGCTCGGTGGTGAACCGGTGGACCAGGCGATCCTCGACCAGTTGCGTGAGGTCTTCCCGAAGGCCCGGATCTCCTGGATCTACGCGTCGTCCGAGGTCGGAGCGTCGATCGTGGTCCACGACGGGCTTGCCGGGTTCCCGCGCGAGTGGCTGGACCGCACGCCCGATCTGGATCGGCCGCTGCTGTCGGTGGACGGAGACGAGTTGGTGATCCGCTCGCCGCATCACGGTGCCGGACTGGTCGGCGCGGTGCACACCGGCGACCGGGTCGAGTTCGTCGGCGACCGGGTGCTGATCACCGGCCGGCTCGACACCGACGAGATCAACGTCGGCGGTTCGAAGGTGTCGGCCGGCATCGTCCGCAACGTGCTGATGGGCCATCCGGGCGTCTCCTGGGCGCGGGTGTTCGCGCGGAAGGCGCCGCTGGTCGGACGGATGGTCGCCGCCGAAGTGGTGCGGAACCCGACGCTGGGTCCGCTCACCCACAACGACCTCGTGCAATGGTGTTCGAGTCGCCTGCCGGACTACGGCGTACCGCGGCGGATCACCTTCCTCGACGAGATCCCGCAGAAGGAGACACTCAAGAGTGAAGTCTGAATCCAGCGGGGTCCCGCCCGCGTCCGTCGTCCTGGTCTCGGGCGGATCCCGCGGCCTCGGGCTGGCGATCGTCAGCGATCTGCTCGCCGCCGGGCTGAAGGTCGCCGCCTTCGCCCGGACCGTGACCCCAGAGCTGACGGCGCTCGGCGAGAAATACCCGGACCACCTGTACTACGGCTCCGTCGACATCAACGACCCCGCGGCCGGACAGGCGTTCGTGCGGGCGGTGGAGACGGCGCTCGGACCGATCGACGGCCTGGTCAACAACGCCGCCATCGGCCAGGACTCGCTGCACGTCCACACCTCGGCCGACCAGCTCGCCGAGATCATCAGGACGAACCTGACCTCGCCGCTGATCCTCACCCGCTTCGTGCTGCGCCGCATGCTCGCGAAGGGCTTGAAGGGGCGGATCGTCAACGTCACCTCGATCTGCGCGCAGCGCGGCTACCCGGGCCTGGTCGCGTACTCCGCCACCAAGGGCGGCATGGACGCCGCCACCCGCTCGCTCGCCCGCGAACTCGGCGGACGCGTGCTGGCGAACGCGGTTGCGCCCGGCTTCTTCGCCTCGGAGATGTCCGCGGTCCTGGGCCAGACCCAGCTCGACCAGATCGTCCGCCGCACCCCCACCGGTCACCTGACCGAGCCCGACGAGGTCGTCCCGGTGGTCCGCATGCTCCTGCTCGACCAGACCAACATCAACGGCCAGGTCCTGGTCGTCGACGGCGCCGCGTCCATCTAGGACGAAGTCCCGGGTACGCCGAGCGTCGTCGGCGTACCCGGACTGTCGGTCAGGCCGGCTTGATGTTCTGGTTGCGGTGGAACACGTTGTCCGGGTCGTACTTCGCCTTGATCTGCGCGAGCCGGTCGTACTTGTCGCCGTACGACGCCCGCAGCCGGTCCTCGTCCGGGTCGGTCATCCCGTTCACGTAGCCGCCGATGGTGCTCGCATGGGGCTGCAGTGCGTCCCACAGCCCGCGGACCCAGGCCCGCTCCGCGTCGAACATCGACGGCTCCGGGCAGATCGCGATCGAGAAGACCGCGTACCGCTCGGTCCGTCCGCCGCCGAAGGCGGTGGCGTCGTCATCGGCCTCGAGGTAGGCACCATCGAGGTGGTAGAAGAGCACGACCGACATCGGCGAGGTCTTCCGGGGCACCTGTTCGGTGATCGCGTCGATCGCGCCGTCGGTCAGTGCGTCGAGGTAGATGCCCTTCTCGTAGTTGTAACGGCCGAAGTCGTTCGCCTCGTCCAGCATCTGCTGCAACGCGACGTACGGCATCGGTGACGCGAACTCGAACAACGGCGGCAGCGCGGTACGGATGCGCTCGAGTGCCTCGGCGTGCTCCTGCGGGGAGCCGAAGCCGACCACGACCAGCGCATAGCCGGGCTTGAAGTGGTGCTCCGGCGGGACGAAAGGCGCGGGCGGCGCGTTCAGGCAGGCGATCACCACGTTGAGGTCGCGCGGCAGGCTCGGGATGACGTCGCGCGCCATCCGCAGCGCCTCGGCGCCCTGGTCCAGGCCGAAGAAGATCATGCCGAGTTGCACCATCGGTCCGGCCTTGTGCAGCCGGAACTCGAACTCGGTGACCACGCCGAAGTTGCCGCCACCGCCGCGGAGCGCCCAGAACAGATCCGGGTTCTCGTCCTCGGCCGCCCGCAGGATGCTGCCGTCCGCGGTGACGATCCGCACGGACTCCAGGTTGTCGATGCTGAGGCCGTGCTTGCGGGTCAGCCAGCCCATGCCGCCACCGAGCGTCAGCCCACCGACACCGGTGTGGCTGATCATGCCTGCCGGCACAGCCAGACCGTGGGCCTGCGTGGCCTCGTCGAGGTCGCGCAGCAGCGCCCCGCCTCCGACGCGGACGCGGCGTACCTCCGGATCGACGATGACCTGGTTCATCCGGCTCAGGTCGATCATCAGTCCGTCGTCGACCGACGACGCTCCGGACATGCTGTGTGAACCGCCCCGGACGGCGATCTCCAGGTCGTTGGCGACGGCGAACCGGACCGCGGCCTGGACGTCCTCGGCGGTCCGTACCTGGGCGATCACGGCGGGACGCCGGTCGTGCTGCGCGTTCCAGAGCCGCCGCGCGTCGTCGTACCCGTCCTCGTCCGGGGCCAGCACGGCCCCCTCCAGTGCAGCGCGTAGTTCGTCGAATCCAGCTTCCGCAAGCTGAGTCATGCGTTTCCTCCCCGATGTGGTGCTGCCAGGCCAGGTGCCTGATCCCCCTGCGACAGCGTCCTTTTGGGCAGATCCCTCGTACGCTGTCTTCAGCCAGGCTTCAGAAACGCCGGGTTTTCCACAAGGGATCGCGGTCCCGTTTGGGCGGGAACTTCGCCGGGTGTCAGACTCGACCGCGTGAGTGACGACGAGATCCTGCGATTGTTGCCGATCGCCGCCAACGTCGTTGCCCTGCGCGACGATCGCGCCGATGCCGAGCTGGCCCGCCTCGGTGCGTACGACGAACGCGACCAGGCGCAGGTCGATCGTTGCCTGCAGGGGTTTCTGACCGGCCTGCTCCGGACGACGTGGGAGCGCGGCTGGTCACCGGCCGATGTCGTCCAGCACGGCCGACGGCGGCTGGATGCGGGCGTCGAGCCGCTGCTCCTGGCCGCGATCTCCGCCGAACACCAGGCCTACAAGCCCGCCACGATCGATCCGGGCTGGCTCGACCAGCTCACGGACCTCGGTGTCTCGCCACCGTTCACCGGCCTCGACCTGACCGCCTGGGCCGCCGAGGCCCGCGTCGGCCGCTACCTCACGCTCCACCACGCCCTGTCCCTCGCAGGCTTCCTCCAGACCCTCCCGATCCTCGCCCGCCTCTACCCCCTGCCCGGTACGCCGGTACGCCGCGGCGAACATCACGTCGTACCGGTGAACGGGAAGGTGCTGGCGCGGATCCGGGGTCTGCTCGCGAAGGCGGAGGCGACGGAGTTCCCGGACGAGGCGGAGGCGTTGTCCGGCAAGGCGCAGGAGCTGATGGCGAAGTTCTCGCTCGACAGTGCCCTGGTGGAGGCGGATCCGGCGGTGGAGATCCCGGACGACTCGGCCGGCCGGCGACTGTGGGTCGACACGCCGTACGTGTCGGCCAAGGCGCAGCTGGTCGGTGCCGTCGCGTCCGCGAACCGCTGCCGCACGGTGGTGATCGACGAGCTGGCCGTGGTCACCATCGTCGGTGCCGACCTGGATCTGCAGTTGACCGAGATCCTCAGCACTTCCCTGCTGGTACAGGCGAATCGGGCTATGCTTGCCGCAGGCAAACACTTCGGCCGGCGCGGTGAATCGCGGACCCGGTCGTTCCGGCAATCGTTCCTGATGGCCTACGCACAGCGGATCGGGGAACGGTTGCAGGCGGCCGCGGCGGCGACCCAGGCCGCCGTACCGGAAGCCGACGCTGGGCGGCTGTTGCCTGTGCTGACGAAGCGAGAGGAACAGGTGGACGCGCTGTTCAGCAAGCTGTTCCCGAACACGACCACTCGGCGGACCCGGATCACCAACGGCGCCGGCTGGGAGGCGGGTCTGACCGCGGCCGACCAGGCCCAGCTCGAGGCCCGCCGGCAGGTACGGCGGTGAGGGCAGACGAAATCACGATCCCCGGTCCCGCACACGGTCTACAACTTCCTGGTGAACGAGTGCTGGTCGCCGCGACGCGGGCATTCCGACGCTGGCCGAGGTCAGGACGCTGGCTGAGGCCGGGAGTCAGCCGGCCTGAGGCCGCACAGCACGATGTCGAGCAGCCGCTGAGCCTGCTCGGGCTCCATGTCGCGGCTCATGTTGATCCCGCCGACCAGACGCATGATGTCCGTCAGGTCGAGTTCAGGCCGCACCTCGCCGGATGCCTTCGCCTTGTCCAGCAGCAGCTGACCGGCCTCCCTGACGTTGACCTTGCAGGTCTGGAAGAACTCCGAGTCCTTGCCCAGGGCAACCGTGAGCTCGCCGGCCAGAGACTTCTTGGAGATGGCGTAGCCGACGAAGCTGCGTAGCCAGGCGGCCAGCGCCTCGAACGGCTCGAGTTCCTCGGCGAAGCCGTACGCCCGGTCGCAGACCGACTGGATCTCGTCCACGTAGACCGCCTCGAGCAGCGCGGTCCGGTTCGGGAACCGGCGGTAGAGCGTGCCGATGCCGACGCCGGCCCGGCGGGCGATCTCCTCCAGCGAGGTGTCGGCGCCGTTCTCGGTGAACGCCTCGCGGGCGGCCGTGACGAGCAGGTCGTAGTTCCGGGCTGCGTCCGCGCGGGTCGGCCGCATGGACGGCAGCTGTGGCGTGCCCATCGGACCTCCTCACGGTCGGCAGCGATCGAAGTTCCCGAAGAATATCGCTTGCAAAGCGGAGGGTGCCTCCGTATCGTATCCGGAGGAGCGCTCCGCTTTCTGTCTCAACTGTAGCCCCTCCGGGGTAAGGAGCAATATGTCGGCAACAGCCGCGGCGCCGTCCGGCGCCACCACAGGCACGCCCGCGCGGCGGCCGGGGGTCGTTCTCGCGGTCATCCTGATCACCCAGTTGATGGTGATCCTCGACGGCACCGTGGTGAACATCGCGATGCCCAAGATCCAGCACGCGCTCGACTTCAGTCCGTCCAGCCTGTCCTGGGTGCAGAACGCCTACGCGCTCGCGTTCGGCGGTCTGCTCCTGCTCGGTGCCCGGGCCGGCGACCTGCTCGGTCGCCGCCGGGTGTTCGTCACCGGCATCAGTGTCTTCACGCTCGCCTCGCTGCTCGGCGGTCTCGCGCCGAATGCGGAACTACTGCTCGCCGCCCGCGTCCTGCAGGGCATCGGCGGTGCCATTGCCGCACCAGCCGCGCTGACTCTGCTCATGCTCACCTATCGCGAAGGTCCCGAGCGGCTGAAGGCGCTCGGGTACTACAGCCTGGTGTCCTCCGGCGGCGGCAGCGTCGGTCTGGTCCTCGGCGGGATGCTGACCGACTGGGCGTCCTGGCGCTGGGGTCTGTTCATCAATGTGCCGATCGGCATCGGCCTGGTCATCGCGGCGCGGCGGGTGCTGACCGAGACCGCGCCGGAGACCGGCCGGTTCGATGTGGCCGGCGCGCTCACCTCGACGCTCGGCATCACCTCGCTCGTGTTCGGCTTCATCCGGGTCGCCGACGTCGGCTGGACGTCGGCCGAGGTCCTGGGTGCGTTCGCGGTCGGCGTGGTGCTCCTGGTCACGTTCGTCCTGGTCGAGCGCCGGGTCAGCCACCCGATCGTTCCGCTGCGTCTGTTCCGGTCGGCCAACCGGTCGGCGTCGTACGTGACCATGCTGCTGGTGGTCGGGACGATGTTCGGGATGTTCTTCTTCCTGACGCAGTACCTGCAGGGTGTGCTCGCGCTCAGCCCGCTGGCAGCCGGTCTCGCCTTCCTGCCGCTGACCGGTCTGCTGTTCACGGCGTCCCGAGTGGTGCCGCGATTGGTCGCCAGGATCGACGGCGGCAAGCTGATGCTGACGGGGTCCACGCTGGTCGCGCTGGGCACGGTGTGGCTGACGCAACTGGACGCGAACAGCACCTACCTCGCCGACGTGGTCGGTCCGATGCTGCTGTTCGGCATGGGCGCCGGGATGATCTTCATCCCGCTGGTCAGCCGGGCCATCTCGGGCGTCGCGCCGGAGGACTCGGGCGCCGCGTCCGGCATGCTGAACGTGGTTCAGCAGGTCGGCGGCGCGCTCGGCCTGGGCATCCTGGTCACGATCTTCGGTACGGCGAGCCGCAACTCCACCTCGACCATCCCGCGCGAGGTGCTGACCGACGGTGTGCACGCGGCCTTCATCGGATCCCTGGTGTACGCCGTCCTGAGCCTGACCATGATCGTGGTCAGTGTCCGTCCCTGGAAATGGTTCCGGCGCCGGCCGGAGCCGATCGAGGCGACTCCGGAGCCGGTCGTCGTGGACTCACACGTGTGATCAGAGCGGCAGGCGGTAAGTGATCCACTTGCTGTGAATCGCGAAACCGAGGCCTTCGTACAGGCCGAGCGCTCCGGTGGGGTTGTCGGCGTCGACGCCGAGACCCGCCCGCTGGAAGCCGGCCTGTACGGCCTCGGTCAGCACCTTCGCCAGCGCGGCCCGGGCCAGCCCGCGGCCACGGTAGGCCCGCAGGGTCCCGACCTGGCCGATGTACAGCTCCCTGATCCCGGTGGCCTCGGTGTCGGCGACCCACTCGTAGCCGAGCACGTACGTCGCGATCGTGTCACCGTCCAGGACGACGTACGACTGTCCTCGGCGGAAGGCGCGGGAGCCGGTGACCCAGTTCTTCCAGCTCTCCGGGTCCCGCGGGGTCGAACCCCAGTGGTCCCGGAAGGCCTCGTTGTGGGTCACCCGCAAGTCCTCGTCCATCGCCGGGTCGAACTGCGCGAGCCGCAATCCATCGGCGAGCGTGGCCTCGGGCACCGCGGCATCCAGCGGGCGCTTCATGTCGAAGAAGTAGCGGCACTCCTCGAAGCCGAAGGTCCGCAGCAGCCGGTCGGCGCCGACGTTCGTGCTGATCGTCGCGGTGTTGATCTCACCTGTCGTATCCGGGTGCTTCTCGGCGTGGACCTCGCCCGCGCGCTGGATCAGCCACCGCTGCAGTGCCGTACCGAGTCCTTGCCGGCGCCACTGCGGATGGACGGTGCCCTCTGTCCGGATCCGGGCGACGTCCACCACCGAGCTCGGGGCGTACACCTTGCCGTACCCGATCATCCGCCCGCCGGCCCACAGGCCGACGGTGTCGCGCGAGGTGTCCAGCTGCGCGTCCTCCAGCTCCTCGATCAGGTCGTCGGCGTCGTAGTTCTCGCCCTCCTGATCGACCTTCTCCCGCGCGGCGAGCAGCTCGGCCCACGCTTCCGCGTCGCCCTTGTCGATCGGGCGCGCGTCGATCCCCTCCGGCCAGGTCATAGTCCCCATGGCCCGAAGGTACGGGGTGGCTCCGGCCGGAGCACGCGAATTACTGCAGTTGCTCGCAGAGCCACCGCACCGCGAGCGGGTAGCGGTACTCGATGCCGCCGTGGGTCCCTTCGAACAGCTCGAAGTGAACACGCTCCTCGGGTACGCCGGCCTGCTGCACCTCCCGGTGGAATGCGGTGGCACCGAAATCGAGGTAGAACTCGTCCTGCTTACCCGCATCGATCCAGACCGCTCGCAGTGAGCGCAGCGCGTCGGCGTACTGCGGTTGGCGAGCCATCTCGACCGGGTCGTGGGACAGCCAGCGCTCCCAGACCTCCGGGATGATCCTGCCCAGGTCGTCGTACGGCAGCAGCACAGTGCCGTCGGGCTCAGCCGAGTACGCCGAGGAGTAGCCGTACATCTCGAGCATGTGCAGGTCCTCGTTCGAGGTCCGGCCGGCGCGGCTCGCGAACGACTCGAAGAACTTCTCGTAGCTGCCGTCGTACTTGTCGCGCAGCGTCCGGGCCCGGGCGGGAAACTCCGGCGTGTAGCAGACGCCGAAGGCCGCGTCCCCGGCGTGCGTCGCCAGGGCCCCGAACACGTCCGGCCGCAGCATCGGCGTCACCATCGCGGTGTAGCCGCCGCTCGACTTGCCGGTGATCGCGCGGTGGTCGCGGTCGGCGATGGTCCGGTACTTCGCGTCGACCCAGGGCACGATCTCCTCGCACAGGTACGAGTGGTACTGCCCGGTGCCGGGGGAGTCGAGGCACTGGCTGCCGCCGTACCGCGTCCAGCTGTCCACGAACACGACGATCGCCGGCGGTACGTCGCCCGGCGCGAACAGCGCGTCGAGCAACTCCGGGAACGGCTGCCGGAACGGCGTCCGGTTGAACCACATGCCGATGTGCCCGGTGTACCCCATCGTCACGTAGATCGCCGGGTAGCGCCGGTCCGAGTCGTCGTACCCCGGCGGCAGGTAGACGAGCACCGGCCGCTCGTGCGGATCACCCAGTGGGTTCCCCCGCAGCAAGGCGCTGTCGTACGTCGTCTGCTCGAACCGGCCGGCGAGATCCGCGGACCACGGCAACATGGGCAACCTCCGGGAGAGTCACATCGCATCTGGGGCCGTGATACCGAGCAGGCCGAGTCCATCCTGCAACACTTTCCGGGTCGCTGCGCAGAGTGCGATCCTGCTGGCTCTGGTCGCGCCCTCACTGGTCAGCACCGGGCACAGCTCGTAGAACGCGGACAGTGCGGCGGCGACCTCGTAGAGATAGGTGCAGAGGCGATGTGGTTGGAGGGTCTCCGCGACCTGGGCGACCGTGCCGGCGAAACCGGTCAGCAGCAGTGCGAGTCTCACCTCGGCCGGGTCCTTGAGGTCGGTCACCTCGCCGTCGGATCCGCCGGCCTTGGCGAGCAGCCGGGTCAGCCGGGCATGTGCGTACTGGAGGTACGGCCCCGTGTTGCCGGTCATCGCGACCATCCGGTCGAGGTCGAACACGTAGTCGTTGCCCCGGTCGCTGGACAGGTCGGCGTACTTGACCGCACCGATGCCGACCGCGCGTGCGGTCGTCTGCCGGTCGACTCCGTCGCGACCCTCCAGCAGCGAATCGGCCCGCGCGACCGCCTCGTTGAGCAAGACGGTCAGCTTCACCGTGCCGCCTGCCCTTGTTTTGAAGGGCTTTCCGTTCGGTCCGAGGACGGTTCCGAAGCTGACGTGCTCGGCTGTTGTTGTCGGCGGCAACCAGCCGGCCGTCCTGGCGAGGGTGAAGATCTGGTCGAAGTGCAAGGACTGCCGGTGGTCGACGACGTACACGATCCGGCTGGCGTGCAGCGTGCTCACCCGGTGCCGGACTGCGGCGAGATCGGTCGCGCTGTAGCCGAAGCCGCCGTCGGACTTCCGCACGATCACCGGCAGCGGCTGACCGTCCCTGCCGAGGAACCCGGGCAGGAACGCGCACAACGCACCCTCGGACTCGGTCAGCAGACCGGCCGCGGACAGCTCGTCCACGATCGGCTGCAGATCGTCGTTGTAGGCGCTCTCGCCGACCACGTCGTCCTGGGTCAGGGCAGATCCGAGCAGCGCGTACACCTGCTGGAAGTCGTCCAGCGACACGTCGACCATCCGCCGCCAGATCGCCCTGGTCCCCGGATCGCCGGATTGCAGTGCCACGACCCGCAGCCGGGACCGGTCCGCGAAGATGCCGTCGGCATCGAAGTGCTTCCGGCTCCGCTCGTACAGCAGCTGCAATCCCTGGAGATCAAGGGTTTCCGGGTCCAGCTCCTCGTCCTCGAGCTGCTCGATCATCATCCCGTACTGCGTGCCCCAGTCGCCGACGTGATTCTGCCGGATCACCTCGTAGCCGACGTACCGCAGGACGTTGCAGAGCGCGTCACCGATCACCGTCGACCGCAGGTGGCCGACGTGCATCTGCTTCGCGACGTTGGGCTGCGAGTAGTCGACGACGACCCGCTCGCCGCGCGGCCCGAACGTCAGCGGCTCGTTGACCGCCGCGGCCAACGTCTCGGCCCGCAAGGTCAGGTTGACGAAGCCGGGTCCGGCGATCTGCGGCGGCTCGCACAGGTCGGCGACCTGTAGCTCGGCGACCAGGCGTGTGGCGATCTCCCGCGGCGGCCGGCCGAGGGCGTTCGCCAGCCGAAGCGCGAGGTTGGTCTGGTAGTGGCCGAACTCGGGCCTGGTCGCCGACCGCAGTTCGGGATCGAGTTCGCCGTACGACGGACCGAAGGCGGCCGCGGCGGCAGCGGACAGTCTGGTGGCCAGGACAGGCAGAACAGCGGACATGAAGGGTCCTTCAAAGGGAGACGCACTGGAACAGGGGTTGAGGTGTTCAGACAGCGCGTCGTCGTCGCAGGCTGAAGCGGGGGCGCAGAGCGCTCACGGACTTCAGGCTGATCGACATGTCAGCCATTATGCATGACGTGCGGCGAGGCCGCCGGCGAGCGGTCGTGCAGCGGCACGATCGCCGGTACATCGGTCTCGCCGAGGAACACCCGGCGTACGACTCGCTCCGCCGCCCGGCCGTCGTCGTACTCGCAGAACTTCTCCCGGAACAGCTGCCGGTGCTTGGACGCCTCGGCCGCCGCGAACGCACCGGTCTGCAGGATCGTCAGCAGTTCCTCCGGTGACCGTGCGACCAGGCCAGGTGGGAACTCGGTGATGTCGAAGTAGGTGCCGCGCCGGCGGTTGTAGAAACGCTGATCCTCGGCCAGCAGGACGACCGGGCGGTCCAGGTTCGCGTAGTCGAAGGTGATGGAGGAGTAGTCCGAGACGAGGACGTCGGCGGCCAGCATCAGGTCCTCGACCCGCGGGTGCCGGGACGCGTCGACCACCGTGCCGGAGTGGACCTCCGGCGTCGTCGACAACGAGTAGTGCGTCCGCACCAGCACCCGGCCGTGCTCGCCGACCGCTCCGGCCAACCGGTCCAGGTCGAGGTGGACGCCGGTGCCGCCCAGGTCGACCAGCCCGGTCGGAGTCCGGATCGAGTCGACGCCGTCGCGGAACGTCGGCGCGTAGAGCACCACCAGGTGCGAGTCGTCGAAGCCGAACGACGCCCGGATCGCGCGGACCTCGTCGACGCTCGTGGTGAGCAGACGGTCGTTCCGCGGGTAGCCGTGCTCGAGCTCCTCGAAGTACGCCGGGTAGGTCCGCTCCCAGATCTCCGACGAGTACCGGTTCGAGGACAGGTTGAAGTCCCAGCGGTCGACCTGGCGCATCAGCTCGTCGAGGTCGAGGTCCTTCGCCGCCTGCGGGAAGTGCCGCAGGTCGGTGCCCATCGTCTTCAGCGGCGTACCGTGCTGGGTCTGCAGGTGGATCTGCCCGTCCCGCTTCTCCAGCTCCTTCGGCCAGTTCATGTTGCTGATGAAGTACGTTGCCCGGTCCAGCAGCTTGTTGTACGCCGGTGAGCCCGCGACGACGTACTCGACACCCTCCGGGACGGCGCCCACGTGGTCGGAGTCGACGACCCAGACACCGCGCAGCTGCGGCGCCAACTCGGCCGCCTTCTCGTAGATCGCCCGCGGGTTGCAGGCGTACTGCTTGAACCAGTAGGCGGTGTAGGCGGCCAGGTTCGGGTCCAGCTTGGCCCGGTGCAGCAGCTTGCCGACGGTCTTGCGCGGGCTCGGGACCTGCAGCACCTTCGCGCTCAGCTTGAGCGTGGAGTACGTCGCGTAGTCGTCATGGATCAGCAGCCAGCGTTTGAAGCCTCGCCCAGTGCGGTCGGAGGTGTACCCCTCGGGCTTCCACCGCTTCGCGAAGGCATGCGCGGCGTGGAAGAAGTCGGCCCGGTCGTCCGGATCGATCCGCTCCGGCTTGGCCAGTACGGCGAGGACGTGGTCCAGCGACCGGTCGAAGGCGAACCGCCGCCAGCCGGCCAGCTCCGGGTCGGACTGGATGAACGCGTGCACCCGGTCGTACTGGCGGAAGATGTCCCACTGCCTGCGTCCGCCGGTGGCGTGGATGTTGCCGCCGGTCCGGTGCTGCCGGTAGTGCACGACGACCCGGTCCAGGGTGGCGATCCGCTCGGCGGTCAGCATCGTCGAGTAGGTCCACGGCGCGTCCTCGTAGAAGCCGTCGGTGAACGCGAACCCGTGCCGGCTGAGGAAGTCGCGCCGGCAGGCCTTGTTCCAGACCACCTCGAGGAAGGTGAGGAAGATCGGCCGCTCGGCCGCGGTGAACACCCCGGCGCCCTCCCGGGCGAACGCGTCGTGCCGCCGGTTGCCGACCACCCGGCCGTCCCAGAAGATCCGCTCGTAGTCGAACAGCACGATGTCCGGCCGGTTGGTGTCATCGATCCGGCCGGCGATCGCCTCGAGCGAGCCGGGCAGGTACAGGTCGTCAGCGTCCAGGAACAGAACGTACTCGCCGCGGCACTCCTTCAGCCCGGCGTTCCGGGCCAGACCCAAACCGACGTTCTCGTCCAGGTGCAGCGCCCGCACCCGCGGGTCGGCGGCGGCGTACTCCGCCAGGATCCGGCCGGAGCCGTCCCGATCGGCGTCGTCCACCCCGATGATCTCGAAGTCGGTGAACGACTGGCCCAGCACCGAGTCCAGGCACGGTCGCAGCCACGCCCGGGAGGCATGGCAGGGGACCACGATGCTGAACTTGGGGACGGTGCCGAGCGCCATGCCACGTCATCCTAGGGTGCAGGTATGAGTGTTGATGTGTTCGAGCCGCTGGCTGGTCTGGAAGGCGTCGGGTCGGCGGCCCGGGCGGCCCGGGACGCGGTCGACGTGCTGCTGCGGGACCGCGGTCTGCGCAAGGTCGGCTCGGACATGACCGCCGAGGCCCTGCTGCGTGGCGCCCACGCGTCCGCCGCGCTGGCCGGCAGCCCGGCGACACTCGACGAGGTACGGCGTGGCGCCGCCGACGGACTGGCCACCGGGGCGGTGCGGATGACCGGTGAGCTGATGGCGCTCGCGCCGCGGGTGGACGCCGCGCCGGTGCAGGTCTGGACCAGACTGCACCAGTTGGCGGCCGCGGACCTCGGACCGGCCGAGCAGCTGGGCCATCTGCGAACCACCCGCGAGCCACTGCCCGACGACATCCCGGGCCTGCCGCCGGCGCCGCCCGCGGACGAGATGTGGGAGCGGCTGAGCGCTCTCGCCCAGAACCTGACCCGCCCGACCAAGGCGCCCGGCCTGGTCGTCGCGGGCATCGTGCATGCGGAACTGGCCGTCCTGCGCCCGTTCCCCACCGCGAACGGACTCGTCGCCCGGGCCGCCGAACGGTGCCTGTTGGTTGCCCGGGGCATCGACCCGGTCGGGGTCACGGTGCCGGAGCTTGGTCACTACGAGTTGGCCGGATCGTATGGATCGGGCCTCGGTGACTACGCAGCGCGAGGATTGACCGGGGTTCGTGACTGGTTATTGCGGACCTGCGAAGTCCTGACACTCGGTGCCGAACGGTCCCCGCTGGTCCGGTCCCGGTAACGTGCGAACGGCGCTCTCAGATGAGAACGCCGTCGCTGGCACGCCATCCTGGTTACCATGCGTGCACCTGTTTGCCGCCACAGGACTAGGCCTGGGTCGCGCTGCCCGGTTGGGATGGGCTGGTCGCCGCGTGGGTGCCTGGCTGCCGTGCAATCTCTACCGGACCCGAAGGTCCTTTGTGCTTCCTTTGTACTCCTGAAAACCCTTCCTGTGAAGGGGAAGCCCGGTCTTCATGCAGTTGAGAACACTGAAGGAACCTTCAGCTTTCCGGACCGCCGCCCGGGCCGTCCGAGGCCGGCCGGGACCGCCGGCGGGAGGCCAGCAGGAACGCCCCGGCCGCCAGTCCGGCGACCAGGCCGGCCGCCATCGCGGGACGTCGTACCTCACGCAAACGTGACCGTTCGGCCAGACCGACGGGCACCTTGAAGTCGAGGACCGGCCAGTCACGCTCGGCAGCGAGCCGCCGCAGCGCCTTGTCCGGGTTGACCGCGTGCGGGTGACCGACCGTGGCCAGCATCGGTTCGTCGGTGATGGAATCCGAATAGGCGAAGGATTTCTCGAGGTCGTAGCCCTCGGTCACGGCCAGCGCCTGGATCGCGGTCGCCTTGTTCGGGCCGTAGGCGTACTCCGCGATCTCGCCGGTGTACTTGCCATCGGCAACTACCATCCGGGTGGCGATCACCTTGTCCGCGCCGAGCATCGCGCCGATCGGCTCGACCACCTCGATACCCGACGACGACACGATCACCACGTCCCGGCCGGCCGCGTGATGGGCCTCGATCAGCTCCACCGCCTCGTCGTGGATCATCGGCGTGACGATGTGGTGGAGGGTGTCGGCGACGATCGCCTGCACCGTCCGGACGTCCCACCCGATGCACATCGCGGAGATGTATTCCCGCATCCGCTCCATCTGGTCGTGGTCCGCGCCGCCGAGCAGATAGACGAACTGAGCGTAGGCGCTGCGCAGGACAGTCCGCCGGTTGATCAGCCCGCCGGCATAGAAGGGCCGCGAGAACGCGAGCGTGCTCGAACGGGCGATTATGGTCTTGTCCAGATCGAAGAAGGCGGCGGACCGGGTGGTCCCGAGGGGCTCCATGAGGTCGAGCATAGGCATCGGAGAGAAACGCCGAGGGGCCCGGGCTTTTGCGTCGGCCGGTCTCCCGTTAGACTATTGATCAGTGTGACAGTGACACTGGCTTGGGAGGCCTGATCGGCACTCCTGGGCGCTCGGTCCACACGTGCTCGGTCGCAACCGAATCGAGATGTGTGAGATCCGATCTTGGGGGGTACATACCCCCTGACAGTGGCAGACTGTCGCCTCCTGATCGGCCCCCGGCTCCTCCCCCCGAGCCCGTGGCCGAAGACGGCCCCCGGTCACCCCCCCGCCGGGGGCCGTCGCCTTTCTACCGGCGGATTTTCGCAACGGTTCTGTCAAGAATCTGTACATTCCTCACTTTCTGGCAGCGTGAGAGCGTGTTCACTTTATGCAGGGTCTTGACAATGTAGTTACGCAGTCACAGTTTGTAAGTCATGAACCCGCCTGCACACCGCCCCCAGGCCGCGATCATTCCCGTCCTGCTCACGCTGCTTCTCGCCCTCGCGGGCCTGGTCCTGGTCCCCTCGACCGGGACGGCCGCCACCAACCTCGTCACCAACGGATCCTTCGAAACCGGCACCACCTCCGGGTGGTCCTGCCCGGCCGGCACGGTCTCCGGCTCGGCCCGCACCGGTAGCTACGCGCTCGAGGCCACCCCGAGCGGATCCGACATCGCCCGTTGCTCCCAGTCGATACCGGTACAGCCCAATACGGCGTACACCTTGTCCGCCTGGGTGAAGGGATCGAACGTCTATCTGGGCGTCGACGGTGGACCCAGCACCTGGACCACGAGCAGTACGTGGAGCCAGCTGACCGTTCCCTTCACCACCGGCGCCTCAGCTACGTCCGTGACGATCTATCTGCATGGCTGGTACGGCCTCCCGGCGTACCAGGCGGATGACGTCGTACTGGACGGTCCCGGTGGGACCGCGGACACCACGCCACCGTCGACTCCCGGTGGACTCACGGTCGGCAGCCCGACCTCGAGTTCGTTGCAGCTCAACTGGTCCGCCGCGTCGGACGCGAACGGCATCGACCACTACGACGTGGTGCGCGGAACGTCGGCCGCACAGAACGTCGGCGGCGTGACCAACTGGACCGCGACCGGTCTGAGCCCGAGTACGACGTACAGCTTCAAGGTGCAGGCGTGTGACCCGAGCGGCAACTGCTCGCCGTACGGCGCCACCGTCTCCGGTACGACGTCCAGCGGTCCGACGAACCCACCGGCCGGCAGTCTGCCGAAGCACATCCTCACCGGGTACTGGCAGAACTTCAACAACGGTGCGACGGTGCAGCGCATCTCCGACGTGCCGGCGGCGTACGACCTGATCGCGGTGGCGTTCGCCGACGCGGACGCCTCCCGGCCGGGTGCCATCACCTTCAACCTGGACTCTGCCGGGCTCGGTGGCTACACCGTCGCTCAGTTCAAGGCGGACATCGCCGCGAAGAAGGCTGCCGGGAAGAAGGTCATCCTGTCCGTCGGTGGCCAGAACGGCACCATCTCGGTCGGCGACTCCACTGCCGCGAACAACTTCGCCGCCAGTGCGCTCGCCGTACTGCAGGAGTACGGGTTCGACGGGATCGACATCGACCTGGAGAACGGCGTCAACGCGCAGTACCTGGGCCAAGCGCTACGGAGCCTGCAAGGTCAGTTCGGCAGCGGTCTGGTCATCGCGATGGCACCGCAGACGATCGACATGCAGAGTACGTCGTTCGAGTACTTCAAGCTCGCGCTGGCGATCAAGGACATCCTGACCGTGGTCAACGTGCAGTACTACAACTCCGGCTCGATGAACGGCTGCGACGGTCAGGTGTACTCGCAGGGCACGGTCGACTTCATCACCGCGCAGGCCTGCATCATGCTGCAGGGCGGGCTGCGGCCCGACCAGGTCGGCCTCGGCCTACCGGCGTCGTCCCGTGCGGCCGGCAGTGGGTATGTCTCGCCGACGATCGTCAACAACGCGCTGGACTGCCTGACCAAGGGCACCAACTGCGGCAACTTCAAGCCCAGCACCACGTGGCCGGCGCTGCGTGGCGCGATGACCTGGTCGACCAACTGGGACGCGCTGAACGGCAACGCGTTCGCCAACCAGGTCGGATCCCACGTCCATTCACTGCCCTGACGCGCGGACATGCACAGCTACCGACCCGCTCCGGTGCTGGAGGCGCTCGGTGTCTGCTCGGAGGACGAGCAGCTCTACCGGGCGCTTCTGGCCCGGCCGGAGTGCACAACCATCGATCTGTCCCACGACACCGGCTGGGCTGCCACGCGCGTCGGCCGGCATCTGCGGTCCCTGCTGTCACTCGGCCTGGCCTCCCGCACGCCGGGGCGTCCTGCGCGCTACGTCCCGGCCGTGCCGGAGGCCGCGGTCGAGTTGCTGGCGCTCCGGAAGCAGGCCGCGATCGTCGAGGCCCGCGTGGGTGCCTCGGTGCTGACCGCGGAGTTCCGGGCGCGGCATGACGCGTTCACGGTGGTCCGCGGGGCGGAGGCGATCGCTCAGCGGTTCTACCAGGCGCAGCAGTGCGCGCAGGACGAAGTACTGGTGCTGGATCGGCCGCCGTACGCGGTGGTTCCGATCGAGCCACGGCGGGCGCATGGTGTGTCGTACCGGACGATCTACGACATGGCGTCGCTGTCGGAGCCGACTGATCTCGTGGCTGCCCGCTCTGCGGGTTGCCGGATCTTGCGCGACGTACCGCTGAAGCTGGTCGTGGTGGACCGCCGTACTGGGCTGCTGCCGACGAGTCCCGATGTGGTGGTCGAGCTCGGGCCTTCGAGTCTGCTGGACGGGCTGCTGCGGTTGTTCGAGCTGCTGTGGAAGCAGGCGAGTCCCTTGGCTCCCTCTCCCGCGGAGGGTCCGCTCAGCTTCGAGGATCAGCAGTTGCTGTCGCTGGCAGCGGCCGGACTGACAGACCAGGCCATCGCCCGGCGGCTCGGTGTGGCGCAGCGGACGGTGGAACGCCGCATGCAGCGGATCCTCAAGTCGCTGGACGCCACTACCCGTTTCCAGGCCGGCCTCCGGGCGGGCCAGCGTGGACTACTTGTCTAGGGCATGTCTGTCACATCGGCGACGGTGGCGTTGAGGACCTTGGCCAGGTCCTCGGCGTTCACCGTCATCCCCACGCCGTGGTCGCCGCCGCCGATGGAGATGGTGCCGGTGATCCGCTCGTCGGCGATCACCGGCCAGGCGTGAGTGCTGCCGAGCGGGGTGATGGTGCCGCGGACGTAGCCGGTCACGTCGAACGCGGTGTCCTTGTCCGGCATCGAGATGCGGTTGACGCCGAGCAGCGCCCGGAGCTTTGGCCAGGCGATCTCCCGGTCGCCGGGGACCAGCACGAACCGGTAGTCGTCGTCGGCCAGCCGCACCACGATCGTCTTGATCAGCCGGGCCGGCTCGATGCCACGTGCGGCCGCGGCCTCCTCCAGCGAGTTGACTCGTCCGTGCCGGGTCACCTCGTAGCTGAGGCCTAGCTGATCGGCTGCATCGGTCGCTTTGGTCACCTGGCTAGTTTGGCACCTTGCTCGGAACGCCCTTGAGGACGATCGACAGCACCAGTGCCACCAGGAACAGTGCCCCGGCCTCCAGCGCGACTCCACTCCAGCCCGCGCTGCTCCACGCCGTACCGGCCAGACCGCCGAAGACGGACGAGCCCAGGTAGAAGGAGAAGAGGTACAGGCTGGCTGCCTGTCCGGTGCCGCCGCCACCGGCGTGTGCCCGGACTGCGACCCATCCACCGGCGACACCGTGGATCGCGAAGAAGCCCGCGGTCATCACTGCGAGCCCCAGGATGATGAGCGGGAGCGGCGCGGCCAGAGTGATCGCGACTCCGGCCAGCGTGATCAAGCAACCGACCGGTACGACGACACGACGCCCGTACCGGTCTGCCAGCGATCCTGCCGTCGCCGACCCGACCGAACCGAGCAGATAGACGCAGAAGACCAGTCCGGCCATCCCCGAGCTCAGCAGGTACGGCGCTTCGGACAGCCGGAAGACGGCACCGTTGTAGACGGCGACGAACGCGCCCACCGCGGTAGCCGCGATCCCGTAGAGGGCCAGCAGCGCCGGATCACGCAGTACTCGACCGGTCTGCTGCAGGAGCTGTCGTGGACTGGCCGGGCTTGGGTGGAAGTTCTGTGATGACGGCAGCAGGAGCCAGACCAGCGCAGCACACAGGACGCCGACCAGGGCGATGCCGGCGGTCGCGACCCGCCAGCCGCCGAGGTCGTCGAGGCCTCCCGCGATCAGGCGGCCGGTCATCCCGCCGACCGCCGTACCCGCGATGTAGAGGCCGCTGGCGCGCGCGTGACTGGAGGAGTGCACTTCTTCTCTGAGGTAGGCCATCGCGACGGCGGGCAGCCCGGCCATTGCGACGCCCTGCAGGCCGCGGAGGGCGAGCAGGGTGTGCCAGGTCGGTGCGACTGCGGTGAGTACGGCGAAGCCGGACGTGGCTGCGACCGACCAGCGCATCAGAGTGGTACGCCCGACCACCTCGGAGGCCGGGCCTGCGATGAGCAGAGCGATCCCGAGTCCGAGAGTGGCGAGGGACACGGTGAAGGCGCTCTGGCTGGGGGAGACGTGGAACGCGTCGACCAGTTCGGGCAGCAGCGGCTGGGTGCTGTAGAGCAGTGCGAACGTCGCCAGGCCGGCTGCGAAGAGTGCGATCGAGAGTTTGCGGTACTCGCGGTCTCCGGGGCGGTAGCCGGGTTCGGTCAGGTGCGGGGCGACGTGCATGTCTTCGACGGTCGCACAGCTTGTGCCATACGTAAAATGTCGATCTCGACAGCTACCGATACGCTTTTGGTATGAACATCGAAGACCTGCGGTGGTTCGCCGTACTCGCGGAGACCGAGCATCTGACCGAGGCGGCCGCGGCACTGGACACCAGCCAGCCGAATCTGTCCCGGTCGTTGCGGCGCGTCGAGAGTGCGTTCGGGGTCCAGCTCTTCGAGCGCGAGCATCGCGGCGTACGGCTGAACCCGTACGGACGGCTCGTCCTCGAGGCAGCCCAGGCCGGCACGGCGGCGGTCGACTCGGCCCGGCGGCGGATCGACGCACTGATCGATCCCGAGTCGGGGATGGTCCGCCTCGGGTTCCTGCACTCGGTCGCGACCAGCCTGGTGCCGGACCTGCTGAAGGCGTTCCGCGAGGTGGCGCCGAGCGTCCGGTTCGCGCTGCGGCAGGAGCCGTCCCACGACATCGTCCAGGACCTCGTCAGCGGTGAGGCCGAGATCGGCATCATCGCGCCACGGCCAGATCCGGAGGTGTTCGGCTGGCACCTGATGGAGCAGCAGCGGCTGTGCCTGCAGGTCCCGCCCGGGCACCCGTTCGCGTCGCGGCGCCGGGTGGAGCTGGCGGCGGCGGCCGACGAGCCGTTCATCGGACTGCGACCGGGGTTCGGCTTCCGCAGGATCAGCGAGGAGCTGTGCCGGGCGGCCGGGTTCACGCCGCAGCTGGCCTTCGAGGCGACCGACCTGGCCACCATCGACGGTCTGGTCGGTGCCGGCCTCGGAGTGGCCGTCCTGCCGGCCGGTGCGGTCCGTGGCAGCGACAGTGGGGCCGTGTCGGTGCCACTGGCCGGTGTTCAGGCCCGGCGGGAGATCGGTATGGCGTGGCGGCTGCGGACACAGCTCACACCCGCCGCCGAGCGGTTCCGTACGTTCGTCCGTTCCCGGCCCGCGACGTCCACCTGACTTTCGTAGCGTCCGTCCCATTTCTGCGGTGTCGACTTGCAGAGAGAGGGCTTTCCACCGCACAGTTTCTCCGTGAGGAAGCGTCTCAGTTCGTTCAGGCCGAGCCGGCGGCTGCTGTTCGCGGCAGGTACGGCGGCCGCGGCGTCGACTGTCGCATCGGCCGCGACGGCGACTGCCACGAGCGCCGAGGCCAGCGCGGCCGGCGTCTACGGCTCAGGAGTGCTGGGCACCTGGGAGCGGCAGGCGTACGCGATCTCCACCGAAGCGCAGATCCGTCGGGCGCAGGAAACCGACGGCGTCTTCATGTTCGGCGACAGCATCGCCCTCCAGGACGCTCGGTCGCTCGCGAAGCAACTGACACTGGTTGGCATCAACATCGCCGCCAACAACTGGGCCGGCCGTCCGGTCACTCCGGCCGTCGATGCGCTGAACACCTGGGCCCAGGACTACGGCCTTCCGCACCGCATCCTGATGTCGGTCGGCTCCAACGACATCTTCACGCCGCCCGCGGTGGCCGCGCAGATCGAGCGGACGATGCAGATCGTCGGCGAGGACCGCACGGTCTTCTGGGTGAACATCCAGGCGGCCCGCACGCTGTACGGTCCGGCCATCCAGGTCGCCGACCAGCGCAACAGCGCGTGGATCAACCTGCAGCTGGCCGAGGCACAGCGCAGGCACGACAACCTCCGCATCATTCAGTGGGCCGAGCATCTGGCCGCGAAGCCCGAGCGCCTGCAGCTGTACCTGCGTGACGGCCTGCACCCCTCGGTCCCGCGCGGCCAGATCGCCCGCAACGCCCTCATCGTCAAGGCGCTCAAGTCCGGCTGAGCGGCGTACGGGTGACTGCCCCGTACGCCGCCGTACCGCTGCCGGTCAGAAGCCCGCGGTGATCCGGGTGAACTCCCAGTCGGGCTGTGCGATGCCGCTGCAGTTCGAGACCACGCCGCCGCCGGCGCAGCCGCGGTCACGGTTCACCGACCAGAACGCCAGCCGGCCGAGCCCGTTGCTCTTCGCCCAGTTGGTGATGTTCTGCCAGGTCGCCGTGGTGGTCATCTCCTGCTGGTCGGACAGGCCGTTCATGCCGGAGATGCCCTGGTGCGCGTAGGCGTCGGCGGTGCTCCAGCCGAAGGTCGCCTTCAGCTTGTTGTTCAGGCCCTGTGACGCGGCCACCGTGTCGTTGTAGATGTTCGCGCTGCCGAAGTCGAACGGCATCAGCGTGAAGATGTCGATGTTCGCGCCGAGCGCCGCGGACCGCTCGATCAGCCGGTTGCCATAGTAGTTCGGTCCGGTGGTCGAGGTGCCGAAGGTCAGGATCGTCTGGATCCCGGGGTTGTTCTGCTTGACGATCTTCAGCGCGGTCAGGATCCGGTCCTGGACGGCCTCGTTCTCGAACTCGTCGGAGTTCTCGATGTCGATGTCGATCGCCTTCAGGTTGTAGGCGCTGATGACCTGCTGGTACGCGCCGGCCAGTGCCTCCGGGGTGCTGCAGTTCGGGCCGAGCTTGTTGCCGCTCCAGCCGCCGATCGACGGCACGATGTCGCCACCGGCGGCCCGGATCTGCGCGATCGCGTTAGCGTCGGCGCCGCCTTGCAGCGGCCGGTTGCCGTCCCAGGCCGGGTTGCAGCCGCCGGACGAGAGGATGAAGGCCATCGTGAACCACTTGATGCCGGTGGCATTCATCACGGTCGCCGGGTTGGGCGGGTCGCCCCAACCCATGTAGAGGTACGGCGCGGCCCGGCGGGTGCCGGTGTTGCCGCCACCGGTGGAGGTCGTCACGGAGATCGCCGTGCTCTTCGGACCCTCGCCCGCAGTGTTGGAAGCGCTGACCTGATAGCTGTACGTCGTGTTGGCCGCCAGACCGGAGTCCGTGTACGACGTACCGGTCGGGCTGCCGACCTTCGTGCCGTTGCGGTAGACGCTGTAGCTGGTTGCACCGCTGGGCGCCGACCACGTCAGGCTCACCGACGAGGAGGTCGCCGTACCGGAGAGGCCGGTCGGTGCGCCGGGGGCGGTGCCGCCACCGCCGCCACTGCAGGAGCCACCGTTCAGCCTGCAGGCGGCCAGACCGGGGAAGTTGCCCGGGCTGCCGTTGAAGCCGAAGGTGACCGATGCGCCCGGGGCGAGCGGTCCGGCCCAGCTGGGCGGGGTGAAGGTGTGCGTCTGGCCGCTGCTGCTCCTGGTCGCGTCCCACGAGCTCGAGATCGTGTAGCCGGACGGGAAGTCGAGTGCGACCGACCAGGTGCTCAGTGAACTGGTGGTGCCGTTGGTGACGGTCACCTTGCCTTCGAACCCGCTGGCCCAGTCGGACACCTTGGTGAAGGCTGCGGTGACTCCTGCGGCGTTCGCCGCCTGTGCTGTCAGCAGTGCGATGACCACTGCGGTGATGGCTGCTATCGCCAGAGTGATGCGTTTCATGATGCTCCGATCAGTGGGCGGTACGTGATCAGACCCGGCCCCAGAGTGCGGGGACGTTCGGCGGCTCCCAGCCGGTCAGGGAGGTGTGGCCCTGGATGCACTTGTAGGTGACGCCGTTGTAAGTCACCAGCGCACCGGTCGCGTACGTCGTGTTCGGCGCCCACGGGGTTGCCGTGGGAGGCGTCGTCGGCGGCGTGGTGGGAGGCGTGGTCGGCGGTGTGGTGGGAGGTGTCGTCGGTGGGGTTGTGGGCGGCGTTGTGGGCGGTGTGGTGGGCGGGCCGCTGCAGCCGGGGGTGTCGGCGTTGACCGCGTTGATCACGTTGTTGAAGAGCGTGACGTTCGGGTCGAGTGCCTCGAGGGAGTACATCATCGCGCCGGCCAGGCCGTTGCAGTGCTGATAGTCCGCCTTGGCCTGGATCGACTGGGCGTTGTCGCCGGTCCAGAAGGTCCCGTTGCGGTAGAACCACGACGACTTGGTGGCGTCGTCGAAGTACGTGGCCGAGGGGTCGTCGACGAAGCCGGTGAGCTCCTTGTAGAACGAGACGCCCGGCACGTTGCCGCTCAGCGCGTGTCCGTCGGCCGGTGCGGTAGCGCTCTGGTACTTGCCGTTGGCTGTGCTCGGAACACCCTTCCATCCCCTGTAGTAGAAGGGATATCCGATCGTCAGCTTGTTCGCCGGGAACCCGCCGGGGATGCCGTACGCCGGGTCGCCGGTGGTCCACGCCTTCACGGCACCGTCCACGGAGTACTTGCTCGAGCCCGGTGGGATCGGGTTGCTCGGGTCGTCCGGCGCCTGGTAGAGCGGGTCCTGGAAGTTCGTCGGCCCGGTGGCCTCCCAGCCGCCGTGCATGTCGTACGACATCACGTTGTTGTAGTCGAGGTACTGCCCGATCTTTTTCGTCTCGATCGTGGCGATCTTGTCCTGCCCGGCCGGGGTGGCGGCGGTCAGGTAGTAGCGCTTGCCGGTCTGGTTGCCGTAGGCAGTGAGCTGCGCGCGCAGCTCGGCCAGCAGCAGGGTGAAGTTCTGCTTGTCCGCGGCACTGAAGTGGTTACCGACGTGGCCGTTCGGTGAGCCCGGGTACTCCCAGTCGATGTCGATGCCGTCGAAGATGCCGGCCGCCGTACCGGGACCGCCGAACCCGTCTACCACCGGCAGGTCGCCCTTGAGGAACATGTTCACGCAGGAGCTGACGAACGCCTTGCGCTTGGCGTCGGTGGAAGCCGCATCGGAGAAGTACTTCGAGTACGTCCAGCCGCCGATGGAGATCAGGATCTTCAGGTTGGGGAACTGCGTCTTGAGCTTCTTCAGTTGGTTGAAGTTGCCCTGGATCGGCTGGTTCCAGACGTCGCCGACGCCGTCGACGCTGATGTCCGCGCCGTACGACTTGCCGTAGTCGGCGAACGCGTCCCCGGCACCATCGCCGGCGTTCGGGTTGTTCTCGTCCTGCGAGGCCGCCTTGTTGGCCATGAAGCAGGTGTGGTCGGTCGGGTGGACGTTGGCGAACGCGTAGTTCAGGAAGTCCAGCTTGCCGGCGACGCCGGTGGTCACCAGGTTCTTCGGGTAGAACGCGTTGGCATAGATACCCCACTGGGTGAAGTACGCCGTCTTCACGCCGCCGCTGGTAGCTGCGGAGGCGAGCGGCGCGGCTGCGGCGCGGGGTGCTTCAGCGCTCGCCAGGGAGACGCCGGCGACAGCGATCAGGGCAATGGCGGCGACAGTGGCCGTGGCGGCGAGCAAGCGCAATCGACTCATGGGCTGGTCCTCCGGAGCTGGGGCGGAAGCGGTCCGGTGAAATTTAGTTAAAGACGCTTCGAAAGGAACGGTAACCGGTCGCGACGCGTTGGTCGCTGCCTCGCCGTGGCGGATTCCCGCTGCTGGCGGGAAGCCGACAAGCCTTTGTCCACAGGGATCCGGTTGGTTGTCCGGAGCGGGTCCGGGAACGGCATGTTCTAGGCATGGACACAACTGCGATTCCCACATCGGTGCTCATGGCAACTACCAACGAGGTGCTGCTCGACGACCTGCTCCGGCTAGCGGCGGCCGCGTCGATCACGCCGCTGGTCGAGCACGAGCTGCACGGGCTGCGGCGCAGCTGGCACTCCTGCCCGCTGGTCGTCGTCGGTCGGGACCTGGCCGAGTTGCTGGCTACCAGGCAGCCGGATCATCGACCAGGTGTTGTTGTCGTGGGTTCGGTGCTGGACGGCGACGAGCTGTACCGGTGCGCCTTCGACATCGGTGCGGATGCCGTGTTCCGCCTGCCTGCCGAGGAGCCTGCGCTGGCTGGCAAGCTCGCGGACACCCTGGACGGTGGCGTGCGGACGGCGCTCACACTCGCGTTCGTCGGCGGGTGTGGTGGGGCGGGTGCGACAACGCTCGCGTCGGCGGTCGCGGTCTTCGGGAATCGGCGCGGGTTCCGCACCATGTTGATCGACGGCGATCCGCTCGGTGGCGGGATCGAGCTTGCCCTGGGCATCGAGCGTGATGACGGCGACCGCTGGCCGAAGCTACTCAACGCGTCGGGCCGGATCAGTGCGGCTGCCCTGCGTTCTGCGTTGCCAACGGTCGACGGTCTGGCGGTGCTGTCCTGGGACCAATCCGATGTCACGGTGCTGCCGCCGGAGACGATGAGTTCGGTGTTGGGTGCCGCGCAGCGCAGCAGCGATCTGGTCGTTGTCGATCTGCCGCGACGTGCGGATCCGGCAGTTGAGGAGGGCTTCATCCGTGCCGCCGCCACGTTGCTGGTCGTGCCCCGCGATGTCCGGTCCGTGGCGGCGGCCAAGCGCCTGGTGGGTCCGCTTCGGGCCGTGGCCGGTGACCTTCGCGTCGTCACCCGCGAATCACGAGTGAACGGTCTCGCTGCCACTGACGTCGCCTCGCACTTGTCTTTGCCATTGGCAACGAATCTCGGGAGGGAGCGCGATCTCGCGGCTGCCATGGACCAGGGCCGCTTCGATCCTCGGCCCCGGGGTCCGCTGGCCCGCGCGGCCACCGCGCTCCTCGACCTCTTCGGCCTCCTCGAAGCGGCCGCCGCATGAACGTGTCCCGAGAGGTTCTCGACCGGGTCCGTGGCAGCCTGGCGATCTCGGGTGCCGAGCCGACTCCCTCCCAAGTGGCGGCCGCGCTTCGCGCGGATGGCAGGGTCTGCGGCGATTCGATGGTCCTCGCCGTCGTCGAGGCACTCCGCCGCGACGCGTTGGGAGCCGGTCCGCTCGACACTCTGCTGTCGGAGCCGGGCATCACCGACATCCTGGTGAACGGCCCTGACGAGGTGTACATCGATCGCGGTTCCGGCCTCGAGCGCGTTCTGGTGCAAACCGGCGACGAGCCCGCAGTCCGCCGCCTCGCGACCCGCCTGGCGGCTGCCGCAGGACGCCGACTCGACGACGCCACGCCGTACGTCGACGTACGCCTCGCCGACGGCACTCGCTTCCACGCTGTGCTCTCGCCGGTTGCAGCTCCAGGCACGTGCCTCTCGCTCCGCGTCCCGGCCCGCCACGTCTTCACCCTCGATGACCTGGTCACCGCGCGCGCCCTACCCTCAGCCGGTACGGCGATCCTGCGCGATCTGCTCGAAGCTCGGGTGGCGTTCCTCATCAGCGGCGGCACCGGGACAGGGAAGACGACGCTGCTCAATTCCCTGTTGTCGTTGGTGAATCCGTCGGAGCGATTGGTGCTGGTCGAGGACGCGAGCGAACTGCGCCCGGATCATCCACATGTCGTGCGCTTGGAGGTTCGTCCACCGAACGTCGAGGGCAGTGGCGAGATCTCACTGCGCGACCTGGTGCGGCAAGCTCTGCGGATGCGACCCGACCGCTTGGTCGTCGGAGAGGTCCGAGGCTCCGAAGTGGTGGATCTGCTCACTGCCTTGAACACTGGCCACGAAGGCGGATGCGGCACGATCCACGCCAACTCCGCGTCCGACGTTCCCGCGCGTCTGGAAGCGCTCGGTGCCTTGGCCGGTCTGACCCGGGACGCCGTACACAGCCAGGTCGCGTCGGCCCTGCACGCCGTCATCCACCTGACCCGAGGAACGGACGGGGTACGCCGCATCGCCGAGATCCGAACCTTCGATCGCCTTCCCAACGGCCACGTCGTCACCCGCCCAGCCGTCGAGTTCCTCCCCACCGGCACCATCAACGTCCTCCCACCAGCCCACCACTTCACCAACCTGCTCGCCGGCGCAGCATGAACCCGACGACGCGTTGCCCCACCACGGTCCCCGTGGGTGCAGCATGAACCCCGCCTTCATCGCAGGTGCCCTGGCGTTCGTCGGGGTGGTGCTGGTTCTGCCGATCCGGGGCCGCGGCCTGCATCGCCTGACCGCACGAATCCCCAGCCGTTCCGATTCCCTCACCCGCCGCTGGTTGGCCGGTCCCATCGCCGTCACGATCGCCCTCGTCCTCGGAGCGCAGATCCTCGTATCGGTGATCGCCATCGGCGTAGTCGCCGCACTCGTCGTCGTACAACGCGCACAGCACAAACATCGGGTCGCCACGGCTACCCGGCGTGCGCAGATCATCGAGGCACTCGACGTACTGGCCGCCGAACTGACCGCGGGCCGCCCACCCATCGACGCGCTCGAGGGTGCAACAACCATCAGCCCCGACTTCCAGGTCGCCCACGCCGCAGCCCGACTAGGCGGCGATGTCCCCGGCGCACTCGAGCTAGCCGCCGAAGCTCCAGGCGCCGGAGGCCTTCGCGCGCTAGCCGCCGCCTGGCGCGTGGCCGAGGAATCCGGCGCGGCATTCGCCTCACTCACCGAGCGACTCTCGGACTCGCTCCGCGCCGACGAGACGATCCACCGGCAAACCGCGGCCAGCCTCGCCGGCGCACATTCGACCGCTCGCATCCTGGCTGCACTTCCTGTGTTCGGAATCGCCTTGGGCTACTCACTCGGCGCGAGACCCCTGATCTTCCTCACCGCCACACCCGCCGGCTGGGTCTGCCTAGCCGGAGGCCTAGCCCTCACCACCCTCGGCCTCAACTGGACCAGCCGCCTAGCAAAGGTCCCAACATGACGACCGCTCTGTCCTCGGGGCCAGCGGTAGCTGCGGTTGCCAGCGCCCTCGCGGCCTACCTCCTCGTCCCACCCCGCTCGAATCTTCGCCGGCTGACCCCGCGCTCCCGACGTACCCGCGGCCCAACCCCACGCACTCACCGGCTTGCTGCCATCGTCGCCGCGATCGGCGCCATCGTCTTGATCGGCTTCCCCTGGGGCGTGCTACTTGCAGCGCTCGCGTACTACGGCGTACCTCGGGCCTTGTCCCGCCTAGAACCAGCCGAATCCAAACAACGAGCAGCGCAGATCGGCCGTGACCTACCACTAGCCGTGGACCTACTAGCCGCCTGCCTCCGCGCCGGCCGCCCACCTCAACAGGCGCTCGGTGTCGTCGCCACCGCCGTCCGCGGCCCGCTCGCCGAGCTCTTCACCAAGGTGGCCCACCACCTGGCGCTGGGCGCAGACCCAGCCGATGCCTGGGCGCATCTACGCACCGAGCCAGCCTGCGCCCCCGTCGCCCGAGCCATCGACCGCTCGATCCGCTCCGGCGCACCCCTGTCGAAGACTCTCGAGCATCTGGCCGACGACACTCGTCAGTCCCATCAGCACGCCGCGGACCAACGAGCCCGTGCCGCCGAGTCGCGCTCCGCTCTGCCGCTCGGACTCTGTTTCCTGCCGGCCTTCATCCTGCTGTCGATCGTCCCCACGATCGCCGACGCGTTGATCCCCTACCTGCTCCAGCCCTAAGCGTCATCCACAGCCTGAAACTCCTGTGAAAAAAGGGCATTCGACGACTGCATGTTGTCAGTGAGCGATCCGGACGAGCCGAATCGCAGACCCGGGAGGTATCACATGTCCAAGGCACTGGTGGCCGTTCGCCACCGTCTCCGCACCCGCTCCGAACGCGGCGCCGCAACCGCCGAGTACGCGGTCAGTGTCGTCGCGGCCTGCGGGTTCGGCGGCATCCTCGTCGCGCTGCTGAAGTCCGACGTGATGATGAACGCCCTCAAGGCCCTGATCAACTACGCGCTCAAGCTCGCTGGCGTCGAGGGCGTCCAGCTCTGACCTGAAGGCCCGACCATCCGGTGGCCGGTCGCGGTCACCCCTTCACCGCGACCGGCCATCGCCACCCATCGAAGGAGTACTGGATGCCATCTCGCAGAACACAACGCGGCGCGATCACCGCCGAACTGGCGATCGCTCTACCGGTCCTCCTCACCCTGCTCCTCCTGGGCATCTGGGCCATCGGTCTCGTCATCCTCAACATCCAATGCATCGACGCAGCCCGCGACACTGCCCGCGCCGCCGCCCGAGGCGACCCCTTCGACCAGGCGCAGGCGATCGGCCGCCGTACTGCCCCCGGCGCCACGATCACGATCACCCGCACCGGCAAAGACATCCGCGTCACCGTCACCGCCGCCCCACGCCACAAACCCCCACTCCTCACCCACCTCGTCCGCACCGAACTATCAGCCGAAGCCACCCTCCAATCCGAGGCAGCCATCCCATGACGAACTGCGCCTTCCGGCACCCCATGTCACCCAACGAGCGAGGCTCCGCCACCGTCCTTTCCCTTCTAGCTGCGCTGCTCCTCCTCACAGCCCTGACCGTCGCCACCCTCTGGTCGTCGATCTCCACGGCCCGCCACAAACTCTCAGCCGCAGCCGACCTCACAGCTCTGAGCGCCGCCCAGGCCCTCACCGCCACCACCCAATCTGCAGCCACCCCGCCGACTGGCGACAACGACACAGCGCCGGATCCGGCCGGTGCTGCCCCCTGCCAGATCGCCGACCGAATAGCCACCCTCCACAAAGTCCACGTCACCTCCTGCCACGCCACCCCCACCGCCGTAACCATCACCGTCACCCTCCAACTCCACCTCCCACCCTTCGCCCACCCCACCCTCACCACCACAGCCCGAGCCGGTCCCCTGTGAGCATCTCGTGGACCCCATTCAGGCAAGGAACTCTCACTCGAGTCGACTGACCCGGCAGCCTGCGGGGGGTCGCGCGCGTCCGGGGTTCTGAAGCGGTCGCGATCTGGTCGCAATCTGGTAGAGATGCCGCGTTGATGTGGACGAGGCGTGGGAGCGGACTCCATGATCTGGACCGAAGACCTGCCCATCCTCCCGGACGCACTTCCCCGGCGCCCGGACGGTTACCCCGGAGGCCCGTTTGCCCGACCGCATCCGGCTGTTGCTGGTCGACGACCAGATCCTCAGCCGAGGCGTCCTCAGAACCGGTCTGGAGCGCGAGCGCGATCTGGAGATCGTTGCCGAGCTCAACAGATCGGACGACGTCGTGGGCGCCGCGAAACGTCACCGCGCGAACGTCGCTCTGCTCGACGCGGCCGGCCCGGGCCACGACAGCATTACCGTCACCACCAGACTGCGGACGTCGATCCCGGAGTGCCGGGTCGTCATGCTCACGACGTACGGCCGCCCGATCCATCTCCGGCGTGGTCTCGACGCAGGAGCCAAGGGGTTCGCGCTGAAGGGGAGCCCGGCGCCGCAGTTGGCCGACGCGGTACGACGCGTGCACCTCGGCCTCCGCGTGGTCGACGCCAACCTGGCAGCCGAGACACTCATGTACTCCGAGACCCCGCTGAGCGACGACGAGACCGACACCTTGCGCGCTGCCCGCGACGGCGGCTCGATCGCGCTGATGGCGCGCAAGCTCGACGTCTCCGAACGCGTGGTCCGCACCCGCCTCTGGTCGGCCATCGGGAAGACCGGAGCCCGTACCCGCTCCGACGCGATCCACATCGCCGACCGCAACGGCTGGCTCCTCGACTGACGCCGGCCGCGGGAGCCGGGTGGTGGGGCTAGAGGCAGAAGGGGTGGGCTGCCGGGTCGGCGTAGACGTGATGGTGTGGGCCGGTCTTGAGTTCGATGGCGCCGAGGCTGCCGGCGAGCGCGCGGGCGGATCGCAGGCTGGGTTCGTCGTCGGCGGGAACGCGCAGGTCCAGGTGCACCTGTTGCGGGTAGACAGGGTCGGGCCAGCGGGGTGCGGGGAACTGGGCGTGCTGGAAGGCGAGAGCTGGTAGGCGTCCGTCGGTCCGGGTGATGACGACCCGTTCGGAGGTGTCCAGCTCGCGGTTCGGCATGTCGAGGAGGTCGGCGTAGAAGTCGGCGAGAGCCCGCGGGCTGAAGCAGTCGATGACCACGCGAGCGATCTGACCGGTACGGCCGGTTGGGGATTCGGCGGTGCTGGGGTAGAGGCAGAAGGGGTGGCCGGCGGGGTCGGCGTACGTGCGGAAGGTGTCTTTGTCCTGGAGTTTGGAGGCACCGAGTTGGTCGACGCGTTGCTCGGCGGCGTCGAGGTCGTCGACGGTGATGTCGAGGTGCATTTGTTGCGGGTAGTCCGGGTCGGGCCAGCGGGGCGGCTGGTAGTCGATCGGGCCGTCGCCGAACCCTAGGCGGAGACCGTCCGGGTCGTCCTCGTGGGCGATCACGAACCAGTCCTCGCGGACGATCCGCATACCCAGGAGGTTCGCGTAGAACTCGGCCAGTGGGCGGGCGCCGCGTTCGTAGGACTCTTCGGTGTTGCCGGGACAGGCGAAGACGACGTTCAGGAGCTCGATGGTCACGGGGTTCGTCATGGCGGTCCCTCCCCGGGAGCGGTTGGGTAGGTCAGGGCTGCTCGAGTTGGTCCAGGAGCCAGCGGGGGCCGGTGGTGGTGGCGCCGGTGGGTTCGAGGCGGTCGCGGAGGCCGCGGTCCGCGGTGACCACGGTGACGTGGGCGTCGGTGATGGCGGCGGCGGTGGTGACGATCGTGTCGTCGCCGGAGCCAGGGGCCAGGACGATGCGGAGGTCCGCGGTGTCGGGAGCGTCGGGGCCGGAGGTGGCGGAGCGCGCTGCGCCTTCCAGGATGACGACGATCTCAGTGTCTTCGAGACGTTCCTGGAGGGCGGTGAGCTGACGCAGCAGTCGGCGAGCGGCGCCTGGCCGATCGCGCCACCACCCGTCGGGACGCGAGCCGACCACGTTCGCCGCGTCCACCACGATCACCTGATGCACACCAGTCACCATCAGGTCAGTCTGCCTCGTCCCCGGTTCGCCGCACCTGAAGCCGGGCGTGGGTCAGGTGCAGGTGGAGAGGAATTGGCCGGTGTGGGTGATGAGGGCGTGGGGGCCGGGGGCACCGCGGAGGCGGTGATGGGCGGACTGGACGGGGTGGCGGGTGCCGTCGGGGGTGATGACGAGCGTGTTGGGGGCGTCCAGGGCGATGAGTTCGTCGTCGGAGCGGACCAGGATTGGAGCGGTGTAGGACGTGGAGATGGCGGTGCGGCCGGCGGACAGGGCTTCCAGGGTGGCGTCGCGGAGTTCGGCGGGGCTTTCGGCAGAGGCGTCCACGGCTAGCCAGGTGGTGGGGGTGCCGGGTGGGGTGAGGGACGTCGGGTTGTGCCAGTCGCTGCCGCCGATGGGGATGGTGTCGAGGCCCCACGCCTGCCACCAGGCGATCGGTCCACCCCAGTGGTGGTCGAGCCACGAGGAGTGCCAGACCTCGGCGAGCCGTGGATGTTCCGGGAGCGGGTGACGCCACGAGCAGTCGCCGCCGAGCGGGTGGTTGATCGACAGCAACCCACCACGCCGGGCAACCTCGCTCACCCACGTCGCGGCCGGCTGCCGGAAGTCGATCGCCCCGATCTCACCGAAGGCGTTCGCATGACCGGTGTCGGTCGTCACCTCCTGCCCGGGGATCAGCCCGATACCGAACCGATCGCTCAGCCCAGGCAGCTCGAGGTGATGCGCGACCGTGTTGTGATCGGTCACCGCCAGCACGTCCAGCCCGGCCGCGACACCCAGAGCAGCGAGGTTCGCGATCGGAGTGGATCCGTCGGAGTGCAGTGAATGCGCGTGGAAGTCCCCAGCGATCCACTTCAACCCAGCAGACGCGGGCAACGTCCGGCGCGGCGGCCGAGCTGGTACGGCGACAGCCGCGGTGGCGTCGGCGTACTCCGTCAGACCAGGCACCGACGACACCGGACCAGTCACAGCCTCGACAACAAGTTCGACACCCTCGACCGGCACACGGTGCAGCCCAAGAACGACCCACCAAGTCCCCGGCTCGAGCTCACCGGCCACATATCCGGGCGTCGCCGCGTCCGGTGTGATCGCGAAGGTCTGACGCGCACCGCCGGACCACCCGCGCCACCCGACGGCACCCTCACAACCGATGTCGATGACCGCACCCTCGACGGGCGGGATCGTGAGCGTGACCAGCAGACCAGGGCAGTCCGCCGGAATGTCGACCGGCAGCGAATGCCAGACCGACTCCGCCCGATCGTCGAGGGTCCAGGTACGGCGGTACGTCGTGACCGCCATCAGGCAACCGTGGCCGGTTGACGGGCGAGCAGCTCACCGGACTCCCGGTCGTACAGCAGTACCCGCGATGCCGGTGCGGTGAGGACGACCGTCGTACCGGGCTCCGGCTCGTTCTCCTCTGGCACGGTGACACCGATCAGGGTGCCGTCGCAGTCCACGCTGACCAGCGACTGGGTGCCGAGGTTCTCCGCCACCACGACCTGGCCACGCAGTGTCGGCCCGCTGACGTCGCCGCCGGCGATGGTCAGGTACTCCGGCCGGACGCCGACCGTCACCTCAGCGCCGGCGGGAGCCGAGAAAGTGGCCGCAGACAACGATCCGCCGGCCACCGAGACCACGCCGACCTCGTCGACATAGGTCTCCGAACCCGAGGTCGACGAGACGGTGCCGGGCAGGAGGTTCATCGGCGTCGAGCCGATGAAGTTCGCCACGAACGTGTTCGCCGGCCGCGCGAAGACCTCACGCGGGCTACCCAGCTGGCGCAGCTTGCCGGACTCCATCACCGCGATCCGATCCGCCAGGGCCAAGGCCTCCGCCTGGTCGTGGGTGACGAAGACCGTGGTGATGCCGAGGTCGCGCTGCAGCTTCTTCAGGAACGTCCGAGCCTCCAACCGCAGCCGAGCGTCCAGGTTGGACAACGGCTCGTCGAGCAGCAGGACCTTGCCCCGGGACGCGATCGCGCGCGCCAGCGCGACGCGCTGCTGCTGACCGCCGGACAGCTGCGCCGGCTTGCGTTCCAGCAGCCCGTCCAGCGACAGCTCGCCCGCGGTCCGCTCGGCCGTCTCCGCGCGAGTCGCAGCCGAGACCCGCCGTACCTTCAGCGGATAGGTGATGTTCTCCGACACACTCATGTGCGGGAACAGGGCGTAGTCCTGGAACACCATCGCGACCCCGCGCTTGCCCGGTTCGGTCCGGGTCATGTCGGCCGCGTCGATCCGGACCGTGCCCTCGGTCGCGGGTTCCAGGCCGGCGATCGTGCGCAGCAGCGTGGTCTTGCCGCACCCGGACGGCCCGAGCAGGGCGAAGAACTCGCCGTCGGCCACATGCAGGTCCAACCCGTCGACGGCGCGTACGCCGTTGGGGTAGACGGTTGCGAGGCCTTCGATGTCGATGCCCGCCATCAGCTCTTGATCCCTCCATGGAAGCGGAACCCGTACCGCGAGTTCACCAGCAGGTACAGCACGACGACCGGGATCGAGAACAGCAGCGAGAAGACCGGCAGCACCTGCAGGTTCACGCTGCCGCCTTCGTCGGTGAGGGTCTGCATCAGCACCGCACCAGGTTGCTTCTCGATCGACCGGATGAGCAGGAAGGGCACCAGGAAGTTGCCCCAGGAGTTCACGAACGCCCAGACCATGATGGTGGCCAGGCCGGGCCGCGCCACCGGGAGTACGACGTCGCGCAGGATCTGGCCGGTGGACGCGCCGAAGACCCGGGCCGACTCCTCGTACGACTTCGGCACCGCGTCGACGAAGTCCTTCAGGATGAAGATTGCCGCTGGCAACAGACCGCCGGTCATCACCAGCGCGACCCCGAACCGGGAGTCGATCAGCCCGAGCTGGAACATCATCACGAAGATCGGCACCATCGCAGCCGTCCCGGTGACCACCGACGACAGCAGCAACAACCCGTAGAGCAACGCGTCGCGGCCCGGGATACGGACCCGCGACAAGGCGTACGACGCCAGCGCGGCGAACGCGGTCACGGCGACCGCGGTGGTCACGCAGATCAGCAGCGAGTTGACCATCGAGTGCATCGCGTACGGATGCTCGAGCGTCTTGCGGACGTTGTCGAGCGTCCAGTCCGGCCAGTGCACGCCGAGGCCGGGGTTCTTGTCGAACGGCGCGGACGCGATCCACAGCATCGGCACCGCGAAGAACAGCGTGATCGCGCAGATCAGTACGTAGAAGCCGATCCGGCGAAGGACGAAGGACGGGGTCACGAGCGCCTCCTCAGCAGCCGGAGGTAGATCAGCGAGACCAGCAGGTTCGCGATCAGCAGCAGGAACGAGATGGCCGAGGAGTACCCGAGCTCACCGCCCTGCAGCGCCACGTTGTAGATGTACACCGGCACCGTCTCGGACTCGTGGTTCGGCCCGCCCTTGGTGAGCAGGAACGGCGAGAAGTCGTTCGCCGTCCACAGCGAGATCAGCAAGGTGTTCGTCAGCACGTGCCCGCGGATGTGCGGGAACACGACGTCCCGCAGCGTCTGCCAGCCCGACGCACCGACCATCCGGGCCGACTCCAGTTGCGACGGCGGCACGGCCTGCAGCGCGGAGGAGTAGAGCATCATCGAGAACGCCGTACCGCGCCAGGTGTTGAAGAACACCAGGCAGGCCATCGGGTAGTCGATCAGCCACGCGGTCCCCGGCGTACCGAGGATGTTGTTGAGTGTGCCGCCGTCGCGGTCGAAGAACGCGACCCACAGGTACGCGACCACCGTCGACGGCAGGATCCACGCCAGCAGTACGAACGCCTCGACGGTACGCCGCACCGCCGGGCGGGTCCGCCGCATCACCCAGGCGAGGGTGAAGCCGAGGACGTTCTGGCCGATGATCGCGGAGCCGAGGACGAACAGCAGCGTCAGCCACAACGCGTTGTGGAACAGGGCGTCGTTGAGCGCCTTGGTGTAGTTGGACAGGCCGACCATCGACGGCGAGACCGCCTCGACACCGGTCAGCCGGTAGTTGGTCAGGCCGATGTAGATGGTCCAGATCGCCGGGAAGACCAGGAACGCGCCGATCAGCAGCAGGGCGGGCGCGACGAAGCCGAGGGCCCGGCCTACGCCGAGCCCTGCGACATCGCGTGCCGGTCCCCGCGCACCGGCCCGGCCGTCCCCATCAGCCGGACCACGTCCCTGGACCGGGTCTGCCGGTGCAGGTGCGGAGGCCGTCGTCATCAGTTACCGGCGACCTTGTCCTTGCCGCCTGCCGCTGTCTCGACCGCCTTCTGGTAGGCCTTCGCGGCCGCGTCGGTACTCTTCCCGCCGATGACGTCCGCCGTCGCCTGCTGCAGCGCGGCCGAGATCTTCGGGTACTCCGCCAGGCCCGGACGGAACTGCGTGATCGGCAGCACCTTGGTGGCGACGAAGTTCAGCATCGGGTCGCCGGCCAGCACCTCGGCGTTGACGTCGCTGCGCTGGGTGATCTTGGCGGCGCCGTCCAGCGATGCCTTCACCATCTCGGCGGAGTTCCAGAACTGCATGAGCTCCCAGGCCTGCTGCGGGAACTTGGTGTTCGGGTTGATCACGGTCGCGCCGCCACCCGACATCGAGACGAAGTCCTGGCCCTTGACGCCGCCGCCCGGCCTGGCGGCCGGAATCAGCGCGTAGCCGACGGCGGAGTCGCGGTCGGCCATCTTGGCCACGCCCTCCTTGGGCTCCACCACGCTGCGCCAGAAGTAGTCGCTCTCCAGCAGGATGCCGACCTTGTTCGCGGCGAATTCGGCGAACGACTTGTCCCGGCCCTTGGCCTCGCGCTGCAGCACCGGGTCACCGAGACCCGTGCTGTAGATCTGGTGGTAGAAGTCCAGCACCTGGCGCGTCTGCGGGACGTCACCGAGCCACTTGCCGTCGGTGTTGACGGTCGCGCCGGTGCCGACCAGCAGCGGCAGTACGCCCTGCATCGTGGTCGCCTCGCCCATCGCCGTGCCGCCGTTGATCTGGATCGGCGTGACGCCGGACAGCTTCTTCAGCGCCTGGCCGGCGGTGATGATGTCGTCCCACGACTTCGGCTGCCAGTCGGCCGGCAGCCCGGCCTGCTGGAACAGCTTCTTGTTGAAGAACAGCACCCGGCCGTCGGTCCCGCCGGGGACGCCGTACCGCTTGCCGTTGTAGCTGCCGAGCTGCTGCACGGTTTCGGGGATCTGCTTCCAGCCATCCCAGTCGTCCACCTTGCTCGCCTCGCCGACGGTGTCGGTGAGCGGCTTGATGTAGCCGGCCTGGGCGAACTCGCCGACCCAGATGCCGTCGATCTGGAACAGGTCCGGACCGGACTTGTTCGACAGGTCGAGCGACAGCTTCTGCTTGTAGACCTCGTCGTCGGAGCCGTCACCCTGGAACTTGACGGTGACGTCGACGCCCTTGCCCTTCTGCTCGGCGACGAACTTCGGGATCAGTACGTCCTCGATGAACGTTGCCCCGGCGCTGCTCTTGCCGCCCTTGATCGAGTTCGACCCGATGGTCAGCTCGACCTTCTTGGCATCGGCGTTGCGGTTCGTGTCCTGGTCGCCGCTGTCGGATGCGGACGAGCCGAGGCAGCCGGTCAGCAGCAGGGTTGCGGCGACGCCGAGGAGGGCGGGCGCGGAGAACCGCGGGAGAGATCGCATCAAAGCTCCTAGCGAGATCGGTACTGCGGAGTGCCGGTCAAACATTGGCACTCGTCGGCGACTTTGTGAAGACTTTTTCCCAACCCGGAGGAGAACGTTGACAGGGGCTGTAGGCAACCAGTTGCGAACTGTCAAGTCGGGATCCCGCGGGAAGCGTTGCGAAAGGGTTAAAGGATGCTCAAGGTTGCGTGGCAACCAGTAGTGGACTAGATACAGAACGTGACAGCGGGCGGTACGGTCTTGCCGATCGGTTCAGCGGATCGGAGGTGAAAGACATGGGGCTGCTTTCTTGCCTTCTGGACGACCTGCTCAGTCATTGCCACCACTGGTGCCACTACCACTGTTGGTGGTGACACCGGCCGGCTGGTGACGGCCGCGGAGGAGGTGGGTCGACGGTGACGACGACGCAGGGCTCCCGCTGACGCGCAAGCAGCGGGCAACCCGAGGTCACTCCCCGAGCACCGGATCCCACGACCGACGAGGTTCACCAGACACTGCACTGCCGAACAACCGAATGGCGTCGATCACGAAGGAGTGAGAAAACAACCGGCCCCGACATCGTCGGGGCCGGTTGTCCTCTGTCTGGCTGAGGATCCTCCTTGCGGATCAGCGCTGTGCCAGCTGCATCATCTGCTTCGGCAGCACCGTCAGCTGAGCCGGGATCGGTGTCGTCGGCCGAACCAGCTCGAGCAGGCTGGACGCGGCCTTCGCGATCGGCAGCGGCAGGGCCAGGCCCAGGGACGCCAGCAGCGCGTTCACGAGTGCCAGTACCGCACCCAGGATGTCCAGGCCCGGCAGCGGCAACGCGCTCCAACCCTGGACCGGTGTGCCGGCCGTGGACATGCTGCCGGTCGGTTGTGCCTGCTTGGCCTTTCCCTTGCCGAGCAGGGATGTCAGGGCGAGACCGCTGGCGGTGTTCACGAACGTGCCCGCGCTCTCGTCGTAGGTCCATTTCTGTCCGTCGCCGTCACGGCAGGGCAGCACCAGCAGTGGTGCCGCGGCCGGCACCTTGGCCAGGTCCGCACCGCTGTCCAGGCAGGCGCCGGTCTTGGCAAGGGCGCCACCGACGCTCTTGCTCATCGCGACCTGCAACTGGCCGGACTCGGTGTGGATCCACTCCTGGGTCTTGCCCTCCTTGCCCGGTGCACACGCCATCATGACCGCCATCGGGACCTTGGCGGCCGCGACGAAGGTGAGGCAGTACCGCGTGTCGGCGCGGGTGGCGATCTGTTCGGCCACCCCGACCTCGACGCCCGGGACCGCGGCCGATCCGCCCGTCGACGGGTTCGCCGCCTGGGCCGGGACCGCGGTGGCCAGTGCAACGCTGACCGCGAGCACGGCCACGCCGGTACGGCTCAACAACTTACGGATGATCAAGACAACCTCCAGAGGTCGTGCCATCTCGCGGCGTCAGGTCGTCGGGACCCCGTGGCGCGAGTCGGTCCGGTTCCGGGAACCGCGACGAGCACCCTTGTGCGCGGAGGGCGAGCTGCGGGTCGATCCCCCGTGAGGAGGCGGTGTGGCCCGGAAGGCCGACTGTGACTCAACGCGACGTTGACGCCACAACCAGTAATGCACAGGTGGGTCGGAGGTGGTTATGGCGAAGCCGTGAAACTTGATGCCAATGGCAACTAACTGCCAGGCAAGAGTCGTTGCGCAAGGCACCGAAATCCGGCCGCAGGGCCGTCGTGCCACCGCTGAGCGGAGGCTGTGCGCCGATCGAGACATTACCGTACGCCGGGGAAACTCCGGTGGCGCGACGCGTTAGTTGATGCCGTGGGCAACAGAGTGGTCAGTGGGGCTGCTTGGTGTCAGTGGGATCCTCGGCGACGTGCCGCTCGGCCGCGAGCCGCTCGTCTGCGGCAGGCTCGCGCTCAGGAACGGTGCGATCGGGCTCGGCGCGATCAAGCACGGTGCGCTCAGGAACGGTGCGCTCAGGGTCGGCGCGATCGGGCGCGGTGCTGTCGGGCACGGTGCTGTCGGACTCGGTGCGATCGGGCGCCGCCGTGACCTCGGGTGCGGTGTCAGTCGTAGTGACCGCCGCCGGTTCGGTGGCCGCAGCCTGTGCGCGGAGTTCGCGCATCTCCTTGCGCCGCCGGTAGCCGCGGGCAAGTCCCTTCTTCGTCAGCCACAGCCCGAGGGCAAGCGCGACCCCGGTCAGCGCGCCGAGCAGGAACACGGTCGGCACCGAGACGCCGAAGTCGATGCCGAACACCTCCATCGTGGTGGAGGCGGTCGAGGTCACCGAGACACCCAGACCGAACAACACAACCAGGACGATCAGGACGATTCCGAGGACGGCCATCGCATGCTGCCTCTCCGCCAGCACCAGGCTGGCTCTTCAGGCCTCACTGCTGAGTAGTGCGGTGAGCAGCGCCACCGCGCCGCTCTTGTCGAGTGGGTTGTTCTGGTTCCCACATTTGGGCGACTGTACGCACGACGGACAGCCATCCATGCACTCACAGTGTGCAATCGCCTCTCGTGTCGCCGTCAACCATTCGCGCGCCGCGGCGTAGCCGTGTTCCGCGAATCCGGCGCCGCCCGGGTGGCCGTCGTACACGAAGACTGTGAGGCGGCCGGTGTCGGCGTGCCGGGCGGTGGAGACGCCGCCGATGTCCCAGCGGTCGCAGGTGGCGAACAGTGGGAGCAGTCCGATCGACGCGTGCTCAGCCGCATGGGCCGCACCAGGTACGTCGTACAGCCCGAGCGCCTCGACCGCGGAGTCCGGCATGGTCCACCAGACGGCCTTGGTCCGCAGCGTGCGCTCCGGCAGGTCGAGGGGCTGCTCGTCGAGTACGTCGCCGGTCGCGATCAGCTTGCGCTGGTACGAGACCACTTGGCTGGTCACTTGGACCCAACCGCGCGACAACTCCGCCGTACCCCAGGTGCAGGTGTCCTCGGTCGCCAGGATGCTGATCTCGGTCTTGTCCCGGGCGAAGGTGGTGTAGTCCGGCGAGGCCGGCTCGACCACGGCGGCGTGACCCTCGAGGTCCAGCGTCTGAACCAGGTACGACTCGCCCGCATGCACGTACACCGCGCCCTCGTGGACCGAGGCGTGCGCCGAGCCGCCGTCGACTGTGCCGAGCAGCCGACCGGTCTGGTCCTCGACGATCTGCACTGTCTTGCCGCCGGCCGACCGGATGTCGATGGCGTCCACAGCGCGCTCCCGCCGCGTCCAGAACCATCCATGCGGTCGCTCACGCAGCAGCCCTTGGCGGACCAATTGCTGGATCACGGAGGGCGTCGTACTGCCGAAGATGTCGTAGTCCGCGTCGGTCAGCGGCAGCTCCTGCGCGGCCGCGCACAGCTGTGGGCCGAGGACATACGGGTTCTCCGGGTTGAAGACAGTCGCTTCCACGGGTCGGCCGAAGATCGCGTTCGGGTGCCGGACCAGATAGGTGTCCAGCGGGTCGTCACGCGCCACCAGCAGCGCCAAGGCATCCCCGCCGGCTCGACCCGCCCGTCCGGCCTGCTGCCACAGCGATGCGCGCGTGCCGGGCCAACCGGACAGCAGTACGGCGTCCAGTCCGGCGATGTCGATGCCTAGCTCCAGAGCGTTGGTCGCCGCGACACCGGTGAGCTCACCGCTCTGCAACATGCCTTCGAGTCGGCGCCGCTCCTCCGGCAGATAGCCCGCCCGGTACGCAGACACCTGGTCCATCAGCGAGGGGTGAACCTCGGCGAGGTTCTCGCGGGCTGTCATCGCGACCGTCTCGGCCCCACGCCTCGACCTCACGAACGCCACAGTCCGCACCCCGCTCACGACCAGATCGGTCAGGATGTCGGCCACCTCGGCCGTCGCGGAGCGTCGTACCGGCGCGCCGTTCTCACCGCGCACCGAGGTCAGCGGCGGCTCCCACAGACCGAAGGAGATGCCGCCGCGGGGTGAGCCGTCTTCCACCACCTCCACCATCGGCAGACCGGTCAGCCGCTCACCGGACACCGCGGGCTCGGCCACCGTCGCCGATGCGCAGATGAAGATCGGATGAGCGCCGTACTGCGCGCACACCCGTCGCAGCCGACGCAGTACGCCGGCCACATGCGCTCCGAAGACACCGCGATAGTGATGACACTCGTCCACCACGACGTACTGCAGGCAGCCCAGGAAGCGGGCCCAGCGCTGATGGTTCGGCAGGACCGACCGGTGCAGCATGTCCGGATTGCTGAGCACGTACGTCGCGTGGTCGCGAGCCCAGTCGCGTTCGGAGCGTTCGGAGTCGCCGTCCAGCGTTGTTGGCCGCAGACCGGGCACCGTGTACGACGACACCGCGCGAAGCTGGTCGTGCGCCAATGCCTTGGTCGGGGACAGGTAGAGAACAGACGCCACCCGTCGATGCGGTGACGCAGCCTGGGCGATGCTCAAGGTGGCAAAGGCAGGCAGCAAATAGCCGAGCGATTTGCCCGAGGCGGTCCCGGTCGCGACCACGACATGCCGGCCCGAGTACGCCGCTTCGGCGGTCGCGACCTGATGAGTCCAAGGCGCTGTGATGCCGGCGTCCGCGAGTTGCGCGAGCACCTCGGCCGGTGCCCAGCGCGGCCAGTCACACGTCTGCCCCAGTCGCGGCGGCACGGTCTCGACATGCGTGAGCCGGTCGTCCCGGCCTGCTGCCAGACGCTTCAGTACGGCCGCCGCCTCACCACCTCCGCGCATACCGCGAGCGTAGTGCCGGCCACGGACAGCACGCGGCCGAGTGCACGGGGCGTGTGCACGCGCCGGATGCACGCCTCATTTTGCGGACGAAGATCGACTTCGGTGGGACGAGATGAAAGAGTTTTCGGCAACGGTCCTACTCACGGTCCGTACATGGTTGAATGCAGCAGTTCACGGGATCGGAGGCCGAAGTGGATCTGTCGCTGACCGCGCGCGCCGAGGGCGGGCGCACCGTCATCGAGGTGGCGGGGGAGATCGACGTCTACACCGCACCGAAGCTCCGCGAGAAGATCGCAGCGCTCGTCGACGAAGGCGACTACCACCTGGTGGTCGACCTGGAACATGTGGACTTCCTGGACTCCACCGGTCTCGGCGTCCTCGTCGGTGGACTGAAACGGGTGCGCACCCACGACGGATCCCTGTCCCTGGTCTGTACCCAGGAACGGCTGCTGAAGATCTTCCGGATCACCGGCCTGACCAAGGTGTTCGACATCCATCCGGACGTCGCCTCGGCGATCTGACGACGTGACGACGAAGTGAAAACGTGTCCCCTTCAACACGAAGAGTGAGGTACCTGCTCGCACACTCGGGTATGGCGTAGACCACCCTGTCGTCAGGTCTGGTCGGATACCCGTTAGAGTGACCCACCGCGCCAAGTCTCTTTGGTGCTGTGCCGTATTTTCCCAACCCTTCGGTTGCGGCAGACGGGGGCCGTCAAGCCCTGAGGGGTTGCCTACAAGGAGGACGGATGTCCGCGCTGCTTGCACAAGCGGTGGATCTTTCGTCGAGCAACACCACACTGGTGATCGTCGTCGGAGTGATCGCGATCCTCGCGGTCGCCATTGCGATGGTCTTCCGGGGCCAGGTGCTTGCCGCGAACGATGGCACCGAGAACATGAAGACGATCGCCGCGGCGGTCCAGGAAGGCGCATCCGCCTACCTGAACCGGCAGTTCCGAACGCTGGGCGTCTTCGCCATCGTCGCGTTCCTGCTGCTGTTCCTGCTGCCCGCGCACAGTGACGGCGACAACGAGACCACGCTGAAGATCTTCCGCTCCGTCTTCTTCCTGATCGGTGCGGGCTTCTCCGCGCTGATCGGCTACCTGGGCATGTGGCTCGCGACGCGCGCCAACGTCCGGGTCGCCGCCGCGGCCCGCGACGAAGGCCGCGACCCCGCGATGCGCGTCGCGTTCCGCACCGGTGGAACCGTCGGCATGGCGACCGTCGGCTTCGGCCTGTTCGGCGCCTCGCTGGTCGTGCTGCTGTTCAAGGGTGACGCCCCGACCGTGCTCGAGGGCTTCGGTTTCGGTGCCGCCATGCTCGCCATGTTCATGCGTGTCGGCGGCGGTATCTTCACCAAGGCCGCCGACGTCGGCGCCGACCTGGTCGGCAAGGTCGAGCAGAACATCCCCGAGGACGACCCCCGCAACGCGGCGACCATCGCCGACAACGTGGGCGACAACGTCGGTGACTGCGCCGGTATGGCGGCCGACCTGTTCGAGTCCTACGCCGTGATGCTGGTGGCCTCGCTGATCCTGGGCAAGGCCGCGTTCGGCGAGCAGGGCCTGATCTTCCCGCTGATCGTGCCGGCCATCGGCGCCCTCACCGCGGTCCTCGGTGTCTTCCTGACCCGTCCGCGCACCGGTGAGAACGGCCTGCGGACGATCAACCGGGCGTTCTACATCTCCGCGATCGTGTCCGGTGTGCTCTGCGCGGTGGCGGCGTTCGTCTACCTGCCGAGCAGCTTCAAGGACCTGACCGGCGCCACCGACGTGATCGCCGCGCACGACGGCGACCCGCGGCTGATCGCCACTGTCTCGGTGATCATCGGCATCGTGCTGGCGGCCGTCATCCTGGCCCTGACCGGTTACTACACCGGCACCGAGGACAAGCCGGTCAAGGACGTCGGCAAGACCTCGCTGACCGGTGCCGCGACCGTGATCCTGTCCGGTATCTCGGTCGGCTTCGAGTCCGCCGTCTACACCGCCGTGGTGATCGCGGCGGCCGTGTACGGCGCGTTCCTGGTCGGCGGCGCCGGTGTGGTCGGGCTGTTCGCGATCGCTCTGGCCGGTTGTGGTCTGCTCACCACCGTCGGCGTCATCGTCGCGATGGACACCTTCGGCCCGGTCTCCGACAACGCGCAGGGCATCGCCGAGATGTCCGGCGAGGTGGACGGCGAGGCGGCCCAGATCCTGACCGAGCTGGACGCCGTCGGCAACACCACCAAGGCCATCACCAAGGGCATCGCGATCGCCACCGCCGTACTGGCCGCGACCGCGCTGTTCGGCTCCTACACCGACTCGATCCGGTCCTCGCTGGGCGAGAACTACGCCAAGTTCGAGGCTGAGGCGCTGGTCTTCAACCCGGGCACCCTGGTCGGCCTGATCCTCGGTGCGGCCGTGGTGTTCATGTTCTCCGGCCTCGCGATCAACGCCGTCGGCCGCGCCGCCGGTGCGGTCGTCTACGAGGTACGTCGGCAGTTCCGCGACATCCCCGGGATCATGGACGGCACGGGCAAGCCGGAGTACGGCAAGGTCGTCGACATCTGCACCCGCGACTCGCTGCGGGAGCTGGCCACTCCGGGTCTGCTCGCGCTGCTCGCGCCGATCGCCGTCGGCTTCGGCCTCGGTGCCGCGTCGCTGGCCGGCTACCTGGCCGGTGCGATCGGTGCCGGCACCCTGATGGCGGTCTTCCTGGCCAACTCCGGTGGTGCCTGGGACAACGCCAAGAAGCTGGTCGAGGACGGAAACCACGGCGGCAAGGGCTCGCCCGCGCACGAGGCCACCGTCATCGGTGACACCGTCGGTGACCCGTTCAAGGACACCGCCGGCCCGGCCATCAACCCGCTGATCAAGGTGATGAACCTGGTCTCCCTGCTGATCGCTCCGGCGGTCGTCGGGCTGTCGGCGATCGGCGACGACACGAACAGGCCGCTGCGGATCGGTATCGCCCTGGCAGCGGTGGTCATCCTGGCGGCCGCCGTGTTCGTCTCCAAGCGCCGTGAGTCGGTCATTTCCGACACCCCGGCCGAGGTGAACGCCGCCGCCTGAACGCGGTAAACGGCAGAAACGGCCCACCGGTTTTCCGGTGGGCCGTTTCGCATGGCTGGACCAAGACCGTCCGTCCCTTTTACTGTCGTTGTAACGACGAACTGCGCTATGCCTAGCGTAGGGAGGTAGCCGTGCCTCGACGACCGGCCACGAGCTCTGCTGCCCCCCGACGGGCGACGCTCGCCCGTGTCTCGGCGCTGCTGCTTCTCGTTGTGGCGGGAGTGCTCGCCACGGCACAGCCGGCGGGCGCGACGGCGCAGCAACCGGATGCCGACTATCTCAACGCCGCCCACCAGCTCGATCTGACGATCATCCAGGCCTCCCACTCGGGGACGATCCATGGCCAGACCTCGTGCCTGAAAAGCGTCGCTGCCCAGGAGGAACGTGATCATCGCAGGCTCGCCGCGCAGCAGCTCGAGGTCGCCAATCAATTCGGCATCGGGCTGGTGACGCTGCCTACGGCGGCACAGCGTGAGCAGCTCGCCGCGCTCGCGGCCAAAGCCGGGACCTCTGGGTACGACGCCGCCTGGGTGGCGTTGCAGCGGCAGCTGCACCAGCAGTACCTGGCACTGGTCGAGGGCGAGCTGCCGAAGAGCGCCTCGCCTGCCGTCGAGTCAGTGGCCAACGGCGCCAAGCCGGTCATCGAGATGCACCTGCGGACGCTGTCGGGTCCCTGCAAGGACGAGACCGGGCCCCCGGTCGTGTCGACTGGTGAGGGCGGCCAGGTCGCCGATGCCGAGCGGACTCGGTCCCGGGCGGCGATCCTGCTGCTCGGCGTCGGCGTACTGCTCCTTCTCGTCGGCAGGCCGGTCCCGGTCCGGCGACGTCTGCTCGGAGTCGTAGCGGTCGGCGCCGCGCTGGTCATGGTGTTCGGAAGGCCAGGTGACAGCGGGCAGGTCCCGGACGCGAGTGCGTCGGCTGTGGACCGCGAGGCTGCCGTTCCGCCGGTGCGACTGAAGCTGCCAGGAGTTCTGGAGGCATCGGTGCTGCCGGTGGCGACCGCCGGCGACGGGCGGCTGCAGATGCCGGCGTCGGCGGCCGACGTGGGCTGGTGGGCGGCGGGTGCGGCGCCGGGCTCGGCCGGCGGGACGGTGCTGCTTGCCGGCCACGTGGACACGGCTCGCGGTCGCGGAGTGTTCGCCGCGCTCTCGGGGGTGCCGGTGGGCGCGAGGGTTGCGGTGACGGCCGGGGGCGGAGATGTGCACTGGTACCGCATCGTGGCGCGCCGGACCTACCGGCAGGAAGCGTTGCCCGCAGACCTGTTCCACGGTGCGGTGAAGCCCCGGCTGGCGCTGGTGACCTGCACCGGCTCGTACAACCACGCAACGCACCGCTACAGCAGCAACCTCGTGCTCTACGGTGTTCCGGTGGACTGAGCCGCCGGCCGTCCTTTTGGTAGTCACTTCCAACTACTCCCAACCGAAGTACGGCCGGTCGTCGACTTTCGGCTGATGCGGGCGGGTGGCCGAGTGGGGGATCGTCGGGGTCGTGGTCAGGGCTTTAACCGATGGTCGCCTGGCCCGGGCGGACGGCAGAATCAACCCACGGGTGGACACACCGGATCCGCCCCGGGTCCGATGTTCTGCACCGGTCCGACCTCGATACTGAACTCAATGCGAGACAACCCGCCCGACCGGGAACACTGGCGCCACCGAACGAGGAGTAGGCGATGATCGAGGCAAAGGGCCTCACCAAGCGATACGGTGCAACTGTTGCCGTTGACAACCTGTCTTTCGAGGTGAAACCCGGCAAGGTGACCGGCTTCCTCGGCCCGAACGGGGCCGGCAAGTCGACCACGATGCGGATGATCCTCGGCCTGGACACCCCGACCTCCGGCGACGTCCGGATCGACGGGCAGCGCTACCGTGACCTGCACCAGCCACTGACCAAGGTCGGCGCGCTGCTGGACGCAAAGTGGGTGCACCCCAACCGGTCGGCCCGGTCGCACCTGGCCTGGATGGCCGCGTCCAACAAGCTGCCGAAGGGCAGCGTCGACAAGGTGCTGGAGATGGTCGGCCTCACCGCGGTCGCGAACAAGCGGGCCGGCGCCTACTCGCTGGGTATGTCGCAGCGGCTCGGCATCGCCGGTGCGCTGCTCGGTGACCCGGAGGTGCTGCTGTTCGACGAGCCGGTCAACGGTCTCGACCCGGAGGGCATCGTCTGGATCCGCACCTTCATGCACCGGCTGGCCGACGAGGGCCGGACCGTGCTGGTGTCCAGCCACCTGCTGTCCGAGATGGCGCTGACCGCCGAGGAACTGATCGTCATCGGCCGCGGCCGGCTGATCGCCCAGAGCACCACCCAGGAGTTCGTCGACCGTGCCAGCGGTACGACGGTCAAGGTCCGGACTCCGCAACTCGACCAGCTGGCCGGTGTGCTGCAACAGCAGCAGATGGTCACCCGGATCGAGGACGTCGACGACCAGGGCAAGGTCCTGTTCGTCGAGGGCGATCTGACCACCGACCAGGTCGGTGAGGCAGCCGCCGCGCACGGCATCGTGCTGCACGAACTGACCCTGCAGCGCGGCTCGCTGGAGCAGGCGTTCATGCAGATGACCGGGGATTCGGTCGAATACCACGCGCACGACGAGATCGCTGCGGTGACCGCGCTGGACGCGCCGGCCGCCACCGAGGTGGCCGCGGGTCCGAAGGAGGACAACTGACATGTCGGTGATCACAGTCGAGCGGATCAAGCTCTTCTCCACCCGCTCGCCGTGGTGGTGCATGGTCATCGCGGCCTTCCTGACCGTCGGTTTCGCCGCACTCACCACCGGCTTCCTGAACGCCACGGACGAGCCGCAGGCGACGATCTTCATCACCCAGCCGGGCGCACAGCTCAGCCAGATGGTGATGATGGTGATGGCGGCCCTCGCGGTCACCACCGAGTACCGGTTCGGCACCATCCGGACCAGCTTCCAGGCGGTTCCGCAGCGCGCGGCGCTGCTGCTCGGCAAGACCGCGGTCGTGGCCTTCCTGGCCGGGATCGTCGGCCTGATCGCGTCGTTCGGTGCCTGGGGCATCGGCAGCCTGTTCGCCGGCAACGCGGACCTGGCCATCAACACCGGGGCCGAGTGGCGGCTGCTGGCCGGCCAGGGCCTGATCTTCGCGCTGTCCGCGGTGATCGCGGTGGCGGTCGGCATCCTGATCCGGCAGAGCGCCGGTGCGATCGCGATCCTGATCCTCTGGCCGTTGCTGGTGGAGAACCTGGTCACCCTGATCCCCAAGGTCGGCGACGACCTGGCCAAGTGGGCGCCGTTCGCGAACGGCAGTTCGTTCCTGAACCAGGGCCAGGACTTCGGGCTGGCCGGCGCGAACGCCGCCGGCAGCGACTTCGCCCTCGGTCCCTGGTGGGCCCTGCTGTACTTCGCCGGCTGGGCGGCGGCGCTGATGGTGATCGCTCTGTTCACGGCGAGCAAGCGCGACGCCTGATCGCGATGACGACGATCCCGGCCGTGGTTGAGGGGCCCTGGCCGGGATCGTGAAGCCCGGCCGGGCTGAGGGGTCCTGGCCGCGCTGAGGCCCGTGGAACTTGACGTTCCACGGGCCGACCCTTGTTCGGGGCGGTCGCCGTACCACTGCGTAGGGGTGGCGGGCGCGGCGGGAAAGCGTCTAGCCTGCCGCGCATGACCGATTGGGCGCAGGTGCGCGCCGATGACTTCTCCGTCCCGACCGATCGTCCGCTCACCGAGCTCGTGGCCGAGTTGTCCGCGCTGCTGCGCTCCCCGGACCCGGTGCTGCGCGACTCCCAGGCGTACTCGATCCTCGCCACCTGGATCGGCCGCGGCGTACTGTCGGCCGACCAGCTGCGCGCCCTCGGAGACGAGATGGTCGCGCGGTTCGCGGACCCCGAGACGCAGGTCCGCACGTTCGCGCCGCTGATCCTGGACTGCATCGTCACCGCGGGTGTCTTCGAGCCGCACTGGGTGCCGCCGTTCGAACGCTGGTACGTCGCCGAGGAGGACCTGCGCGGGTACGACGCCAAACTCGGCTGGCTGCACGCGATCGCGCACGGCTCCGACCTGCTGGGTGCCCTCGGGCTGCATCCGGCCGTCGAACCGGTGCAAATGCTCCGGTTGGGCATAGGCCGCATTCTGACGCCGACACAGCACGTCCTGCGGGACATGGAGGACGACCGCCTCGGCTACGCCCTGGCGACCACCCTGACCCGCTCAGACCTCACCGAGACCGATGCCACCGACTGGCTCGACCCGGCCGTCCGAATCCTCGCCAATCCGCCGAGCGAGGGCATCACGCCGGAGGTCACCAACACCATCCGCACGCTGCGGGCCCTCTACCTGCTGGTTGACCACGGCGTTCGGGTGCCGGCCTCCGGCCCGGTCACGCAGATCCCGCACCGCGACCTCGTGAAGGCGAAGATCACCGACGTCGTCCGGATGGTGACGCCGTACTACCTGTGAGCTTCTGGCGTACGGGTGTTGACTTGGTCACATCCAAACATTGTTGACGAAGGATGAGACCCGCATCCGACTTTCGGCTGAGATTTCCCTGAAGTGTCCCCGAGGTACGGCGTGCCGCGGTCCAGGGCGATGTACAGGTGGTTTCCGGTAGAAGCAGAGATCTCGTTCATGACAAGGTCTGTGCTGGTATTGCCGTGGTCCCCTCCCATGGTGGTGCCAACGCCACTATCGCAGTAGTGCCAACACCATCAGATCTGCTCCTTGGCAACGCTAGTTTTTAGGTGACGAAAGCCGTCGGGGGCAAGCGGTTCAGAGAGGGCGCGTGGAAGTCATGGTTGCGACATACCTGAAGAGATGGGTCGGCAGCCGGATCTTGAACAGAACCACCCGCAAGGGTGGTCTCGACCTGTCGAAGATGCGGATGTTCCCCAGCCAGGTCTCGATGCCGCTGCGCCGTCACGGCGTGAACCCGGTGCCGGAGCTGGCCAAGGTGCGCGAGGCCGAGCCTGTGCACAAGCTGGCGCATCTGTTCGGGCTCAACGTCTGGGTGGTGAGCGGGCACGCGGAGGCCAAGGCCGTGCTCGCCGACTCGACGAACTTCAGCAACGACATCCGGCCGCTGGTCGGCTCGGACCCGAACAAGCCGTCGGAGGGGATCGGGGGGCTCGGGTTCACCGACCCGCCGGACCACACCCGGCTGCGGAAGCTGCTGACACCGGAGTTCACCAAGCGGCGGCTGGCGCGGCTGGAGCCGGCGATCGAGAAGATCGTCCAGGACCAGCTGGACCTGATGGAGGCCAAGGGCCCGGTCGCCGACATCGTGTCGGACTTCGCCTTCAACGTGCCGTTCCTGCTGATCGCCGACCTGCTCGGTGTCGAGGAGTCCGACCGCGATCGCTTCCGGGCGCTCGGGCCGGCGCGGTTCGACCTGTCCGGTGGTGGGATCGGGGTGTTCGGTTCGGCCAGCGAGTCCCGCGACTTCCTGTTCGAGATCGTCCGCAAGCAGCGCAAGAACCCGGGTGACGGGCTGATCGGGTCGATCATCCGCGAGCAGGGTGACGACATCGACGACGTCGAGCTCGGTGGGCTCGCCGACGGCGTGTTCCTGGGTGGGTACGAGACCTCCGCGAGCATGCTCGCGCTCGGCACGCTGGTGCTGATGCGCACCCCGGAGAACTTCGAGCGGATCCGCAACGAGCCAGGTGCGGTCGACGCGATCGTCGAGGAGTTGTTGCGGTATCTGACCGTCGTCCAGGTGGCGTTCCCGCGGTTCGCGCGGCACGACCAGGAGCTGTTCGGCCAGCAGGTGAAGAAGGGCGACCTGGTCGCGGTGTCGCTGTCGGGGGCCGACCGCGACAAGGAGGTGTTCGGGCCGGACGCGGAGGAGTTCTGGCCACGTCGTGCACCGGCGGCGCACCTCGCGTTCGGCCACGGCATGCACCGCTGCGTCGGCGCCGAGCTGGCTCGGATGGAACTCCGGGCCGCGTTCTCCGCGCTGGCTCACCGCTTCCCCGACCTGTCGCTGGCCATCCCCGAGGAACAGCTCCGTTTCCGCGACTTCTCCATCGTCTACGGCGTCGAGACCCTCCCCGTCCAACTCCACGCCGCAGAGCCCGAGCAGGTAGCCGGCTGACGTGCAGTCCAGCGAGCAGTACGCCGCTGGGTTGCCGCGGAAGCGGATGGCGGCGGGGGTGTTGTTCCGGGGTGAGGACGACCGAGTTCTGCTGGTGGAGCCGTCGTACAAGCCGAACTGGGAGCTGCCCGGGGGTGTGGTCGAGGCGAACGAGGCGCCGTGGGTCGCGGCGGCCCGGGAGCTGAGGGAGGAGCTCGGGGCGGAGCGGCCGATCGGGCGGTTGCTGGCGGTCGACCACGTGCACGCGTACGACGGCCGTCTCGAAGGCATGATCTTCGTCTTCGACGGCGGTGTCGTGACGGAGGCCGACCTGGCCGCGTTCACGTTCCCCGACGGGGAGATCCTGTCCGTGGGTCTCTACTCCCTGACCGACGTACGCGCGCGCGTCAAGCCGCTGTTGGCCGATCGCCTCACCGCCGCTCTCGACGCCGTCCACGAGGGCACAACGGCCCTCTGCGAACACGGCGTACGCGTCGCCTGAGTCCTCAGCTCGGGGTCAGGGCGAAGCGTTCGGCGAAGGCGGAGAGCTGGTCGCGTTGCTCGGATGGGTCCGGGCTCGACGTGCCGACCACCAGACGGGTGACTCCCTGGGCGGCGTACGCCTCGAGGGAGGCAGGGGTCAGCTCGATCGAACCCCAGCGGGTGTAGTCGAGCCTACGGTCGCCTGCCGTGGTCTGAGCCAGGTCCCACTGGGCCGCGCGTTCGTCGCCCATCAGCGCGCCGCCGGCGAAGTACCCGTCACCACGCAGTCCCGCCCGCCGGGCCGCGGCGCGGCTCGACCCGCCGACGTGGATCGGTAGCCGGGACAGGGGTTTCGGAAAGCTGTAGACGTTCTTGAACTCGAAGAACTCACCGGAGTAGCTGGCTCCGTCCGCCTCGTCGGACCAGAGCAGCCGCAGTACGTCGATCGCCTCGTCGGCGCGGCGACCGCGGGTGCTGAAGTCCACACCCGCCGCGACTGCCTCACTCGGCAGAACACCGACGCCCACGGTGAGCAGTCGCATCCGTCCCTTCGAGAGCACGTCGATCGTCGCCAGCCGCTTCGCCAGCATCACCGGCTGGTAGTACGGCAGCAGCAACACTCCGGTCCCCAGCAGGATCCGCTCGGTCGCCGCGGCGACCCATGTGAGTAGGTCGAGCGGAGCGCCGTACGGCAGTGTCATCGGCAGCTCGGCACCGCCGAACGTGTCACCGGCGGTCAGCGCCACCCGCTCGGGCACGTAGATCCCTTCGAATCCACACCCCTCCGCGTGCTGCGCGAACGCCGCCAGGTGGTCCGGATCCACCCCGAACATGGGCGTGCTGTAGCTGACCGCGAACTTCATCCCGTTCCCTTCCGCCTTGGGGGCAGCACCCTAGAACATTGCCCCCAAGGTCAAGGCAACTTACTCGCCCCTCACCCCTCGTGATGCTCGAACCATCCGCAGAGTTACGACCCCTCTGGTTTTGGTGAACTTTGGGGTCCGGAATGGCGGTCGGTAGTTTTGGGATGGCACTAGGTGGTCGTTGGCCGGATCGGGTCGTGACAGAGGTGGGGGTGGGTGGTCACAATGGGCGGTCCGGCCCGAGGTGCGGGTGAGGATCAGGGGAGGCCGCCGGCGGGTATGGGGAGTGGCGAGATGGCGACGGGCGACGTACTGACCGCCCGGATCGCCGCCGCGATGACATCGGCTCAGTCCGGTGGGCATGCGAGCGCGGCTGCCGAGATCGAGCTGATCCGGGCCGAGCTGGGCGGCGTGCCGAGCTACCAGCTTGCCGCGGCGGAGTACGTGCGTGGTGTCTCGGCGCACCATGCGAGCGACGCCGACGAGGCGCTCAAGGCCGTTGACGCGTGTGTCGCGGTCGCGAAGGCAATCGACGAACCGGGCTGGGAAGCGAACGCACTGCCGATCCGCATCATCAACCTCGCCCGCAGCGGCCGAGGCGGTGACACGGTCAACGACCTCGTCGCCGCCGAGCACGCGCTGAGCCGCACGAAGGATCCCGGCCTGACCGCCTGGGCACACACCGGCCTCGGCTACGCGTACGACGTACTGCGCCTGTTCGAGCTGTGCATCCCGCACTACGAACAAGCGGCCCGCGCGGACGCGGACGTGTTCGAACTGGCCGAGTCGGAGGCGATCGACCGGCTGAATCTCGCCGAGACCTATCTCCGCTGGGCGCATGAGCTCGAGCGCCTGGGCGATCCGTCGTACGTCGGAGAGATCCGCGAGCGGCTCGCATCGGCGGCGTACTGGGCGCGTGAAGGTGAGCGGGTGATCGTCGACGACGAGAGCCAGGAGTTCTGGCGGTTGAGTGCGCGGCTGTGGCTGGCCGGCGCGGCGACCGACCACGATCCGGACTCGGCGGTCGCCGAACTGACGGAGTGCCGCGACGAGATCAGCAAGCTGGGTGAGACCGAGCGGCTCGCGATCGCCGGCGCGTATCTGGCCAGGGCTCTGCACGCGCAGGGCAAGTCCGAAGAGGCAAAGGCGGCGGCCGATCGGGCCGCGGATGACCTGATTCCCTTGGCGGATCCGGCCACCCACGTGCTGGTTCTGCAGACCCGGTCGGAGATCGCGGCCGCGACCGGTGAGCCGGGAGCCGTTGCAGGGTTGGAGTATGCGCGCTCGGTGGCCCGCGGTTGGTGGAAGGAGCGGCAGCGCGCGCTGACCGCCGTACGGCATGCGCTTGCCGCGCACGACCTTTCGGCGCGGCACGACGCCGAGTGGCACGCGGCGCGGCAGGATCCCCTGACCGGCGTGGGGAATCGGCGCGCGCTCGACGAGCGGTTGACCGCGGCGCGTGATTCGGAGCGGGCCGTGACCGTGCTCGCCATCGATGTGGACAACCTGAAGGTGGTCAACGACACCTTCGGGCACGCCTGCGGGGACGAATTGCTGCAGGTTGTGGCAGACCTGCTGGTAGAACAGGCGCGAGCAACCGATGCCGTGGTTCGATCGGGTGGCGACGAGTTCGTCGTGGTGCTCGATCAGCCGGACGCCAAGGGCGGTGCGCTGCTGGCACTGCGAATCCGGACCGCGATCAGGGCGATCGCGGCGGCGACGGACAAGCCGTGGCTGCGGCGGCTCGGTTTGAGCATCGGGTACGCCGCGACGGCGGAAGGTGTTGCTGTGGACCAGCTGATCGCGACGGCGGATCGGCGGCTGTACGGCGACAAACGTCGTCAGCGGTGAGGCAGGCACTCAGGGGAGGTTTCTTGCGCGAGACGTCGGGGGTGACGGCGCGGATCGCGGCGGCGATGACACGGGCCCAGTCGGGGAATCCGGCCGAGGCGGCGACCGAGATCAACCGGTTGCTGGACGAACTCGGGCCGGAGCCCACGCACGAGCGCGCCGCGGCCGAGTACGTGCGGGCCGTCGCCGCGCACCACGGCACCGACGCGATGGAGGCCCTGGACGCGGTCGAGGCCTGTATCCGGGTCGCGCGGGCGATCGACGAGCCGGGCTAGGAGGCGAACGCGATCGCGATCCGGATCGTCACGCTGATCCGGACCGGCGAGGGTGGCGACTCGGTGGCGGACCTGGTCGCGGCGGAGAACGCGCTGTCCCGCACCCGCGACCTCGGCCTGGCCGGCTGGGCGCACACCGGCCTCGGCTACGCCTACGACCTGCTTCGCCTGTACGAGCTGTGCATCCCGCACTTCGAACTCGCCGCCGAGGGCGACCACGACCCGCTGGGGCTGGCCGAGGCTCCGGCGATCAACCGGCTCAACCTGGCCGAGTCCAACCTCCGCTGGGCGCACGAGCTCGAGCGGCTCGGCGACACGTCGTACGGCGAGGAGATCGCCGAACGCCGCCGGGAGGCGCGCCGGTGGGCCGGTGAGGCGATCCAGGTGATCGTCCGCGCCGACCTGCTCGGGTACTGGCCGATCGCCGGGCGGATGTGGCTGGCCGCCGGCAACGACGACAGCGAGGCGGCCGAGGCCACGGTGATCCTGAAGGACTGCCGGGACCAACTGGCGAAGCTGGGCGACCCGGAGCTGGCCGCCATCGCGGGTGCCTATCTGGCCAAGGCGTACGCCGCCATGGGTCAACTCGACGATGCGATGGAGGCCGCGGACCGGGCCGGCACGGATCTTCCACCGACCTCGGATCCGCCGGTGGAGGCGTTGATCCGGCACACCGCCGTACAGATCGTTGCCGAGTCAGGCGACGCGGGAGCCGTGACAGGCCTGCAGTACGCACGGGCGATCACCAGGGGCTGGTGGGCGGAGCGGCTGCGCGGTCTGTACGCCGTACGGACCGCACTGGCCAACCACGAGCTGTCGATCAGGCACGACGCGGAGTGGCGTGCGGCGCGCGAGGATCCGCTGACCGGTGTGGGCAATCGGCGGGCGCTGGACGAACGGATGTCGGTGGCCCACGACGCGGCGCGGTCGGTCGCGGTGATCGCCATCGACGTCGACAACCTGAAGGTCATCAACGACAGCTACGGGCACGCATGCGGCGACGCCGTACTGCGCCGGGTCGGCCAGCTCCTCACCGAGCAGTGCCGGGCCGAGGACGTGGTCGCACGGGCCGGCGGCGACGAGTTCGTGGTGGTGCTGGACAACCCGGACGAGCGCGGCGCGCGGGAGCTGGTGGAGCGGATCAAGTCCACGGCCGAGAGGGTCGCGGCGAGTGCGATCGAACCGTGGTTCACGATGCTGCGGCTGAGCATCGGCCAGGCCAGCAGCACCGACGGCATCGCGGTCGCCGAACTGCTGACCGAGGCGGACCGGCGGATGTACGCCGAGAAACGCCGCCGCCGGGGACAGGCCTAGTAGTCCAGGAACCCTTCGACGACCAGGCGACGGATCTGCGGCAGGTAGTCCTGCAGAACTTCGACCGCCGGACGGTCCAACAGGTCGGCCAGGGCAGCGAGGATCTGCCCGGCGCTCAGGTCGCCATCACACGCACCGACGAAGCCGGCCATCACGGTGTCGACCTGCTCCGCCCGCCGCATCCCTCGCTGGCGCCGCAGCACGATGGCCGCCGGATCCTCCGCGCCTGGTCGTCCGGTCGTCTCCTGGATCACGTCGTCCGCGACGACCAGATGCAGCCCGGTCAGGTCGGCCGGGATTCCCTCCGCCCGCTCGAACCGCCGCAGTACGTGCGGACCGATCGGCTGCTCGATCTCGTACGGCCACTCCTCGGCGTCGAGCGTCCCTGCCACGTTGTGCAAGGTGATCCAGCCCATGCCGATCGCTTCCACCGCCTGCGCGTCCAGCCAGCGCATCCAGGCGTCGTACTGAGCGGTGTACGACGGCGTGCCGGGGACACCGGCGTCGCGGAGCCAGAGTTCGACGTACTCGGAGGGGTCGAGCCGCTCGCGCTGCACCGCCCAGGCGGACCGATCGCCTGTCCACGCAGCGATCCGGTCACGCCAGTCCTCGCCGCGGACGTACGTCCAGTTGGCGAGCAGCTGGCACCAGCCGCCGTCGGTCAGGTGGTTCGGCGCCTGCCGCACCAGGTGCTCGACGAGCGTGTCGCCGGCGAATCCGGTCTCGCGGTACGTCAGCTGATCGTCGCCCGGCGGTGAGATCACGTACGGCGGGTTGCTCACGATCAGGTCGAAGCGCTCGCCCCGGACCGGTTCGAACAGACTGCCTTCGCGGACATCGACCTCGATCCGGTTCAACGCGGCCGTCCACCGGGCCAGCCGGAGCGCGCGCGGGTTCACGTCGGTCGCGACGAGCTGGTTGACCCGGTTGGACAGATGCAGTGACTGGATCCCGCTGCCGGTGCCGATGTCGAGAGCCCGTTCGGCCTTGATCGGCACGGTCAGGTTGACCAGGCTGAGGCTGGCTGACGAGATCCCGAGAGCGTAGTCGCTGCGCATCGGCTCACGACGCCCGTCCAGGCCGGGCGTCAGGTCCGCGATCACCCACCACTGCCGGTCGTCCTCGGCGTACGGCCTGATGTCGAGGAGGGCCCGGGCAGAGCCGTCGTCGATCGCGATGATGCCGAGAGCAACCAAATCGATGCCCGGAAAAGCCTGCAGGACAAGAGATTCCGGTACGTCGCGCTGCAGCAGGAACAATCTGATGATCGTGTCCAGGGCGTCGCCGGACGAGGTGCGCCGGCCCGCGAGAGTGGTCTCGTTGCGGGCCAGCGCACCGTTCGCCTGAGGACCCAGCCGGGCGGCCACTCCGTCGACCGTGTACCCGGCTTGTGTGAACGCCTCATGCAGTGCGTCCACGTCGGTCCCCGTCAGTTCGTTCATCCAGCCATTATGGGTTGCAGCTCAGCTTGGCCTCCGCCCAGTCGGCGTGATCGCTGGTGACGCCGTCGCCGCCGTCGGTGACTTGCAGCGTGAGCGTCTGGCCGCCGGTCACGTCCACCGAGACGTTCGCGGTCGGCGACGTGCCGGTGAGCAGGTCCGAGGTGTACTTCGCGGTCCCGTCGACGAGGACCTTGAAGCTGACCTTGCCGCGGTCCTCCATCTCGTCGTCGACCCCGGCCTTGGCGGTGAAGGTCGTGCAGTTACCGCCCATCCGGACACTCACCGACGACGCCGCGTGAGTGCCGAGCCCTTTCGCGTACTGCACGCCGTCGAGGGTGATCGGACCGCCGTCGCCGGCGCCGTCCTCGCCATTGCTGTGGTCCCGTTCGACCGGACCCCAGCCGTTCGTCGAGTCGAGGAACTCCAGGTCGCTCACCCACTGCTCACCGGTCGGTGCCGGAGGCAGCGGTTTGTCGGCGATCGTGGCGGCGAAGAACCCGAGCCCGCCGCCGGGCAGCTTGATCGCCTTCACCGTCTTGCCAGGATCGAGCGGCACGGCGGTGTAGAAGACCCGGTAGTCCGTGGTGGTGTTGGCGAGACCCGCCTGGGTGTAGCGACCCTTCACCGACACCGCCAGCTTGGCGCCACCGGTGGCTGGGTCCTGACAGCACCAGTTCGGGAGCTGGAACGTGCCTAGGGACTCCGTCCCGTCGGTGTAGATGATCGTCACCGCGCCGCGGGCGTTGAGACTCGCGCCTGCGCCCAGGAGGGCGAGATGCGAACCGGTGCCGGAGACAAGGATCGGAGCGGGCTGGTTCTTCACCAGGTTGGGCGTGCCGGGTGCTCCGGTCGGCCAGGTGAACTCGGCATCCTGGACGGTCACCGTCGCGCCAGGTGTGTAGCCGGCGGCCGCGAGTGCCTCGCCGTTGTAGCTGTTGCCGGATCCGTCGAAGTTGCCTTGGGCGTAGGTCGTCGCGTCGCTGATGCCGACAACATTCGCTGCCTGGGACAACGATGCATAAGGCAACTGAGCTGTCGCGACCGCAGTGTTCGCGTAGCTCTCGCCCTGCGCAACATACGACGCGGCCAGCTCCAGCGTGAAGCTCGCCGGTTTCACATCGGCGCCTGGAGTGACCTGCAGCTTGGTCGTGACGGTCTGTCCGGGCTGGACGGTGTCGAACACCTTCTGCCCGGCGACGGTCCAACCAGCCGGCGGCTGGAGCGCCAGGTTCACGTCGCGCATGGTGGTCGGGCTGCCGTTGCGGAATGTCGCAGTCACCTCGGTGGCCTGGCCCGGAGCGTTCCACAACGACGGCGTGGTGAGCTCTGGCGTGCCGAAGGTGTTCGCCACATCGGGACCACCGACGGAAGACGTCCCGCTGAGTCGGACCACCGCGGTGCGTGCGGTGGAGATCGGTGCGGTCTGTACCCGGACCACTCCGTTCTCGTAGGTCCAACTGGCCTTGCGGCCGTCCACGGTGACCTCGCGCGGTGCGGTGCCGGTGTGGACCGTCAGCTCATACGGACGGGTTACGGGCTTGCCTGCGTACGTCCCGACACTCGTGCCGATCTTCACTGTCACGTCGCCGCGGGACTGCTGCGGCGCGTCGACCGTGAAGGTCTGGGTGGCGGAGTTCTGCGAACGAGTGACGCGATCGTCCTCATAGAGGCTGAACGACGACTTCCCCTGCGGGTAGATATCGAGAGTGAGGCGATCGCCGAAACCCTGCTCGGCGGCGGAGTTGATGCCCTGTTTCCACATCGGTACGACGGCGCCCGCCTTCACGAACAGCGGCAAGGTGTCGAGCGCGGCGTGGTAGCCGTTGATGGTCGTCGGACCCTGGTAGACCCGGCCGGTCCAGTAGTCGATCCACTGGCCCTTCGGCAGGTAGATGCCGCTCTTCACCTCGTCCGCACCCCACATCGGCGCGACCAGGAAGTCCTGACCGGCGAGGAACTCGTACTTCGTGGTGTCGTCCCACGTCTTCGGGTCGTTCGGGTACTCCAGCACCAGCGACCGGTTCAGTGGTGCGCCGGTCCGGTGCGCCTCGGCGGCGTACGTGTAGAAGTACGGCAGCAGGCGCTCGCGGAGCTTGAGGTACTTGCGGTTGATCGAGGTGTACGGCTCGCCGTACGCCCACGGCTGCTTGATCGCCGGGGTGGCCCAGCCGGACATGGTCATGAACGCCGGGTTGAACACCTTCCACTGCATGTCGCGCACATACGAAGTGGCCGAGCCGCCGAAGATGCCGTCCACGTCGCCGGCGCTGTAGGCGATGCCGGAGTTGCCGGAGCCGGTGATGGCGGGGATCTGCCACTTGATGGCGTCCAGCGAACCGCTGTGGTCACCGGTCCACTGCACCGCGCACCGCTGCGCACCGGCCCAGCCCTCCACCATCCAGGCGAAGCCGCGGGCGTTGCTGTACTGCTCGATGCCGTCATGTGCTGTGTCGCAGGCGCTCAGCGCGTAGCGGTAGCCCGGACCGACCCAGGCGACGTCGAGCTTGCGCACCCGCACTCCGGCCTCGCCGACCTCGTCCGGCTGCCGGTCCAGCGACGACTGCGTCCACAGACCCATCTGGATGTCGCGGTCGCGCAGCGCATCACCGGTCTGCTTGAGCGCGGGGATCTCCCGCTTGCCCCACCAGGTGCCGTCGACCTGCTCGGAGTCGGTGTTGTCGGAGTAGCCGCAGCCGTAGTCGTCGTTGACCAGCATCCAGCCACCGGGCATGTCCTCGTCCTTGAACCGCTGCGCGACCTTGACCGCATCCAGCGTGGTCACCTTGTCCGGGTGCACCTTCCAGTCGTTGCTGGGATCGGGGTCCGTCCCGTAGTGACCGCGGTTGTAGCAGTCCGAGTCGCCGTACTCGAGTCCGTAGATCGGCGGCATGAACGCGCGGCCGGTGAGCTCGGTGTAGCGGTCCAGTGAGGTCTTGAGGTCGCCGATGAAGTAGTACGCGTCGAACCGCTTCTCGTCGTGCTTGGTGACGACGGGATCGGTGAAGCTGTAGCTACCGGGGCTGAAGGTGTTCCGCAGTACGCCGTACCCCGCCGTACTCATGTAGTACGGCGACGCGTTCGGGTTGCCGCCGTCCTCCCAGTTGAAGTCGCGGGAGATGGTGATGGTCTGGTCGCGGTGCGAGAAGCGGCCGTTCTGCATACCGCCGCCGAAGAACTGCTCGCTCGGTCCGCGGCCCAGCGACTGGGTGGTGGACGTGTCGTTCCAGGACAGCGGAGCCGTCTCGGCCCAGACCAGTTGGCCGTTGCCGCGGTAGACGCTGAACTTGAGTGGATGCTTCTGCGCGCGGACCTCGACCTTGCCGCTCGTGAGCGAGTAGTACGAGCCGCGGTCCCGCCAGGACGTGTGCGGCGTGCCGTAATCGGTCTTGGTGACGATCGTCGACGCGGGCTCGCTCGGGTCGGTGGGCGGCGTACCGGCCGGATCGGTGAAGTTCCCGTCGGGCGCCAGCCAGAGCCGGAACACGTCGTCCTTCAGGAAGACGACCCGGACCTTCGCGGCACCGGCCGTCAGTGTGTACGTCGCCTGGTCGGCGGTGAAGCCGGTGACGTCACCGAGCGCGGTGCTGTCGGCCCGCGCTGGAGCGGCCGTGTGCACAAGAGCGCCGGCGATGAGAGCCAAGGCGACTAATGAACGTTTCATGCGGGCGGAGATGTTCACGACTGCCTCACTTCACGCATCTATGAACAAGAGTGCGCTTATTGAAGCTCACCCGTCGGCGGTTGTCATCAGCTCGCCGTCATGAAGTTGAGACGAGGTCGCTATCACGGGGTGAAATGTGGCCGTGACGATGAGTCGCATGGCGAACAGGCGTCCCATCCGCACCACCAGTCACACAGTCACCAGGTCTGTGACACGACGCGGTGTGTTGACGGCCACGCTGGCCGCAGGCTTGGCGATGGCCGCTCCCGGCGTCGCCCGAGCCGTTCGGTTCGACCCGGAGCAAGATGACCCCGACTTCCACCCGGTGACCTTCGAGCTACCGGCGCCGACCGGGCGCAAGGCGCTCGGGACGACGGCCGTCCATCTGATCGACCAGACCCGGCCGGACCCGAGCATGCCGAGCGGCCGGCGGGAGCTGATGATCAGCATCTGGTACCCGGCCTCCGTGGTCGGCTCCGCGCCGTTCGCGAAGTACATGCCGGCCCGGACCGCCAAGGAGGTGGACAACACCTGGACCGGTGAGTACGGCCTCGCGCTGCCATCCGGCTCGTTCGACTTCGCCGGTACCGAGACGCACTCCCGCATCGACGCGCCGATGCAGCCGATGCGGCATCCCGTCGTACTGTTCTCTCCCGGCTACCAGTACAGCCGTTTCGTGAACACCGCACAGGTCGAGGAGCTGGCCAGCCGCGGGTACGTCGTGGTGACGATGGACCACAGTCACGAGACTCCGGTCGAGTTCCCGGGCGGGCGGTTCCTGCCCGGTGTGCCGGCGTCCCAGTTGCCGGATCCGGTCCTCACCCGGAAGGCGGTCGAGACCCGCACGGCCGACGCGCGGTTCGTGCTGGACCAGCTGGAGCTGATCGCCGCCGGGCAGAATCCCGGTGCCGAGGGCAACGACCTCCCGCCGGGGACGGCGGCCGGGCTCGACCTGCGCCGGGTCGGCATGTTCGGGTTCTCGCTCGGCGGCTACGCGACCGCGAACACGCTGCTCGAGGACCGCCGGATCTCAGCCGGCCTGGATCTGGACGGTACCTTGCAGGACGACCCCGCGCAGGGGCAGCTCGGCGAGGTCGCGCGCAAGGGTCTGGACCAGCCGTTCCTGCTGTTCGGATCGGACACCACCCAGCGGACCGATCCGGACCAGGAGAACTACGACAAGTCCTGGGCCGGCTTCTGGGAGGCCCAGCGCGGCTGGAAGCTGAATCTCAGGCTGGCCGGCGCCAAGCAGAAGGCGTTCACCGACTACCAGTTCGTCTTCGACCAGTTGTTCCGTTCGATCTACGGCGACGACCCGATCATCACCTCGGTGATGACGGCCCTCGTCGGCACAGCCGACCCCGCGCGCAGCGTGCTCGCGCAGCGCGAATACCTCGTGGCGTTCTTCGACCAGACCCTGCGCCGGCGGCCCGGGCTGCTGCTGAGCGGCGACTCCCCGAAATACCCGGAGATCCGTTTCGCCCGCTGAGACGGCGTACCCTCGGGACAGCATCGGGGGTCGGAGGTGGCCGCGCCGCGACGCGCGACGACTGTGGGTGGTTCGCCACTTTCTGAAACCCTGGGAGGCGGACCGGGGGTGGCAGCGGTTACCGTGCGTTGAGAAATGTGTTGCCGTCGGCCGTACCCTGTCCTCGGACGGGGTCGGTCTGTGCCCGGGGGAACAGACGTCCGGTCATGGACGTTGCCGCAGGACGAGAGCGAGAGCAAGGAGCGCAGTGGCAGGGGCAGCAGGGACGAAGACATCGGCGGGCAGCCGCCTGGTGATCGTCGAGTCGCCGAAGAAGGCGCGGATGATCGCCGGCTTCCTGGGGTCCGGATACGTGGTGGAGTCCAGCTTCGGCCACATCCGCGACCTGCCGAGCGGGGCGGACGAGATCCCGGCGAAGTACAAGGGCCTGCCCTGGGCGCGGCTCGGCGTCAATGTCGAGGACCACTTCGACCCGCTGTACGTCGTACCGGCGGACAAGCGGGCCCAGATTCGCAAGCTGAAGGACCTGCTCAAGGGCGCCGACGAACTCTTCCTGGCCACCGATGAGGACCGCGAGGGCGAGGCGATCGCCTGGCACCTGCTGGAGGAGCTGAAGCCGCGGGTCCCGGTGAAGCGGATGGTCTTCCACGAGATCACGCCGAAGGCGATCCAGGACGCGGTCGGCAACGCCCGCGACATCGACGAGGCGCTGGTCGACGCGCAGGAGGCGCGCCGGATCCTCGACCGGCTGTACGGCTACGAGGTCTCGCCGGTGCTGTGGAAGAAGGTCATGCCGAAGCTGTCGGCGGGCCGCGTGCAGTCCGTCGCGATCCGGATGGTGGTCGACCGGGAGCGGGAGCGGATCGCGTTCCGCAGCGCGTCGTACTGGGACCTGGACGCCACTCTCGACGCGGGCGAGGGTCGCTCGCCCCGGCAGTTCCCGACCCGGCTGATCTCGGTGGACAGCCGACGGGTCGCCCAGGGGCGCGACTTCAGCTCGATCGGTGAGCTGAAGAGCCAGAACACGGTCCACCTGAACGAGGCGACCGCGACCGCGCTGGCCGGCGCGCTGCGCGACTCGCAGTTCTCCGTCCGGTCGATCGAGTCCAAGCCGTACACCCGCAAGCCGTACGCGCCGTTCCGGACCACCACGCTGCAGCAGGAGGCCGGCCGCAAGCTCGGCATGTCCGCCTCGCAGACCATGCAGATCGCCCAGCGGCTCTACGAGAACGGCAACATCACCTATATGCGTACGGACAGCGTCACGCTGTCCGACACCGCGATCACGGCGGCCCGGGCCCAGGTCCGGGAGCTGTACGGCGCGTCGTATCTGCCGGACAAGCCGCGCGTCTACACCTCCAAGGTGAAGAACGCGCAGGAGGCGCACGAGGCGATCCGGCCGGCCGGTGAGGTCTTCCAGACCCCGGCGCAGACCGGTCTGTCCGGTGCGGAGTACCGGCTGTACGAGCTGATCTGGATGCGCACCATCGCGTCCCAGATGAAGGACGCCGAGGGCCGCAGCGTCTCGATCCGGATCGACGCGACCGCGTCGAGCGGGGAGAAGTGCGAATTCACCTCGTCCGGCCGGGTGATCACCTTCCACGGCTTCCTGAAGGCGTACGTCGAGGGCGCGGACGACCCGTCCGCCGGGACGGACGACCAGGAGACCCGGCTGCCTGACGTGACCGAGGGCGACGTACTGCCCGCGGTCGAGGTGCTCGCCTCCGGGCATGAGACCAAGCCGCCGGCCCGCTACACCGAGGCCACGCTGATCCGGGAGATGGAAGAGCGCGAGATCGGCCGCCCGTCGACGTACGCGACCATCCTCGGCACGAACGTGGCCCGCGGGTACATCTACAAGAAGGGCCAGGCGCTGGTGCCGGCCTGGCTGGCGTTCGCGGTCGTGCGGCTGCTGGAGGAGCACTTCACCCGGCTGGTCGACTACACGTTCACCGCGTCGATGGAGGACATCCTCGACGAGGTCGCGGCGGGCAACCTGCAGCGCGAGGGCGTGCTCGGCCGGTTCTACTTCGGTCACGACGATGTCGAGGGCCTGCAGTCGATGGTCAGCGACCTGGGCGACATCGACGCCCGGGAGATGTCGACGTTCCCGGTCGGCGGCGACGACTCCGGGATCGTGCTCCGGGTCGGTCGCTACGGGCCGTACGTCGAGGACAAGGACGAGCGGCGCGCCAACGTGCCGGAGGACCTGCCGCCGGACGAGCTGACCGTGGACAAGGCCCAGGAGCTGCTCAGCCAGCCGTCGGGAGTCGAGCACGAGCTGGGGAACGCGCCGGACACCGGGCTGAAGGTGGTGGCGAAGGCCGGGCGGTTCGGGCCGTACGTGACCGAGGTGCTGCCCGAGGACGCGCCGAAGAGCGCCAAGCCGCGGACCGGTTCGCTGCTGAAGTCGATGACGCTGGAGAGCATCGACCTCGGCGACGCGATGAAGCTGCTGTCGCTGCCGCGGGTGGTCGGCAAGGATCCGGACAGCGGCGACGAGATCACCGCGCAGAACGGGCGCTACGGGCCGTACCTGAAGAAGGGCACGGACTCGCGGTCGCTGTCGTCCGAGGAGCAGATGTTCGACATCACCCTCGAGGAAGCTCTGCGTATTTATGCCGAGCCGAAGCAACGTGGCCGTCGGGCCGCGGCGCCGCCGCTGAAGGAGCTGGGCGAGGACCCGGAGTCCGGCAAGCCGGTGGTGGTCAAGGAGGGCCGCTTCGGTCCGTACGTGACCGACGGCGAGACGAACGCGACCCTGCGCAAGGACGACTCGGTCGAGACGATCTCGCTGCTGCGCGCGGCCGAGCTGCTCGCCGACAAGCGGGCGCGTGGACCGGTGAAGAAGACGGCCCGGAAGTCGCCGGCGAAGAAGACCGCGGCGAAGAAGACGGCGGCGAAGAAGACCGCGGCCAAGAAGACGACCACCAAGAAGGCCGCCGCGAAGAAGACGGCGACCAAGAAGACGGCGGCGAAGAAGTCCTAGTGTCGCTGACGGGAGACTGGTGAGGAGGCCGATGTGACGAGTGCTGTCGAGGTCACCGCGCAGCGGCTGCGGGATCGTGGCGAGCGGGTCACACCGGCGCGGCTGGCGGTCGTCGAGGTGCTCGCCGGCACGGAGGAGCACCTCAGCGCCGAGCAGATCGGCGAGCGGGCGGAGGAGCTGCGTCCGGGGATCCACCGCGCCACCGTCTACCGGGCGCTGGACGCGCTCGGTGAGTTCGGTCTCGTCACACACGTCCACCTCGGCCGCGCGGGGACGACGTACCACCTGGCCGGGGATCTCGCGCCTCGTCACCTGCACCTGCGCTGCTCCGAGTGCGGCACCGTGTACGACGCGCCCGGCGATATCCTCGAGGCCGCCCGGAAGAAGGTCCAGCGCGAGCTCGGCTTCCAGCTGGCCCCCGAGCAGGTAGCCCTCGTCGGCGTCTGCGTGGACTGCCAGACCTGACCCAACCCGCGCCCGCGCCCCGCCTCCCCGAGGCCCCTGGCCCAGCCCCGCGTCCTCGACCCCGCGCCCCGGCCCCGCGTCTCATGGGTTGACCCATCAGAGCGTGGGTTGACCCACTGCCTGCGGCTGGCCGCCCCCCTGTCTCATGGGTCAGCCCACTGCCTGCGGCTGGCCAACCCCATGTCTCATGGGTTAGCCCATCCGAGCGTGGGTTGACCCACTGCCTGCGGCTGGCCAACCCCCTGTCTCATGGGTTAGCCCATCCGAGCGTGGGTTGACCCACTGCCTGCGGCTGGCCAACCCCCTGTCTCATGGGTTAGCCCACCAGATCCCGGATGCGGCTCGCCGACTTCCCGTTTGATGGGTCCGCCCATCAGAGCGGGGGTTGACCCACGGCATGCGGCTGGCTAACCCATCGTCTGAGGGGTCAACCCACGAGACGGGGGACGGGTTGGGGCGGGAGGGGTCAACCCACGAGACGGGGGACGGGTTGGGGCGGGAGGGGTGGGGTGGGGTGGGGTTGTCCATATCTGTTCATCGGTGTGGATTCGTGAACAAGGTTGGCTTAGGGTCGGTGGCTGTGACGGATGACCTGAGCTATGTCGAGGACTTTGCCCCCGGTGCGGGCGTACTTCCCCCGCGGGCCTGGCTGGACGACGACGCGGAGCGGATCCCGCTCAGCGGGGACTGGAGCTTCCGGCTGTCCCCGAGCGTGGCCGACGCCCCCGACGACCTGAAGGACCCGGACACCACCGGGTGGGACACCATCGCGGTCCCGGGGCATTGGCAGCTCAGCGGGTACGGCGCCCCGGCGTACACGAACGTGGTCTATCCGTTCCCGCTCGAGCCGCCGTACGTGCCGACGGACAACCCGACCGGTGACTATGTCCGGACCGTGACGATCCCGGCGGACTGGTCCGGTGCGCGGGTCGTGCTGCGGTTCGAGGGCGTCGACTCGCGGTTCGCCGTCCATGTCAACGGCTCGATGGTCGGCTGGTCCTCGGGTTCGCGGCTGCCGTCGGAGTTCGATCTGACGGAGTTGGTTGCTCCGGGCAAGGAAGCGCGGATCGCCGTCCGTGTGCACCAGTGGTCGGCCGGCAGCTATGTCGAGGACCAGGACATGTGGTGGCTGTCCGGGATCTTCCGCGAGGTCAATCTGCTCGCGCTCAAGCCGTCCGCTCCGACCGACGTCTTCGTCAAGGCCGCCTACGACCATCTCGACGGCGCGGGCACGCTGCTGGTGGAGTCCGACGTACCGGGCACGGTGAGTGTGCCTTCGTTGGGGCTGGAGCTGGCGACCGGGGAGCATGTCCGGATCGAGAAGGTCGAGCCGTGGAGCGCCGAGGTGCCGCGGTTGTACGACGGTGTGCTGCGGACTGAGGGTGGTGAGGTACGGCTGCGGATCGGGTTCCGTACGGTCGCGATCGTCGACGGCGTACTCGAGGTCAACGGCAACCGGGTGCTGTTCAACGGCGTCAACCGGCACGAGTTCCACCCCGATCGCGGTCGCGCGCTGACCGAGCAGGACATGCTGGACGACGTACTGCTGATGAAGCGCGCCGGGATCAACGCGGTCCGGACCAGCCACTACCCGCCGCACCCGCACTTCCTGTCGCTGTGCGACACCTACGGCCTGTACGTGATCGACGAGTGCGATCTGGAGACGCACGGGTTCGGGTACGAGCCGGAGCCGCCGAAGCTGCCGAACCCGGTGATGGACCCGCGGTTCCGCGACGACCTGGTGGCGCGGATGTCACGCACAGTGCACCGGGACAAGAACCATCCGTCGATCATCATCTGGTCGCTCGGGAACGAGTGCGGGATGGGCGAGAACCTGCGCGCGATGTACGACCTGGCGAAGGAGATCGACCCGTCGCGGCCGGTGCACTACGAGCGCGACACCGAGGCGGAGTTCGTCGACATCTACTCGCGGATGTACACCTCGCCGGAGGGGTGTGCGGAGATCGGGGCGGACACCTCGTTGTACCGGAATCTGCCGTTCATCCTGTGCGAGTACGGCCACGCGATGGGCAACGGGCCGGGTGGGTTGCTCGACTACCGCGAGGTGTTCGACAAGTACCCGCGCTGCCAGGGCGGCTTCATCTGGGAGTGGATCGATCACGGCATCCGGACCACGATCGACGGGCGCGAGGTCTACGCGTACGGCGGTGACTTCGGCGAGACGATCCACGACGGGAACTTCGTCTGCGACGGGCTGCTGTTCCCGGACCGGACGCCGTCGCCGGGCATGCTCGAGTACACGAAGGTGATCGAGCCGCTGCGCATCGTTGCTGATGGCAACGGTGGGGTGTCGGTGACGAGCCGGTACGAGGTGCTGGACACGAGCCACCTGACGTTCCGGATGGTGCTGGAGGTCGCGGGTGAGCGGGTCGGCGAAGGCACGCTGCCGGTGCCGGTGCTCGCGCCCGGTGAGACCGCCACGGTCGTGCTGCCGCCGGGCGTGCACAAGCGGGTCGACGGGGGTGAGTCCGAGATCTGGGTGACCGTCACGGCTGAGCTCACCGAGGCCACTTCCTGGGCGGAGGCCGGTCACCGGATCGCCTGGGGTCAGCTCCGGATGGACGAGCCGGCCGGAGAGCCGGCCCGCCCAGCGGGGGTGCCGGCTACCACTGTGGTGGCTGGCGTCGGTGGGATCTCCTTTGGGGATGTGCGGAACGCTCGGCTGGATGTTTGGCGGGCGCCGATCGACAACGACGCGAACCCAGGGGTTGCGGACGCGTGGCGTGAGCAGGGGCTGCATCGGGTGCAGCACCGCATCGTGTCGCAGGGCGAACGCGATGGTGCCTGGGAGGTCGTCACCCGGACCGCGCCGCCTCAGCTGCAGTGGGGTCTCGTCAGCACCTGGCGCTGGACCACTCTCGACGGTGCGGTCGTTCTCGAGCTGAACGTCGTACCTGAAGGTCAGTTCCCGGAAGTGCTGCCGCGGCTCGGCATCACGTTCGAGCTGCCGAAGGTGGAGCGGGTCGAGTGGTTCGGCACCGGCCCGAACGAGGCGTACGTCGACACCCGCGAGGCCGCCGCGGTCGGCAGGTACTCGGCCACGGTCGCCGAACTGCAGACGCCGTACGTCCGTCCCCAGGAGAACGGCCACCGCATCGACACCCGCTGGGCCACCCTCGACGGCCTCCGGATCGAAGCGCTCGGCCCCCTCTTCGGCCTCACCGTCCGCGACTGGACCACCCAGGCCCTCGAGACCGCCGAACACACAGCAGACCTGACCCCCGGCGACACCACATACGTAACCCTCGACATCGCCCAAACCGGCGTAGGCACAGCCGCCTGCGGCCCAGCCCTCCCAGACCGAGACAAACTCGAAACCGCCCCAGCCACCCTCTCCCTCCGCTTCACCCGCTGACAGGTTCGCTGCCTTGCCTCCGGGTAAGGCAGCAACCTCAGTCGGCTCCAGGAGCAGCTGTCGCCAGGCCGACGGCGTTTGCGGCGGACAACAGGCGCTTGTCATAGGTCACGAACGCTGTGAGCTCGATGCCTTCGATGACAAGGGTCTCGGCGCTGGCCAGGTGGATCGCGTCAAGGGTTCGTAGCATCGGGTCCAGGTAGGCCGCGGCCGTAGCGAGGACAGTGTCGTCGAGCGGAACACGGTCGATCCGTGCGAGGACAGTCGGGACGGCTTTCAGGCGGCCGGGATCTGCCCGGCGCAACGCCCGCGGAACCTCAGTGAGCACCAGTGAGGATGCGACCAGTTCCTTGTTGTCCGGCTGCGCCGCCAGCCAGGTCTCGAGTGCGCCGGTTTCTGCTTCCCGTCGGATCAGCTTCACGATCGCGGCCGAGTCGAGGTAGATCACAGACGCTCCTCGCGGAGGTCCGAGATGATGTCGGTGGAGTCGATCGAGAGGTCCGGTTCGCCTGCCGGTGGCGGAGGTAGCGGTCCCGGGTCGCTGGCGGGGATCAACCGGCCGCGGCGAATCAGGTCGGCGCGGATGCTGGAGTTGTCGTCAATGGGGACCAGGCGGGCCGCCGGGCGCCCGCTGATCGTGATCTCCAGGGACTCACCGTTGGCCACCCGCGCCAGTACGGCGCTGGTGTGCTGATTGAGCTCACGCACCGGAATGCTGTCCATGACCCCAGTGTAGAACATCATGTTCTACGTCGGCCAGAACCCTTCAGATCGCGATGGCCGGCCGGGGGTGGACTCGGTCGGTCGGCGGGTTGTAGGACTTCCAGGCTGTGGTGAGGCGGTGTGCTGCTTCGGTGAGGTCGGTGGGGCGGGCTCGGAAGTGGAGGCGGAGGTAGGGGTCGGCGGCGCCGGTTACGTCCAGGCCGGCGCCGGGGAGGATGGCCAGGCCGTGGCGGAGGGCGGATTGGGCGAAGGAGTTGCCGTCGCCGTGGGGGAGGCGTGCCCAGAGGGTTTGGCCGCCGCGGACGGGTGGGACGTGCCAGGTCGGGACGTGTTCGGCCAGGAGGGCGTGCAGGTGGTCGTGGCGGGTCTTCAGCTCCTGCGCCAGGCCTAGGTCGTCGAGCTGCGTGACCAGGTGTGCGGCGGCCAGCTGGGTGGGGACGTTGCCGCCCAGGTCGTGGACGGCGCGGACGCGGGCCAGGCGGGTGATGAGCGGAGCAGGTGCGCGGACCCAGCCGATGCGTAGCCCGCCCCAGATGCTCTTGCTCAGTGAGCCGACCGAGATCACCGCATCGCTGTACGCCGCCAGCGGCTTCAACCGCGGCTCACCAGGGAAGCCGAGATCCGCCGGCACCTCGTCCTCGATCAGAGGTACGTCCGCCGCCGCAGCCGCCCGCGCCAACCGCTGCCGGGCCAGCGGGGACAGCACGGACCCCGTCGGGTTGTGGTACGTCGGGATCACATACGCCAGCGCCGGACGCCGTTCCCGCACCGCCGCCTCGAAGCCCTCCAGACCAACCGGCAGCCCACGCAGCACCGCCGCCCCCTCCCGGAACGCCTCCAGCGCACCCGGGTACGTCGGAGCCTCGACCAGGACCTGATCCCCAGGAGACAGCAGCGTGTGCGCCAGCAACGAGAGCGCCTGCTGACCACCGTTCGACACCAGGATCTGCTCCGGCACCGTCGGTACGCCGTACTCCGCATAACGCCGAGCGATCGCCTCCCGCAGGACCGGTACGCCGTACGGGTAGTAGCCGATGTCGCCGCTGATCTTCCCGAGTTCCGGCACGATCCGCGCGTACGCCTCCGCAACCTGCGGCGGCGGATCCTCCGGCGCGGCACAGATCGCGAGCAGTACGCCGTCGCCGTGCGACTCCAGCGAGTCCAGGAAGATCGGGTCCACCGGCGCGTCCTCGACGGCGGCCCCAGACGGGACTCCAGCCACCCGCGTCCCACTGCCCTGGCGCCGAGTGATCCGCCCTTCGGAGCGCAGCAGCTCGTAGGCGGCCACCACCGTCGTACGCCCGACGGCCAGCGCTCCAGCCAGCGCCCGGTCCGGCGGCAGCAGTGCGCCCGCAGGCAGCTCACCGTCGTCGATCAGCCGGCGCATCCTGGCCGCGAGCAGCACGTACAGCGGGCCGCGGCCCGACGACCAGCGTCCCAAACGCTCACTCAGCTCGATTGGTCTCATCTGCAAACCAATTGTGCCGGATTGGCTCTGGGGTCGCCAGGGCCGGTCCCGGACCATGGCGGCATGGCCACCTTCCCGCGCAACGACATCGTGTCCCTGACCGACGAAGAGTCCCGCCATGAGCTCGGCGAGAGCTACGGACCCGACCTCCGGCTCTCGGACCTGCTCACCCCCGAGCTGGGCGACCTGGAGCTGAGCTACGGCACCGCCGCCGGCGACCTCCGGCTCCGGACCGCGATCGCCGACGCGCACGGCGTACGTCCCGATCAGGTGGTCGTCACGGTCGGCGGGATGCACGCGATCTTCCTGCTCGCCTATCTGCTCGCTGATCACGGTGGCGAGGTCGTCACGACCGCACCGCTGTTCCCGCTGACCCGCAACGCCTACGAATCCGTGGGTGCCGACGTCCGCGTGATCCCACTGACCTTCGACGACGGCTACCGGCTGACCGCTGACGCAGTCCGCGAACGCCTTACCCCACAGACGAAACTCGTCAGCCTGACGACACCGCAGAACCCGTCCGGGGTCGCCGTACCGCTGGAGACCCTGCGCGAGATCGTCGCCGCCATGAGCGAGATCTGCCCCGACGCGTATCTGATCGTCGACGAGACCTACCGCACCGCGACGTACGGCGATGATCCGGTGGCGGAGACCGCGATCCACCTCGGCGCGAAGGTGGTGACGGTCGCGTCGCTGTCGAAGTGCCACGGCGCGGCCGGATTGCGGATCGGGTGGATCGTCAGCACCGACGCGGATCTGGTCGATCAGCTGGTGACCTCGAAGTTCAACACGGTGGTGTCCGCGTCCCCGGTGACCGAGGCGTTGGCCGTCCGTGTGTTCGAGCTCGAGGACGAGATCCTCGCCGTACGACGCCCGTGGCTGGCCGAAGGAGTCGCAAGCACGGAGGAGTGGGTGCGGGCGCACAGCGACCTGATCGAGTGGGTCCGGCCGGACGCCGGCGCGTTGTGCACGGTCCGGATCAAGCCACAGGTCGACCTCGATCGATTTCGGGCCGCAGCCGCTGAGCTGAGTGTGCGGCTCGCCGAAGGCGGCTGGTTCGGCGACGAGCCGCGGGTGTTCCGCCTGGGCTTCGGATTCCCGCCGCCAGTGGAGCTGAAGGCCGCCCTCGACGCCTTGGCGACGGCACTGCACCGGGCTGTCGATGCTGACGACTAGGCTTTGGGTGTGCCGGAGGTATATGACCCGCTGACCGATCCCGCACCGGCGCATGACGTGCGCGCGGTGTTGCGGATCCGGGCGTTCCGGCGGCTGTGGATCGCCTTCGGGCTGTCCAGCCTCGGTGACTGGATCGGCCTGCTGGCGCTGACCGCGATGGCGAAGGCGTTCGCCGGTGACGACTACCAGGCGGCGAACTTCGCGATCGGCGGCGTGCTGTTCCTGCGCGTGCTGCCCGCACTGGTGATGGGACCGGTGGCCGGCTGGATCGCGGACCGGCTGGACCGGCGCTGGACGATGATCATCGGCGATCTGGTCCGGGCCGCGTTCTTCGTCAGCATCCCGATCGTCGGCACGCTCACCTGGGTGCTGGTGGCAACGGTGCTGATCGAGATCGTGAGTCTGATCTGGGGCCCGGCCAAGGACGCCAGCGTGCCCAACCTGGTGCCCCGGCACCGGCTCGAGGCGGCCAATCAGATCAGCCTGATCACGACGTACGGGACCGCTCTTCCGGCCGCCGTCATCTTCACCGCGATCACCCTCGTCTTCCGCTGGTCGGGCGACTTCGCCATCGACCTGGCCGTGTACGTGAACGCCGCGACCTTTGTCATCTCGGCCCTCGCGATCGTCTCGGTCTCGGAGATCGGTCGCGCGGTGCACGAGCACGAGGACCACCCAACGCTGTGGCGGACCATGGTCGAGGGCTGGTCCTACGTCACCGGTACGCCGGTGGTCCGCGGGCTGGTGGTCGGCATCTCCGGGGCGTTCGCCGCCGGTGCGGTCGTCATCGGCCTCGGCCGCACGTACGTCGAGGACCTCGGCGCCGGCGACCCCGGGTACGGCGTGCTCTTCGGTGCCGTCTTCGGCGGCCTCGCCCTCGGCATGGGGTTCGGGCCGCGGCTGTTCTCCGGTCTGTCCCGGCGCCGGCTGTTCGCGGCCGGGCTGGTCGGGTCCGGGATCTGCCTGACCGGATTGGCTTTGATCCAGCAGATCGAGATCGCCACCATGATCGCGATCCTGCTCGGGTTCTGCGCCGGTGCGTCCTGGGTCTCCGGCTACACGCTGCTCGGTCTCGAGGTGCCGGACGCGGTTCGCGGTCGCACCTTCGCCTTCGTGCAATCCGCCGTACGCACGGTGCTGGCGGTGACGCTGGCGATCGCGCCGTTCGCCGCCGGTGCGATCGGCCGGCACACGTATTCGATCGGCGGCAAATCGGTCACCTACAACGGTGCCTCGATGACCATGCTGATCGCCGCGATCGTCGCCGGGGTGATCGGCCTGATCGCGTGGCGGCAGATGGACGACCGCCCGGGTGTCCCGTTCTGGCGTGACCTCCGGCGCAGCTTCGGCAAGACCCCCGGCGTCTACCCGACGACCGGCCTGTTCATCGCGCTCGAGGGCGGTGAGGGCGCCGGGAAGTCGACCCAGTCCGCGCTGCTGGTGAAGTGGCTGAAGGAGCACGGCCAGCAGGTCCTGCTCACCCGCGAGCCCGGCGCGACGGACCTCGGCAAGACATTGCGGCAGATCGTGCTGGACCCGGCCACTGGCGACATCTCGCACCGGGCCGAGGCGCTCATCTACGCCGCCGACAAGGCCGAGCACGTGGACTCGGTGATCAAGCCCGCGCTCAAGGCCGGCGCGGTCGTCATCACCGACCGGTACGTCGACTCCGCTCTGGCCTACCAGGGATCCGGGCGCGATCTGGACCTGTCCGACGTGGAGCGGGTCAACCGCTGGGCGACCGACGACCTGCGGCCGAACCTGACCATCCTGCTCGACCTGCCGCCGCGGAGCGGGCTCGGCCGGTTCGCCGAACGGGACCGGATCGAGGCCCAGTCGCACGACTTCCACGAGCGGGTCCGCAACGCGTTCCTCGAGCTCGCGGCCGCGGAGCCGCAGCACTACCTCATCCTCGACGCCACCCAGGACCGCGAGGACATCGCCCAGCAGATCAGAGCCAGACTCCAGCCGATGCTCCCGAAGGTGGACCTATGAGTGTGTGGGACGACCTCGTCGGGCAGGAGCCGGCGATCGCCGTACTCAGGAAGGCTGTGGCCGGGGCCGAGGCCGGCATGCGCGGAGAGACCGGCGCGGCGGTGGCCGGGATGACGCATGCCTGGCTGATCACCGGGCCGCCCGGATCCGGCCGATCGAACGCCGGGCGTGCGTTCGCGGCCGCCCTGCAGTGTGCGAACCAGGGCTGTGGTGAGTGCAACCAGTGCCGTACGGCGCTCAGCGGTGCGCACCCCGATGTGTCGCTGATCCGCACCGAGCTGCTGTCGATCCGGGTCAGCGAGATCCGCGAACTCGTCCGCCGGGCCGCGATGAGTCCGACCCAGGGCCGCTGGCAGGTGATGGTGGTCGAGGACGCGGACCGGCTGACCGAGCAGGCCGCGGACGCGTTGCTGAAGAGCATCGAGGAGCCCGCGCCGCGGACGGTCTGGGTGCTGTGCGCACCGACCGTGGAGGACGTCGTACCGACGATCCGGTCGCGATGCCGGCTGCTGGTGCTGCGGACGCCTCCGGTGGCCGCGGTGGCGGACATGCTGACGACCAAGCTCGGGGTGGATGCGGAGCTCGCCGGGTTCGCGGCGCGGGCCGCGCAGGGGCACATCGGCCGGGCCCGGGCGTTGGCGCGGGACGAGCAGGTGCGGGAGCGCCGTACGAAGGTGCTCGAGGTCCCGTTCGCGCTGCGGGACATCGGAGCCTGCCTGAAATCGGCGCAGCAACTGGTCGACGCAGCCAAGGAAGAGTCCAAGGCGAGCGCCGAGAGGGTCGACGAGAAGGAGCGGACCGAGCTCGAGCAGGCGCTCGGCGTCGGCACGAAGGGCGCTCGGCCACGCGAGGCGGGCGCCGCGATCAAGGAGCTCGAGGAGCAGCAGAAGGCTCGCGCGAAGCGCTGGGAACGCGACGTGCTGGACCGGTCACTGGTCGACCTGATCGCGCTCTACCGGGACGTGCTGGTGGTGCAGACCCAGGCCGGCGCCGAGCTGATCAACGCCGAACTCAGTCGCCCGATCGAGCAGCTGGCAGGCCGGACCACACCGGAGCAGACGCTGCGACGGATCGATGCCCTGTCGGGCTGCCGGGAGGCGATCGTGACGAACGTCGCTCCGCTGATGGCGCTGGAAGCGGTCATGATCGCGCTGTTCGAGGGCTCGGCCAGCCCGTTCGTGAGACTGGCGTCCGACTAGCGGGCAGTCGTGGCGTCCGGTTAGCGGGCGGCCGATGTAACACCGAGACCGGCGAGTCCGATGACTGGGTGTCCGGGCAAAACAGAACGCTCGGCGGTTTTTGCCTGAACGGACCAACATGACCCAGCCGCCCTCTCCGATCCAGCCTGTGCGGCCGTCGCTACCGTCAGCAGAGTCCTGGCTGGAGGGCGTCCCGACGCCGGCGCAGCAACGGCAGGACAGATACGCCGTCGCGGCCTTTGTGACCAGCCTGCCCGGCCTGGTGCCGGTGGCGCTGGTCCTGGCCGTGATCGCGCTGCGCCGGATCAAACGAACCGGCGCCCGCGGCAAGGGCCTCGCGTACGGCGCGCTGGCGATCACGCTCTGCTGGGTGATCGCTACCAGCGTCGCGGTCGGCCTCAACCTGTACGGCGAACGGAAGGCGGGCATCGGCCGCACGGTAGGCATCGCGGAGGTGCGCGTGGAGCAGTGCTTCGACGCGGACCTGGAGGCGGAGGCCCTGCGGCTGGTGCGGATCCAGGACTGTGCGATCGCGCACACCGGCGAGGCGTACGCCAAGGTTCGGGCGAACCTGGCCGGCCTGTCCGCGGAGGAGACCCAGACGGTCGCGACGCAGCAGTGCGCGACGGCGTTCAAGACGTTCATCGGGAAGCCGTACGAGCAGTCCGAGCTGGACATGTACTACGTGGTGCTGGAGGATCGCGCTGTTGCTGACGGCAACGTCCTGTGCCTGGTCGGGATGCCGGGGACCCGGTTGACCGGTAGCATGCGCGGGTCGCAGCGGTAGCTGTCGCGGCGGATTGCTGGGGGAAGCGTGAGCCAACCACCGTACGGTCCGGAGCCGGACCGGCCACAGGACACGCCGAGGTCGTTCCCGACCTATGGCCGTGCCGGACGACCGCCTGCCCAGCAGCCAGGCCCCGCCCAGCCGCCGGGTGCTCAGCAGCCGGGCGCCGGGCCTTGGGTGGCGCCGGGGCAACCGCAGTCACTGCCCGGGCAACCGGCGTACGGTCAGCAGCCTTACGGTCAGCAGCCCTATGGGCAGCCGGCGCCGTATGGTCAACCACAGCAGGGGTATGGGCAACCGCCGTACGGACCGCCTGGGTATGGGCAGCCGGGGTATGGGCAGTTTCCGCCGGCCTACGGGTACGGGTATCCGGGGGCGGCGACGAACACCACCAACTCGCTCGCGACCGCGGCTCTGGTGACCGGTCTGGGCAGCATCGTGTTCTCGATCGCGGCTCCGGTGGCGGTCGGGCTCGGCATCGCGGCCCTCGTGCAGATCAAGAAGCGCCGGCAGAGCGGTACCGGGCTGGCGATCACCGGCATCGTCGTCGGCGGCCTGATCACGATCTTCTGGGTGGGCTTGATCGTGGTGATGATCGCGGTCGGTTCGGACCGTGACGACGACTACTACGGTGCGCCCCAGCCCACCTCGTCGTACCCGAGCACGACCACCTACGTGGACGATCTGGCCGTCGGCGAGTGCTTCGACAACGGGAACGCCGAGGGCGAGGCCATCCGCCAGCCCTGCTCGGAGGCGCACGACGGCGAGATCTTCGGCAACCTCCAGCTTGTGGACGGTCCGTACCCCGGCGAGGACGAGGTGGACCTGGAGGCGGAGAGCACCTGCTCGGCGGCGTTCACGACGTACGTCGGCAAGAGCACGGCCACCTCCGAGCTCGAAGTGTCGTACTGGGCGCCGGACGAGTACCAATGGAACAACCACGACCGCCTCGCCGTCTGCGCCGCCTACGGCCCCGGAGGCGACACCCTCATCGGCACCGTCAAAGGCAGCAAGCGCTGAGCATCTGCGGCCCTGGCCAGTACTCTGGCTGGCGTGGGCATGGTGATGGCAGTGTCGTTCGAGCGCTACGGGCGGCTGTACTACCTGGACCCCGGCCCGCATCGTCCGCGCGTCGGGGACAAGGTCTTGGTGCCGACCGACGACGGTCCGGAGGTGGCTGAGTGCGTCTGGGCGCCGCAGTACGTGACGGAGGAGATCGGCGGGCTGCCGCTGTGTGACGGCATTGCCACCGCCGATGACCTGGACCGGGACGAGGCGAACCGGGTGCGCCGGGCCGATGCGCGGGTGATCGCGAAGCGGCTGATTCGCCAGCACGGACTGCCGATGAAGGTGGTCGGCATCGACTTCGTCGACCGGCGGCCGGATGTGGACCAGTTGGTCATCGTGTACTTCTCCGCGCCGCACCGGGTCGACTTCCGCGAGCTCGTACGGGATCTGGCCCGCGGGCTCCGGGCCCGGATCGAGCTGCGTCAGGTCGGTGCCCGCGACGAGGCCCGGCTGCAGGGCGGGATCGGGCCGTGCGGGCGGGACCTGTGCTGTGCGACGTTCCTGAAGGACTTCGAGCCGGTCAGTGTGCGGATGGCGAAGGACCAGGACCTGCCGCTGAACCCGCTGAAGATCTCTGGCGCCTGCGGGCGGCTGATGTGCTGCCTGAAGTACGAGCACCCGCTCTACCAGGAGTTCAACGCGAAGGCGCCGTCCGTCGGTACGCCGGTGGAGACCCCCGCGGGTGATGGAGTGGTGGTCGGACACAACGTGCCGAGCGACACCGTGGTCGTCCGGCTGGCCGCATCAGGCCGGCGCTGTGCGTGCAGCCGCGCGGACGTGTGTTCACCCCGTCAGCAGTACGAAGCCTCCAGTACGACGACGCCCGACGCGCCACTGCCCGAGGACCTCGTGGACGTCGTACCGGACGAGGCGGAAGCCGCGCCGACGACTGTGCCGACCCCCACGCCGGAGACCATGGCAGAGCACTCAGCCGCGGAGGATCCCGCGGCCGCGGTGGAGGAGACCACGGAGCAGCGGCGCCGCCGCAAGCCCCGGCGCCGCCGGCGCCTGCACCACGAGGACGAGGGAGACGCCCCGCAGTGAAATTCCGCATGACTACCGTGTTGTTGGCAGCCGTTGCGGTACTGGCGAGTGGATGTGGGGTGGCGAGCCGGGCCCAGGATGGGGAGAGCGGCGGGACGGCCGGCTCGAGTCCCGGCCAGCCGAAGGGGCCGGCCGGGCCGATCCCGGCGGGACTCGAGAAGTTCTACCAGCAGCAGCCGGACTGGCAGCGCTGCGGTTCCAACCAGCAGTGCGCGACCATCACCGTGCCGCTCGACTACTCGAAGCCGGCCGGTCAGACGATCGAGCTGCGGGCGCGGAAGGTGCTCGCCCGGGATCGTGGCGGGAAGATCGGGACGCTGTTCATCAACCCCGGCGGGCCGGGTGGGTCGGGGCAGGAGTTCGCCGCCTCGGCCGGGTTCGTGCTCGGGCAGCCGTTGCTGCGGAAGTTCGACGTGATCGGCTGGGATCCGCGCGGCGTGGGCGAGTCGACCCCGGTCAAGTGCCTGGACACCGAGCAGCTGGACAAGTTCATCGCGGCCGACGGCAGCCCGGACGACGACGCCGAGATCAACGAGCTGAACAACGAGGCGAAGACCCTCGCGAACGGCTGTGAGCAGCGCTCCGGCGAGCTGTTGCCGCACGTGTCGACCAAGGATGCCGCCCGCGACATCGACGTACTGCGGGGCATCGTCGGCGATCCCCAGCTGTACTACCTCGGCATGTCGTACGGCACCTACCTGGGCGCGACGTACGCCGAACTGTTCCCGAAGAACGTCGGCCGGCTCGTGCTCGACGGCGCGGTCGACCCGTCGAAGACGTCGGAGCAGAACAACATCGCCCAGGCGAAGGGCTTCGACACCGCGCTGGACGCGTTCGCCGAGGACTGCGCGCAGCGGTCCTGCCGGCTCGGCAGCACCAAGGCGGAAGTGCTCGCGAAGGTCGACAAGCTGATCAACGACAGCGACGCGAATCCGTTGCCGGGTGACGGGAAACGCCAGGTCACGCAGGCCCTGGTGGTGCTCGGGGTGATCTACCCGCTGTACCTGAAGGACTTCTGGCCGCGCCTCGAGGATGCGGTCCTGGACGGCCTTGACGGCAAGGGCGCGCGCCTGCTGGCTCTCGCCGACGAGTACACCGGGCGCACGCCGTCCGGGTACGAGAACAACCAGAACGAGGTCATTTACGCTGTCAACTGCCTGGACCGACCGGACATCACCTCGGTCGCGCAGGCCAAGGCCGAGGAGCCGGAGTACCAGGCCGCGTCACCCCGGTTCGGGTCGTTCCTGTTGTGGGGCTCGGTGGCGTGCGCGAACTGGCCGGTGAAGCCCGAGGACAAGCCGCATCCGATCAAGGCGGCCGGGGCCAAGCCGATCGTGGTCGTCGGCACGACCCGCGACCCGGCCACGCCGTACGCGTGGGCCGTCGGCCTGGCGCACCAGCTGGAAAGCGGTGTCCTGATCACTCGGGACGGTGACGGCCACACCGGCTACAAGGCTGGGAACGAGTGCGTCGACAACGCGGTGGAGACCTACCTGCTGCAGGGCACGGCGCCGACCGCCGACATCAAGTGCTGACGTCAGTTCGGGCGGTTGTCGCCGCTTGAGGGCGGCAGCTGGAGGGTCTGGGTGGCGCGCTCGAGTACGGCGCGTAGGGCAGCCTCGTCCTGCGGGCGGCCGCCGACGGTGATCTCGATCGCGGAGCTCTCGCCGCCGTCGGTGGAGACGAAGCGCGACAGCCCCATCCGCGGGCCGCGGTTCTGGTCGACGTAGGTGTAGATCAGCGTGCCGTCGGCGCGGCTGATCACGTCGAGGTCCTGCTCGTCGATGCTCTTCGCGCGGTTGTCCACCAGCTTGTCCGGCGACGAGTCGCTGCCGCGCGTGTCGAACCGGATCTGCCAGACACCGGCCGGATCCATGAAACGCGGGCGGGTGCCGGCCTGGCTGCTCTTCCAGCCGGCCGGGACCTCGGCCGAGACCAGCGCCTTCTCGGTGCCGAACGTCTGCTCGGTGTAGCGCAGGGAGTCGGCCTGCAGCCCGTCGGAACGGGTCGTGGTGCCAGGGGTGGGCTGGCTGTTCACGATCTCGGCGGGCTTGTCGCCTGCCAGTGGGTTCCCGTTGATCGCCAGCACGCTGCCGAACACGGCAACGCCGACGGTCATTCCCGCCAGCGTCATCAGCAGCGCCTGGTGCCTGGGCGTGAGCATCCCGACCTCGCTTCCCGATTCTCGAGCCTGATTATCGTGCACACAGGGGGCGACCCCACAAATCGGCGCGTACGCTGGCACGTCGTGAACATGCTCGGCCCCCCACAGGATCAGGCTTTTCAGCAAGCACTCCAACGGTACGTCGCCGGTACGGCGGAGCGCACCGACCTGAAGCTGCTCACCAAGCAACTGCTGAAACGCCTGGTCGCGAAAGCCCCCGGTCACGCGGTCGAGGTCCGCGTCCCGCCGTACGGCGCGGTGCAGTGCATCGAAGGCCCTCGGCACACCCGTGGCACCCCCGGCGCGGTGGTCGAGCTCCCGCCGGAGCTCTGGATCGACCTCGCCCTCGGCCGCACCACCTGGATCGAGGCCCGCGCCACCGGCAAGCTCCGGGCCAGCGGTGAACGCACCGACCTGACGGCGTACCTCCCGCTGGCCTGAAGCGCGATCGACGCCAACGGCAACCAGTCGGGTCCCGAGGGATGGATAAAGCTTTTCGCCGCAGCCGCGGTCCGATGTCACTATGTGCCGGTGGCGTCAAGTGTCCGTGAGCGACTGGGCCGGCTGCGCGTCGATCTGACGCCCTGGCGGGGCTCTCGCGATTTCCGCATCCTGGTGGTCTCGGGCTCGGTCTTCTTCCTCGGCGGCATGGTCGGGTACGTCGCCCTGCCCTACCAGCTGTACCAGATCACCGGCTCCAACTTCGCTGTCGGTGCGATGGGTCTGGTGACGATCGCGCCCCTCGTCGTCTTCGGCCTGTACGGCGGCGCGCTCGCGGACCACGTGGATCGCCGCAAGCTGCTGATCGGTACCGGGGTCGCACAGGTCCTCATCTGCGCGACCCTGCTCGGCAACACCCTCCTCGCCAGCCCGCGAGTGTGGCTCATCTACGTCTGTGGTGCCCTGAATGCGATCGCCTCGTCGCTGCAGCGCCCCAGCCGCGAAGCACTGCTCCCGCGGGTGGTCAAGCACGCTGAGATCCCGGCCGCTGTCGCGCTGAGCTCTTTGACCATGCAGATCGGGCAGCTCGCCGGGCCGGCGCTGGGCGGCGTACTGGTCGGGTCGGTCGGCGTGACCTGGGCGTTCGCGGTCGAGCTCACCGGGTTGATCGTCGCCACCGGGCTCTACCTCCGCCTGCGTTCGTACAAGACGAGTGAGCACAGCACGCCGCCGAGTCTGGGCGCGATCGGCGGCGGGATCGTCTACGCGTTCCGCCGCAAGGACCTGCTCGCCACCTACCTGGTCGACATGGTCGGCATGTTCCTGGCGATGCCGATCGTGCTGTTCCCGGCGTTCGCCACCGAGATCCTGCAGCAGCCGAAACTGCTCGGTCTCCTGTACAGCGCTGAAGCGATCGGGGCGATGGTCGCCAGCCTCACCAGCGGCTGGGCGAAGCACGTCCACCATCAGGGCCGGGCCGTCGTCCTCGCGACCATGACCTGGGGTGCCGCGGTCGGTGTCGCGGGCCTGGCACCGAACATCTGGTTCGCGATCGCCTTCTTCGCCGTCGCGGGCGCCGCGGACATGGTGTCGGTGCTGTTCCGGTCGGTGATCTGGAACCAGACCATCCCGGACGAGATGCGAGGTCGGCTGGCCGGGATCGAGATGCTCGGCTACTCGCTCGGCCCGCTCGGTGGCCAGGCGCGCTCCGGCCTCGTCGCCGACCTCGCCGGTGTTCGGACCGCGATCGTCAGCGGCGGCATCCTCTGTGTCGCCGGCGTGATCGGAACCGCGGTCTGGCTGCGCGAGTTCTGGCAGTACGACTCCCGCACCGACGAACACGCGGTCCGCGAAAGGGAGCTGCGCACAGCCGGTTAGAGTCGGGCCATCATGCGTATCCGCCGTGTTGTGATCGCCGGGCTGACCGCGGCCGCCCTTGCGGGTTGCGGCGGACCGGGTCAGGAGACGGCGCCGAACGTGCCGCCGCTGGTCTCGGTCAGCACGACACCCACCGAGACGCCCTCGGAGACGCCCTCGGCGACCCCGAGTGATCCGGCCACATCCAAGGTTGCGGACACGCTGTGCGTGCGAATGGATCAAACGCTCGTGCAATCGACGCTGGCGGTCCCGGTGGTACAGATCCAGCCCAAGGCGATCCCGGCCGAGTTCGGCCTGCCGACGTACGACGTCTGCCAGCTCGGCCTGAGTACCAGCCCGAGCGGCCCGGTCCTGCGGGTCGGGATTTCGGTGCTCCCGGCAACAAAGGCGACGCTGACCGCGACGCAGCGCGCGTACGCCGCGACGAAGCGGCAGCCGGCCAAGCCGGCGGCCGTGGGTGAGGGCGGGTTCGGGACCAGCACCTTCGTGGTGTTCCTGCTCGACGGACGGCTGTACAAGGTCAGCGGTCCGTCAGCGACGCTGGCGAAGTACGTCCTCCTCGGCCAGGACGTGGCCCGGCAGGCGCCGGGACTGCCTGAGGCGCCGCCGCTGATCACCCGCCCGGACTGCGAGCGCGGTACGTCGGCCGCGGAGAAGGTGCTCGGCGCGCCCGCGATGATCCGGCGCGACGGCGAAACCACCCTCGGCGATCTCGTCTGCGGCTGGGTGAACCCGACCAGCGTGATCTCGACGTCAGTACGGCGTACTCCGAAGGCGGAGGCCCTGATGGCGCCGATCCGCAAGGCCACGACCTCACAGTCGCTCCCGCTCGGCGACGAGGGGTACGTCGACACCGCCACCGGCCGCACCACCATCCGGGTCGGCGACGACAAACTGGTCGACCTGGTCCCGCTCCCGGCCCGGGCGGTCGACCCCGACCTGATGACGAAGTTCGCCCTCGCCATGTCCCCGCTCTACACCCGCTGAGCGGTCGTGTCGTCTAGCTTGCTATGACCTCGGCGATGGTGCTGATGGCCTCGGTGATTTCGGTGGGGGTGCGGGCGGCGTAGCCGAGGACGAGGCCGGGGGCGTGGGGGAGTTGGCAGTGCCAGGAGAGTGGGTGGGTCTTGATGCCCTTCTGGAGTGCCCGGGCGGCCAGGTCGACGTCGTTCAAGGTGTCGTCGAAGGTGATGGTGAGGTGCAGGCCGGCCGCGGCGCCGTGGACCGTGGCGGTGGGCAAATAGTTGCTGATGGCATCGACCATCGCGTCGCGGCGGGTCCGGTGGCGACGGCGGAGGAAGCGGAGCTGGCGTTCGAGCTCGCCGGACTCCATCAGCTGCGCGAGCGTGAGCTGCGGGAGCGCGGCGTTGCCGAGGTCGGCCAGGCGCTTCATGCCGATCAGCGCGTCCTTGTACTGCGGTGGCGGCAGCATCCACCCGATCCGCAGCGACGGCGCGAGCAGTTTCGACACGCTGCCCGCGTAGATCACCTGATCGGCCAGCATCGCGCGCAGCGCCGGAACCGGCGGCCGGTCGTACCGGTGCTCGGCGTCGTAGTCGTCCTCGATGATCAGCCCACCCTCAGCCGCCCACTGGATCAGCTCCCGCCGTCGCTCCCCTTCCAGTACGACGCCCGTCGGGAAATGATGCGCCGGAGTCGCCATCACCGCTCGGGCGCCCGACTCGCGTAGCAGGTCGACCTGCAGTCCGCCGGCGTCCACCGGGATCGGGGGCGTACGCATGCCCCAGTTCTGCAGATGCTGCCGGGATCCGAGCGACCCCGGATCCTCCACCGCGATCTCGTGGATCCCGCGGTCCTTCAGCACCTGCGCAACCAGCCCGATCGCCTGCGAGACCCCGGCGACGACGATCAGGTCATCCGGATCCGCCGCGATCCCCCGGTTGCGGGCCAGCCAGTTCGCGACCGCCCGACGGAGCGCGGGTGTACCGGACGGATCGCCGTACCCGAACTCGGACGACTCGAGGTCGTTGAGCACCGCCCGCTCGGCCCGCAGCCAGGCAGCCCGCGGAAAGGCCGCGAGATCAGGTACCCCGGGGGTGAGGTCGATCCGAGCCGGAGCCGCCCGCAAACTGTCGAACACATCCAGGCCGGGCTCCGGTACGACGGTTGGTGGCGTGATCCGGCCCGCTGCAACGCCCGGCTCGGCGACGACCGGAACCGCGACGACCACAGTGCCGGCGCGGCCGCGGCCGGCGACGTGGCCGTCCTCGGTCAGGCGCTGGTAGGCCTCAGTCACCACACCTCGGGAGAGGCGGAGTTCGGTGGCGAGGAGGCGCGTGGAGGGGAGTCGGCTGCCGATCGGGAGGCGGCCGTCGGAGATCGCGGCGCGGAGGCTCTCGGTGAGCCAGTCCGACAACCCGCCGGGCGGCGCGTCGGCAGGGTTCAACTGCAAGAAGTCCGTACCGGCGTTGACCAGTCCTTTGGACCTACCACTTTGGCTCGGATTGGACCTGTTCACTGGACCATTGTGGCGGCACGTTGGAGGTATGGGAACTGACTACGTGCACGGCTACACCCCGGCCGAGACCCGCCGGCTCACCGACCAGGCGCAGACGCTCGCCGACCTCCTGCACAGCGGTACGACGTACCCGTCCGGGAGCAAGGTCCTCGAAGCCGGCTGCGGCGTCGGCGCGCAGACCGTCCAGCTGGTCACCCGGAGCCCGGGCATCGACCTCGTCTCGGTCGACATCTCCGAAGAGTCACTCGCCCGGGCCAAGGCCCGCGTCGCCGCCGTCGCCCCCGAGGTGAGCGTCGACTTCCGCCACGCCGACCTCCGGGACCTTCCGGAGGAGGAGTTCGACCACGTCTTCGTGTGCTTCGTCCTCGAACACCTCGCGGACCCGCACGCCGCCCTGGTCGCCCTGCGCCGCCTGATCAAACCCGGCGGCACGATCACCGCGATCGAGGGCGACCACCAGTCGGCGTTCTTCCACCCTCGCAGTACGGCGGCACAAGCGGTCATCGACTGCCTCGTCGACCTGCAGGCCGAGGCCGGCGGCGATTCGCTCATCGGCCGGCGGCTGCAGCCGCTCCTCAGGGACGCCGGGTACGCCGACGTCCGGGCGCACCCGTGCACGGTGTACGCCGACGAGACCCTGCCGCACCTGGTCGACGGCTTCACCCGGAAGACCTTCATCGCGATGGTCGAGTCGGTCCGGGAGCGGGCCCTCGCCACCGGGATGCGCACGCCGGCCGAGTGGGGGCAGGGCATCCGCGACCTGGAGAAGTCCGCGGAGTCCGGCGGGACCTTCCACTACACGTTCTTCAAGGCGGTGGGCGGGACATGATCGCTCTGCTGATTCTCGTCGTACTGATCTGCTGGGGACTCAACCGCAACAACCGGCGGCAGCTTCGGACCACCTCACCCAACGGCGTACCCGACCGGGATCTGGAGCGACTGGTCGCCGACCTGCGCGTGCTCGGCTGACCAATTCATGAACGCCTGGTAAACAAGAGGTATGGCGCCGACTGAACAGCTCGAGATCGAGACCAAGTACGACGTCGACGACGGCGTGGGTCTGCCCGCGCTGCACGAGCTGCCCGGAGTCGCGAGCGTGGCGCAGCCCGTGGAGCTGGACCTCGAGGCGGTGTACTACGACACCGAGGCGCTGGACCTCGCCGCGAACAAGGTGACGCTGAGACGGCGGACCGGCGGCGAGGACGACGGCTGGCACATCAAGTTCCCGAAGGCCTCGGGCGAACGGCTGGAGATCCACCACCCGCTCGGACGGTCGGTGCGCAACGTCCCGATCGCGCTGGTCCGCACCGTGCGGGTGCACGTCCGGGACCACAAGCTGATCCCTGTCGTCACGCTGCAGACGCACCGGGTCGTGCACAAGCTGCTGGACGCCGACGGCAACGTCCTCGCGGAGCTGGCCGACGACCATGTCACCGCGACGGTCGAGGGCGCCGAGCCGGAGAGCTGGCGGGAGTGGGAGGTCGAGCTCGTCTCCGGCGAGCGTGAGCTCCTGGAGGCCGTCGACCCCGTACTGCGGTCGGCCGGAGCCGAGCCCGCAGCGGGACCGAGCAAACTCGCACGGGCGCTCGGCGACCGTGTTCCAATTGCGACCGGCTGGGAGCTGCCGAAGAAGCCGCGGACCTCGGACATCTTCCGTGCGTACGCCGGTGACCAGGTGCAGGCGATCCGGGACCGCGATCCGCAGGTACGCCGTGATGTCCCGGACTCGATCCACAAGTTCCGGGTGGCGACGCGACGGCTGCGGTCCGCGCTGGCGACGTACCGGCCGGTGGTGGACCGCGAGGTGGGTGATGAGATCCGGGCCGAGCTGAAGTGGCTGGCCGGGGAGCTTGGCGTCGCCCGGGACGCCGAGGTGCAGCGTGAGCACTTCGCCGCGGAAGTGGCGGAGCAGCCCGTCGAGCTGGTGATGGGCCGGGTCGGCGGCCGGATCGACGATCATCTGCGCGGGGTGTACAAGGAGGGCCGGGCGGGAGCCCTGGCCGCACTGGAGAGCGAGCGGTACTTCCAGTTGCTGGACACGCTCGACGAGCTGATCGCGAAGCCGCCGCTGACCGGCGACGACCGGAAGGCGGCCAAGCAGATCGGCGACCTGCTGCACCACGACTGGAAGCGGATGCGGAAGGCGGTCCGCCGCGCCCAGGACGCGGAGAGCTCGGCCGAGCAGGACCACGAGCTGCACGAGGTCCGCAAGGCAGCCAAGCGGCTGCGGTACGCCGCGGAGTCCGCCGTACCCGTGCTCGGCGACGAAGCGTCGGACCTGGCAGTTCGGAGCGAAGAGGTCCAGGAGATCCTCGGCGAGCACCAGGACAGCGTCGTCTCCCGGGAGCTGCTCCGTCAGCTCGCGATCCAGGTCCACCTCGACGGCGGCAACGCCTTCACCTTCGGCCGCCTGCACGCCGCCGAAGAACTCCGCGGCACCCGCTCCCGCGACACCTTCTTCACCCTCTGGCCCACCCTCAAGCTGTCCTGACAACGCGAGACGGACCCGGCCAGGGGTACCGGGTCCGTCTCGAGGGGCGGTGGTGGGGCTGCCAGGCAGGGTCGCGTACGGTCCGCAGAGCCTGCCTGACAGGTCTGGAATCACCTCAGTGCTGGACCGCCTTCTCGGCGCCCGCGCCGGTGAGGGAGCGGACCTCCATCTCGGCGAACTTGTCGGTGTCGACCGGCTCCTTGCTGGTGACCGTGCCGAGCCAGCCGAGCAGGAAGGCCAGCGGGATCGAGACGATGCCGGGGTTGTCCAGCGGGAACCAGTGGAAGTCGATGCTGGTGTCGGTGATCATCGACAGGCTCTGGCCGGTCTTCGCGTCGACCTTGCCGGAGACGACCGGGCTGAACGCGATCAGGATGATCGCCGAGCCCAGGCCGCCGTAGATGCTCCAGAGTGCGCCGCGGGTGTTGAACCGGCGCCAGAACAGCGAGTACAGGATCGTCGGCAAGTTCGCGCTGGCCGCGACCGCGAACGCCAGCGCCACCAGGAAGGCGATGTTCTGGCCGTTGGCGAAGATGCCGCCGATGATCGCGACGATGCCGATCACGACCGCGGTGTACCGGGCCACCCGGACCTCACCGTCGCCGCTGATCTGGCCCTTCTTGATGATCGAGCCGTAGATGTCGTGGGCGAACGACGTACTCGCGGTGATCGTCAGGCCGGCCACGACCGCCAGAATCGTGGCGAAGGCGACCGCGGAGATCACGCCGAGGAGCAGCTCACCGCCGAGCTCGAACGCCAGCAGTGGTGCCGCCGAGTTCGCCTTGCCGGGCGCGGCCTTGATCGCGTCCGGGCCGACGATCGCGGCAGCGCCGTACCCGAGCACCAGGGTGAACAGGTAGAAGATGCCGATGATCCAGATCGCCCAACTGACACTGCGCCGGGCCTCCTTGGAGTTCGGCACCGTGTAGAACCGCATCAATACGTGCGGCAGGCCGGCGGTGCCGAGCACCAGTGCCAGTGCCAGTGAGATGAAGTCCAGCTTGCTGATCCCCGTTGCGCCGTACTGCAGACCCGGGTTGAGCAGCTTCTCGCCGGCTGCCGGGCTGTTGTCTACGGCCGCACCGAGCAGGCTGGACAGATTGAAGGAGTACTTCGCCAGCACCCACAGCGTCATGACGCCCGCGCCGATCACCAGCAGGACGGCCTTGATGATCTGCACCCAGGTGGTGCCCTTCATGCCGCCGACCAGGACGTAGGTGATCATGATCGCGCCGACCACCGCGATGACGATGCTCTGGCCGGTGCGCCCGGAGACACCGAGCAGCAGGGCGACCAGACCGCCGGCGCCGGCCATCTGCGCCAGCAGGTAGAAGAAGCAGACGCCGAGCGTCGAGATCGCGGCCGCCATCCGGACCGGCCGCTGCTTGAGCCGGAAGGACAGTACGTCGGCCATCGTGAACCGACCGGTGTTCCGGAGCAGCTCGGCGACCAGCAGCAGGGCCACCAGCCACGCCACGAGGAAGCCGATCGAGTACAGGAAGCCGTCGTACCCGTTCAGGGCGATCGCACCCGCGATGCCGAGGAACGACGCCGCGGACAGGTAGTCGCCGGCGATCGCGATGCCGTTCTGCGGGCCCGTGAAGGACCGGCCGCCGGCGTAGAAGTCGGCCGCGGTCCGGTTGTTCCTCGACGCCCGCAGCACGATCGCGAGGGTGGCCAGCACGAACAGCCCGAAGATGATGATGTTGACGGTCGGGTTGCCGATTTCGGTTGCCATGGGCAACAGCGCCTGCGCGGTCACGACGTCTCGCCCTCGATCTGGTGGCGCATCCGCTCGGCGTCCGGGTCGATCCGCCGGTCGGCCCAGCGGACGTAGATCATCGTGATCGCGAACGTCGACACGAACTGACCGAGGCCGAACAACAGGGCCACGTTGATGTTGCCGCCCACCTTGTGCGACATGAACCCGGGTGCGTAGGCGGCGAGCAGGACATAGAGGAAGTACCAGACCAGGAACAGTCCGGTCATGGGGAACACGAAGCGCCGGAACCGGCGACGCAGTTCGGAGAAGTCCGGCGAGAGCTGGACGTCCCGGTACGTCGTCAGGTCCGGGTCACCCGCGGATCGCGTATCGGACATCGCGGGACCTCCAGACGGTGATCAGGCCGGGCGGATGGGCCAGGCAGGGGCTGCTGCTGGTCCGTACTGTGGCCGCGGTCACTGTCGCCCGACAGCTCCCACACGCATCGAGCGCTCAGCGGACCACACCAGTCGCCCGGTGGATCACTCCGCTGCGGCGAGCGGTAGGAATCCCACGACGAGCGGTCTCAGTGAGACGGCAGTCCGCGGTCGACGTCGACGGCTTCGGGGGTGTGGAGGCGGACCATGCTGCGGGCGGCGCCGGCGGGGATCTTGTCGGGGGTCAGCTTCGACACCACGATCACGGTGATGAACGCGAGCGGCATCGTCCACGCGGCCGGCTGACCGACCAGTGCCTTCGGCCAGCCGCCGTCGGGTCCGCCGATCACGTTGATCAACGCGGCGGCACTCGCGGCGACTCCACCGACGACCAGCCCGGCCGCGGCACCGGTTGTGGTCATCCGTCGCCACCAGATCCCCAGCACCAGCAGCGGACAGAACGTCGACGCGGCGACTGCGAACGCAAGGCCCACGGTGTCGGCCAGACTCAGCGAGCCGGTGACCAGAAACGCCAAGTAGGGAACGGTCATCGAGAGTACCGCGGCGATCCGGAAGCTGTTCACGGCCACGTAGTCGCCGCCCGTCCACCGATGCAGGCGGCTCCGGAACAGGTCCTGGTCGATGACTCCGGCGATCGCGACCGTCAATCCCGACGACGTCGAAAGGAACGCGGCGAATGCCCCGGCCGCGACCAGTGCACCGAGCAGATCTCCTGCTGTGCCAGGGAGAATCCGGTTCGGCAGCTCGAGTACGACGGTGTCCGCGCCGGCACTCACCAGGTCGGGCGCGAACGTCCGGCCGAGTACGGCGTACATCGGTGGGAACAGGTAGAAGAGTCCGAGCAGTGCGAGGACGACGACCGTCGTACGGCGGGCCGCCCGGCCGTCCGGGTTCGTGTAGAAGCGAACGAGGACGTGGGGCAGGCCCATCGTTCCGAAACAAAGGGCTAGGAGCAACGAATACGTCGCGTACAGCGGGTGGTCCCGGCCGCCCGCGCGGGACAGCGGTTCGGACCATTCGGCGGCCGCGCCGTGCAGCGACTGCAGTACGCCGGCTGAGTGGTCGCCGGAGCGCCAGGCGATCAGGATGACGAAGATTGGTGTGGCCAACGCAGTGAGTTTCAGCCAGTACTGGAAGGCCTGGACGAAGGTGATCGAGCGCATGCCACCGGCGGCGACGTTGAAGACCACGATCACCGCGACGACCGCAGCGCCGACGTCGGGCGGCGCGCCCGTGACGGTCTGCACGGTCAGCCCGGCGCCGTGCAACTGGGGCAGCAGGTACAGCGTGCCGATGCCGACGACCAGACCCGAGCAGATCCGGCGGACCACAGCCGATTCGAACCGGGTCTCGGCGAAGTCGGGCAACGTGTAGGCGCCGCTTCGCCGCAGTGGTGCCGCCACCAGGACCAGCAGCATCAGATAGCCGACGGTGTAGCCGACCGAGAACCAGAGCATGTCCGCGCCGTTGACCAGCACGAGACCGGCAACACCGAGGAACGACGCGGCCGACAGGTACTCACCGCTGATCGCGGACGCGTTCCAGCGTGGCGTGACCGCACGGCTGGCAACGTAGAAGTCGCTGGTGGTCCGGGAGATCCGCAGCCCGAACAGGCCGATCCCGATCGTTGCCAAGACCACCAATCCGATGGCAGTCAGACTCATCGCCGATGACATGAGCTATTGCCGTCCGACGAACTCGGTGAACTCGGCTTCGATCCGTTCGGCGTTGCGGACGTACACGCGGGCGGCGATGTACACGACCGGGTAGACCACGATGCCGAGGATGACCCAGGGCAGCGGCAGGCCGAGGACCGACAGCGTGCGGGTCGCGGGGACGAGAGCGAACAGCAGCGGGATGCCGCCGAGGATGACTACGGCGCCGGCGATCACCGCGAGGGTGAGCCGGAGCTGGGACTGGATCAGCGAGTGCATGTAGATCTCGCCGAGCCGGGTCTGCTCGTCGATCTCACGGGTCCCGGTCGGGATGACAGGTCGCCGGGTGGCGGTTCTGCGCGGGCTGGTGACCCGAACCCGTCTCGGACTGTCCGGCGTACTCATGTCAGCCGCGCAGGGAGGTCGAGCGGACCAGGAGGTCGCGGAGTTCGCGGGTGTGGCGGCGGCTGACCGGGAGCCAGTCGTCGCCGACCCGGACCGCGCACCGGCCGCCGTCGACGCGCATCTCGTCCACATGTGCGAGGGCGACCAGCGTGCTGCGGTGGATGCGGGTGAACCCGGCGTCGCCCCAGCGTTCCTCCAGCGTGCTCAGCGGGATCCGGACCAGGTGCGAGTTCTGGCCGGTGTGCAGCCGGGCGTAGTCGCCCTGCGCCTCGACGTACCGGACCGTCGAGCGCTGGACGAACCGGGTCACACCGGCGAGCTCGACCGGGATCACCTCGTCGTCTGTCTCCTCGGCCGACTGCAGCGCGGAAGGCGCACCCGCGGTGACGACCCGGCGGACCGCCTCGGCCAGGCGCTCGGCCCGGACCGGTTTCATCACGTAGTCGGTGGCCTCGAGCTCGAAGGCCTCCACCGCGTGTTCGTCGTACGCCGTGACGAAGACGATCTGCGGGCGTGGCGGGCGGAACTTGGAGATGACGCTGGCCAGGTCGATGCCGTCCAGCCCGGGCATCTTGATGTCGCAGAACACCACGTCCAGGTCGGCCGCCTGCAGGATCTTCAGCGCGTCCGGCCCGTTCGACGCGGTCCGGATCTCCCCGATCCGGTCGTCCCGCTGGAGCAGATACACGAGTTCAGCCAGCGCGGGCTCCTCGTCGTCCGCGACCAGCACGCGCAGGGGAGTCTCGGCCATGGCATCACAGTAGTGCCAGGGCATCCGGAATTGGAGCCGTCAGCTGGGCCACCGCGGCCGACAGTTGGCCTGCTCAGGACAGCATGTGGGGCGCGTGGTCGGGCTGGTGTTCCCAGCGGAGGCGGCTCGAGCCGAAGCCGGCCGCGTGGACGCCGTCGTGGCCGCTCGGCCGCCGGCAGTAGTAGTGCGGCGAATACAGATCGCGGCACGAGTCCTGGTACGCCGTGTAGGCGAACTCGAGGTCCAGTCGCTCGTCACTGCTCATGAAAGTCGCTCTCGTCGAACCTGGCCTTCACTTCGCAGTATGACTCGGCCGGGGCCGACGACGGGAGCCGGACCCTGCGCCCGGCTCCCGTCGATCCCTCCTTACTTGATCAGCCCGTGGGGATCGAGCACGTACTTTCGTGCCGCGCCCTTGTCGAAATCGGCGTACCCCTGCGGTGCCTGGTCCAGCGGGATGACCGTGGCGTTCACGTTCTTCGCGATCTGCGTACGGTCGTGCAGGATCGCCTGCATGAGCTGGCGGTTGTACCGCATGACCGGACACTGGCCGGTCGTGAACGCCAACGATTTCGCCCAGCCGAGACCCAGGCGGATCGACAGCGAGCCGGTCTTCGCGGCCTCGTCGCTCGCACCGGGATCACCGGTGACGTAGAGGCCGGGGATACCGACCGCGCCACCGGCGGCGGTCACGTCCATCACCGTGTTCAGCACGGTGGCCGGGACCTCGGACCGGGCGTCGCTGCCGTGACCATGGGCCTCGAACCCGACGGCGTCGATCGCGCTGTCGACCTCCGGTACGCCGAGGATCCGCTCGATCTGGTCCTTCGGATCGCCCTCGGACACATCGATCGTCTCGCAGCCGAAACTGCGGGCCTGCTCCAGCCGTTCCTTCTGCAGGTCGGCGACGATGACGACGGCCGCGCCTAGCAGGAACGCCGAGGTGGCCGCGGCCAGGCCGACCGGCCCCGCCCCGGCGACATAGACAGTCGAACCAGTCCCGACACCCGCCGTGACTGCGCCGTGGTAGCCGGTCGGGAAGATGTCCGACAGCATGGCCAGGTCGCGGATCTTCTCGAGGGCCCGGTCCTTGTCGGGGAACTTCAGTAGGTTCCAGTCGGCGTACGGCACCAGCGCGTACTCCGCCTGGCCGCCGACCCAGCCGCCCATGTCGACGTACCCGTACGCGGACCCGGGTCGATCCGGGTTCACGTTCAGGCAGACGCCGGTCTTGCCCTCCTTACAGTTGACGCACCGCCCGCAGGCGATGTTGAACGGGACGGACACCAGGTCGCCGACCTTGATGAACTCGACGTCACGGCCGACCTCGGCCACCTCACCGGTGATCTCATGGCCGAGAGCGAGTCCCGACGGTGCCGTGGTCCGGCCGCGAACCATGTGCTGGTCGCTGCCGCAGATGTTGCTGGCCACCACCTTGAGGATCGCCCCGTGCGGAATCTGCCGCCCCACGTTCGCGGGGTTGACCCCTGGACCGTCCTTGAGCTCCAGACTCGGGTAGTCGATCGTCTCGACCGCCACGTCGCCTGGCCCCTTGTAAATCACTGCCCTGTTACCTGGCACGAGTAGTGCTCCCTTCCATCCGGGCTCGACCAGCCCATCGGCACTCTTCGTGGGCTGTGATCGCTTCGTGCGCGATCCAGCCGTCGCCTGCCCCGTCCAGGCGAATCCACTCCGTGTAGACGCTTGCGCAGAACGCGCATTCCCAACGCCGTAAGGGGATTGCAATCGACGCTAGTCCGCGCCCCTACTACCGTCAACTACGGCGTGGCGTGTACTCCTGAGGAGTATTTGGGGACTCGGAAGGTGACCCTGGTGCCGGCGTCGACCGCGGTTTCGACGACCAGGCCGTACGCGTCGCCGTACACCTGCCGGAGCCGGGCGTCGACGTTGCCGAGGCCGACCGAGTCGCTGCCGGACTCGCCGGACAGCGCGGCCCGGATCACCTCCGGGTCGCTGCCGGAGCCGTCGTCCTCGACGCTGATCTCGGCCTCGTTGATCCGGTCCCGGGCCCGGATCGTGATGTGCCCGACACCGGTAGTGCCCTCCAAGCCATGGCGTACGGCGTTCTCCACCAGCGGCTGGACGACCAGGAACGGGATGACCACTGGCAGTACCTCAGGCGCGATCTGCAGCGACACCTTGAGCCGGTCGCCGAACCGCGCCTGCTCCAGCACCAGATAGCGCTCCACGTTGCGCAACTCGTCGGCCAGCGTGGTGAACTCGCCGCCGCGCCGGAGTGCGTAGCGGGAGAAGTCCGCGAACTCCAGCAGCAACTCCCGCGCCCGGCCCGGGTCGGTCCGGACGAACGACGCGATCGCGGCCAGCGCGTTATAGATGAAGTGCGGGCTGATCTGCGCCCGCAGTGCGCGCAGCTCCGCCTCGATCGCGCGGGTGCGTTCCTTGTTGAGCTCGGCCAGCTCGACCTGGCCGGACACCCAGCGGGCGACCTCTTCGGTGGCCCGGACCAGCGCTGCCGACGAGCGGATGCTGTAGGCGACCAGTACGGCGACCACTCGCTCCTCGGTGACGATCGGCGCGACCACCGCAGTACGGATCGGGCATTGCGGGTCGCTGCAGGCCACGTCATGCGCTCCGAGCACCGCCGTACGTCCGGAGCGGAGCGTGGGAGCCGCGAGAGCCTTCGCATCGCCGCGGTGGTTGCTCTCGTACGGTCCACCGACTCCGTCCCACGCCAGTACGCCGGAGGAGTCACAGATCGCGATGGCCGCCGTACCGAGGAGGTCTCTGAGGTGGCGGCTTGCCTTCCCGGCCGCTGCGGGCGTCAGACCCTCGCGCAGGTGGGGAGAGGCCAGCGAGGCGGTATGCAGGGTCGCATACGTCGCCTTGTCAGCCGGAGTCCCGAAATGCTTCCGCCGCCGTGCGAACACGTGTCGACGGTAGCCGGTCAACCCTCCGCACGGGGTCTGAACGCGTCCAGGGCCTCGGTGTCGGAGTAGTTGGTCAGCAGGTACTCCTCCACCCACTCCTGCCGGCCGGGGTACGTCGACTCCTTGGTGATGCGCTCCGCGGCCTTGACGGCGTCGAGGGGTGCGCGGCGGAGCTGTACGCCGTCCGGGGTCAGCAACGCCCAGCTCGGGCCAGGAGCGCCGTACGGCATGTCGACGCTGCCGGCGTTGATCACCAGCCGCCGGTCCACCTGCCTGGCGAACGGCATGTGGGTGTGGCCACACACAACCGTCCGGACGTCCTCAGGCAGCCCAGTGAAGACCTCGGCCCACCGGGAGATCGGGCTGTCGACCAGCACCATCTCCTCGTCGTCCCGTGGCGTCGCGTGGCAGAACAGCGCGTCCCCGATGGTCACACTGGTCGGCAAGGGCGCCAGCAACTCCACCTGGTCCGGCCGCAACTGCTCTGCTGCCCACGGACTCACCGCATCCGGCGGTTCGCCCGTGAACGCGGCCCGGGCCATCTCCACCAGCTCGCGGTCGGCGTTCCCCCGCACCCACACCACCCGGTCGCCCAGCGACGTCAGCAGGTCCAGAGTCTCGACCGGCTGCGGCCCGCTGGCGATGTCCCCGGCCAGCACGATCGCATCGGCCGACCGTACGTCGTCCTCCGCCAGCACCGCCTCCAGAGCAGGCAACACCCCGTGCACATCAGCCAGCACCGCTATACGTTCCATGCCGCCAGTCTGCCGCCAAACCCCTTACCCCACAGGGATATCTGCTCTCGGCAGATCAGCTGCCGATCCGCAGATTGCCCTTGGCCAGCGGAGTTGCCTGCTCACACGCGCCGGTGACGGTCGAGCAACGGATGATCGAGGCCGCGCTGTCCGGGCCGTCGTCGGCGAGCAGGAGGAGGTGCTGGTCGTCCTCGGCGACCGACTGTCGGAACGTCCCGGCCCACTCGTGCAGCAACGCGCCGGTCTTCGCATCCAGAGCTGATGCGATGCCATCGGCGTACCCGTCTCGGTAGAAGGGTGCTCCGATCGCGGTGCGGCCGTCGCGGGTGAAGCCCACGACCTGGTACTCGCAGGTGCGCCAGAGTCGCGTGCCACCCTCCACGGTGACGACGTTGGTGCAGCTGCTGTAGTCGGTGATGTTGATCAGTGAGGCGGCCACCGAGCCGTCGGCGGACAGCGCGGTCGGCTTCGGGATCGACTTGACCACAGTGGCCTTCGACGCCCCCGGGACCCATTCGTACAGGTTCCAGGCGAGGGCGCCCTCGGCGGTCTCGGCCCGGAAGTAGACCTTGCCGTTGACGTAGCCGAGCGGGAACGCGTCCCAGACGTCCGGCACCGTGATCTGCTGGACCGATTGCTGCTCCGCGTAGACCACGGCACCCGGAAGTGCCGCGCTCTGCTCGGACCGGCGGGTCGCGACGTACGCGGCGGCCAGGCCGTCCTCGGTGGTCACGATCCCGGTGACGTCAGGGGTGGTCCGTAGGACCTTCCCGCTGCTGTCGATCGTCAGCATCTCCGTGTCGGTGCCCTTGCTGACGACGGCCAGCACGGACTGGTTCAGGCGGGCGACATCCCCGATGTCGCCCGTACCCGGGATCTTCACCTCCTGGCCGGGGCCGCCTTGGACGGTGCGGCCGGACAGGTAGGTGACCTGCGGGCCGCGTCCCTTCGGCAGCTTGGCCAGGTTGACCTTCGACTTGACCGGACCGCTCTTGGTCGGCGTCGGTTTGGGAGTGCTGATCGGCGTGCCCGATGGAGTGACCGACGGCGTGGCGGTGGGCGTCGAGGTCGGCTTGTCCGTGGGAGACGGGGAACCGCTGAGTGGGGCTGCGTCGGCTTCCGCGACCTGTGGGCCCTGTCGGTAGGCGAGGGCTGCGCCGATGGCGACCGCGGCGACCGCGATCGACGCGACCAGGGCCACGAGGCGGCCGTTCTTGTTCCGCATCACGGCGCTCCTAACACGATGGACCCTGCTCTCATGATCCGAGCAACAGGGGTTCCGGGGACAAGGGTGTGGCCAGCTCGCACTGGCCGGTGCTGATCGTGCAGCGCACCACAGCGGAGCGGGACTGTGGTTCCTGCTGGTCGTGCCACTGCAGGAGGACGTGGTCGTCGTCCTCCGCGACCGCGGCGCGCAGGGACGGCGCGGTCCATTGCCGGAGCAGCCTGCCGGTCTTCCCATCCAGGACCGCGGCGCGCTTCTCGCCGTACGGCTCACCAGTGCCGGGCGGCAGGCCGACGACGTACGCGTTGCCCGGGCTGAACCGGTCGAGCCGGTACTCGCAGGTTCGCCAGCGTTGCAGCTGGCCGGCGACGTCCATGACGGCCGTGCACTGGCCGCTGTCGGTGAAGACGGTCATCCCGGCCGCCAGACTGCCGTCGGCCGTCATCGAGACGGGTGACGTGACCTTGGCCAGCTTGCGGACCGTCATCTTCTCGGTGTCCCAGCGGTACAGGTCCCAGGAGTCACCCGGCTTCGTGCCGCCGTGGAAGTACACGGCATGACCGACCACCGCCAGGACTGCGACATCGGTGAGCTTCGGTTGCCGCAGTACGTCGGCCGGCCCGGTGGTGTGCTCCTGGAAGTACAACGTGCCGCCGGACTGGTGGTCGGAGAACCGGCCACCCGAGGCGAAGGCGACATACTTGCCGTCGGCACTGGTCACCAGGGAGTCGACGCTCCGGATCTCGTTCACGACCTTGCCGGTGTAGTCCTGCACCATCAGGAAGCTGCTGGTGGCGGTCGCGACCTGCACGGTCATGGTGGTGTCCCACAGCCGCGCCACGGCGATGATCTCGTTCGTACCGGGCACGCGGACAGGACTGCCGACTCCACCCAGGACCGTGCGGCCGCGGACGTACGTCAGCTGCGGACTCCTGCCAGCCGGCAGGTTCGTCGCGTCGATCATCCCGTTGGTGGCGCTCTTCGCTGCGACGGGGGCGGTCTTCGCAGCGGCGGATGCGGACAAGGGAGCGGCAAGGGCGCCGGTCTGGTCCTGTGGTCCGCGCATGGTGGCCAGCAGCCCGCCGCCCACGACAGCAACCACCGCGATCGCGGCCGGCACCGCCACCAGCGACCGATTCCAGCTCGGCACCCGTCCCGTATCCATCCCCGTTGTGACGCGTCAAGACGTCCATTTGTTCGCTCCGCCGAGCGATCGAGCATAATGCGTGCATGGACCAGCCAGCGCGGATCGGCCGGTACGCCCTGGTCCGCCGGGTCGGTGCCGGTGGTTTCGCGACGGTTTGGCTGGCCCGGGACGAGCAACTGGACGCCGAGGTGGCGGTCAAGATCCTGTCCGACCTGTGGGTCGACGACGAGGACGTCCGCCGACGGTTCCTGGCCGAGGGACGCTTTCTGCGCAAGGTCGACTCGCGGTACGTCGTCGGGGTGCACGACATCGGTGAGGCCGAGGACGGACGCCCGTACATGGTCCTCACCTACGCCGACGGCGGGACGCTCGCGGACCGGATCAAGGCCGGTTCGCTCGAGCTCGGCGAAGCGGTCCGCGTCATCACCGAGGTCGGCAAGGGCCTCAAGCACCTGCACATGCGCGGCGTTCTGCATCGCGACGTGAAGCCGGCCAACGTGCTGTTCCGCACCGAGCCGGATGGTGCCCGCGCGATGCTCGGGGACCTCGGTCTGGGTAAAGCGGTTCAGGACGTGTCCCAGCTGACCATGCCCGGCGGCACTCCGGCGTACGTCGCGCCGGAGCAGGTGCGCGGCGAGCGGCTGGACCACCGGGCGGACCTCTACTCGCTCGGAGCGGTCGCGTACGCCGCCTTCACCGGCCAAGCGCCGCATGGTGTGGCGAGCCTCGGTGCGGTGATGCAGATCGAGTCACCGCCGCCGTCGATGACGACACTGCGCGCGGACGTCTCGGACGCGATCGACGTCGTCGTACGTCGTGCACTCGAGCCGGACCGGGACAAGCGGTGGCCGGATCTGGACAGCTTCCTCAACGCGTTGCGGGAGGCCCACGCCACCGGCAAGGTCCCGGTCGGACTGGTGCCGGCGGCCGAGATGCCGACGCCTGTGCCCAAGACGGCCGGTGGGGTCGACCAGGAGACCGCTCTGGTCAGTGCCAACGAGCCGACCGTCGCGGTTCCCCCGAAGCGGTCCGGCCGGTCCCGCGTGATCGCCACAGTGCTGGCCGTCGTACTGGCAGTCGGCGGCGGGTACGGCGGCTATCGGTACGTCTTGAGTCGCCCGGTGAAGGTGGAAGCCAACGGACTGTCGGTGGAGGTCCCGCGCGAGTGGTCCCAGAAGGCGCAGGCAGACACTCAGTTGCTGGTCGCCACCGACACCGCCGGATGGCAGACGGATACGAGCGTCGAGGGTGTCTACCTCGGTCTGGTGGCCTCGTCGACGCTGCCCACGAGCGCGACGGCGCCCGAGGGCTGTACGTCGCTGACTCCGGAAACGTCTGACACGACCGCCACCTTCAGGTACAGCTGCAACAACGTGCCGACCGTTGTGGAGCAGTACCGGAAGGTGAACGAGTCGACTCTGCTCCGCGTCCAGGTCCGTGAGGACAACCCGAAGAAGCGTCAGGCAGTGCTGGACTCCGCGGAGTACAAGCCTTAGGGGACCAGGGACGTCAGGGACGAGATCGAGGCCTTGTGCAGCCGGGGAATGACGTTGAGGGTGGCCGGGTCCGAGGCGTACAGGTATGAGCCGGACTCGTAGACCAGGTACGCCGTTCCGTTGTACTCGGTGATGCCCTCGGTCATGCTCGGCGCCCGGAAGCAGCTGAGTGCGGCCGCGTCCAGATCCTTCTGGCCGCGCTTCACGACGTACAGGTTGCTGCGGTTCCCGCGCCCGTACGACGTGCTGTAGATGAAGTGGCCGGCGGTGACCGTCAGGCCCTGCGTCTTGGTCGGCACCTCCCACGCGCCGGCCACCGTGGTCAGCGTTCCGTCGTCGGCGATCTTGTACTCGTACATGGTCCCGCGGCCGGTGTCGTTGAACGTCCCGGAGAACAGCGAGTCCCCGTAGCTGCCGATGAACGACGCGCCGGCCACGTCCCGCGCGGTCCCCACCTGCGCGAGGTACGGCGTACCCGCTGCCTTCAGGGCGTCCCGCAGCGAGGTCAGGCTGTACTTGCGGATGCTGCTGCCGGCGCCGGACACGAACGCCCAGCCCTTGCTGACGGTGATGCCGCCGACGTGCGACTCGGCGATCGCGACCACGCCGACGGTCGATCCGGTGGCCGGGTCGATGCCGTAGATCTGCGAGTCGGCGCCGGCGCGGTACGAGCCGACCAGCAGCAGGTTCTTGCCGGAGCCGTCCCAGTTGTACCAAGTGCCCGCGCCCTGTGGGGTGTAGGTGCTCAGGTTGGGGATGCTCGCGCTGTTGCTGAACCGGGCGTCGTACTTCTTCGACGCGGACGGGCCGTCGTAGAAGGTCGCGCCGCCGGTGGTGGCGGTGTCGCAGGTGATCGCTGCACTGGCGGGCAGTGCGGCGGTGAGTGCGGCCGCGGACGTGACGACGGCGGTCAGGATGGCGAGGGGGCGACGGGCCATGAGTGAAGTCCTCTTCGGTCGGGCGGAAACCTACGAGGACACCAGAGTATGACGGCAATCAGTAACATGGCCAGACAACGACCACAGCATTCCGGGCGGCGGGCCGGCGAACGGACGCCGTACGGTAGGCGCATGACCGATCTGTCCGCGGCGATCGACCGCGTTCTGCCCAGTGTCCGTGCCGACCTCGAGGACCTCATCCGGATCCCGTCGGTCAGCTACGAGCCCGCCCGCGCGGCCGACGTCCAGCGCTCCGCCGAGGCGACCGCGGCGCTGTTCGAGGCCGAGGGGTTCACGGTGAAGATCGTCCGGGCCGGCGACGGCGCGCCCGCGGTGATCGCGAAGAAGGCCGCGCCGGCCGGTAAGCCGACCGTGCTGCTGTACGCGCACCATGACGTCCAGCCGACCGGGCCGGTCGAGCAGTGGACCTCGGACCCGTTCGTGCCGACCGAGCGCGGCGACCGGCTGTACGGCCGGGGTGCGGCCGACGACAAGGCCGGCATCGCCGCGCACCTGGCCGCAGTACGGGCCTTCGGCAACGATCTGCCGGTGGGTGTGACCGTGTTCGTGGAGGGCGAGGAGGAGATCGGCTCGCCGACCCTGCTGCAGTTGCTCGACGAGTACTCCGAGGAGCTCGCCGCCGATGCGATCGTGATCGCCGACTCGGGCAACTGGGACGTCGGCCGGCCGGCGCTGACCGTGTCGCTGCGCGGCCTGGTCGAGGCGTACGTCGAGGTGCGGACGCTCGAGCACGCGGTCCACTCGGGGTTGTTCGGTGGGCCGATCCCGGACGCACTGTCGACGCTGTGCCGCCTGCTCGCCACCCTGCACGACGACAAGGGTGACGTCGCGGTGGACGGGCTGCACGCTTCGCGGGCGGCGGATGTGGACTATCCCGAAGCGCGGCTGCGCGCCGAGTCGAGTGTGCTGGACTCTGTCCGGCTGACCGGTTCGGGTTCGCTCGTCGACCGCCTGTGGACCCGGCCGTCGATCGCCGTACTGGGCATCGACGCGCCGTCCGTGGCGGAGGCCAGCAACACGCTGGTGCCGGTCGCGCGGGCCAAGGTGAGCCTGCGGGTCGCGCCGGGCGACGACGCGATCAAGGCAAGCGCGGCGCTGAAGGCGCACCTCGAGAACCACGCGCCGTGGGGTGCGCAGGTCACCGTCACCGAGGGACAGAACGGCCAGCCCTGCAGCGTGAACGCGCGCGGCGCCGGGTACGAAGCGGCCCGGTCCGCCTTCCAGACCGCGTGGGGTGTCGAGCCGATCGACATGGGCATGGGCGGGTCGATCCCGTTCATCGCGGAGTTCCAGCAGACCTTCCCGGAGGCCTCGATCCTGGTCACCGGCGTGGAGGATCCGGACACCCGCGCCCACGGCATCGACGAGGGCCTGCACCTCGCCGAGTTCACCAAGGTCTGCCTGGCCGAAGCCCTTCTCCTTCAGAACCTGGCGAACCAAGCGTGACCGGGCTTTCCGGCGACCCAGTGTTTGGCATAGGTTTCGGCGAGTGAAGATCGCAGTCGTACGGGAGACCAGACCGGCGGAGCGCCGGGTCGCGCTGGTGCCGGAACAAGTCGCGAAACTCATCGAGCTCGGCTACGAGGTGGCGGTCGAGCCGGCCGCCGGCGAACGGGCCCTGTACTCCGACGACCAGTACCGCGATGCCGGTGCCGAGGTCGCCTGGGGCGCCGACCACGCGGCCACCATCGTGACGTCGGTCCAGCCGTTGGAGCGGGAACGCCTGCAGCGGCTGCACGCCGGTACGGCGCTGATGTCGTTCCTGCCGACGAATCCACCGGATGTGGTCCGCACCGCAACCACGGCGAAGCTCACCGCGTTCGCGATGGAGCTCGTCCCGCGGATCTCGCGCGCCCAGTCGATGGACGCGCTGTCCTCCCAGGCGCTGGTCGCCGGGTACCGCGCCGCGATCGTGGCGGCCGAGCGGCTGCCACGATTCTTCCCGCTGAACATGACCGCGGCGGGCACCGTGCCGCCGGCCCAGGTCCTGGTCCTCGGCGCCGGCGTCGCCGGCCTGCAGGCCATCGCCACCGCCAAACGGCTCGGCGCCGTCGTCAGGGCGTACGACGTCCGGACCGCGGCCGCCGAGGAGATCGCCTCGATGGGCGCGCAGCCGATCGAGCTCGAGCTCGGCACCCTGGACGGCCCCGGCGGGTACGCCCGCGAGATGACGCCGGAACGGGCCCAGCTCCAGCGTGAGCTGCTGACCCCGTTCGTCGCCGCCGCGGACGCGCTGATCACGACCGCCGCCGTACCCGGGCGGACCGCGCCGATCCTGGTGTCGCGAGCGATGGTCGAGCAGATGAAGCCCGGTTCCGTCGTCGTCGACCTGGCCTCCGAGCAGGGCGGCAACGTCGAGGGCTCGGTGGCCGGCACCGAGCTCACCATCGGCAACGCGCTGGTCTGGGGCGGCGCGAACGTCGCCAGCCAGATGGCCGGACCGGCCAGCCGGCTCTACGGTCAGAACATCGCGAACCTGATCCGCCTGATGACCCGGAACGCCTCGTTCGATCCGGACTTCAACGACGAGATCGTCCGCGGCTGCTGCGTCACCCACGACGGCAGCGTGCTCCACGAGCCGACCCGCGAGCTCCTGAAAGGACAGTCCCTGTGACCGAGTCCATCGCGCTGCTGACGATCTTCGTCCTTGCGGCGTTCGTCGGGGTCGAGGTGATCAGCAAGGTCTCGTCGACCCTGCACACCCCGCTGATGTCCGGCGCGAACGCCATCCACGGCGTCATCCTGGTCGGCGCCATCATCGTCACCGGGCAGGCCGACTCCGCGATCGTGGTGGTCGTCGGGCTCGTGGCCGTCGTCCTCGCGACCGTCAACATGGTCGGCGGATTCGTGGTCACCGACCGGATGCTGCAGATGTTCAAAGGCCCGGGGGCACGCAAGAAGGAGCTGCGCAAGTGATCCCCACCTGGGCCCAGATCGGTTACCTGGTCGCCGCGGTCTGCTTCATCATCGCCCTGAAGGCGCTGTCGTCGCCCCGCAGCGCCCGGGCCGGCAACCTGCTCGGTGCCGCCGGGGCGGTGCTCGCCGTCATCATCACCTTCGTCGCCTACAAGCCCGATCACCTGACGCCGATCCTGATCGCGCTGGCGGCCGGCACCGTCGTCGGTGTGGTCGGGTCGCGCCGGGTGCAGATGACGCACATGCCGCAGCTCGTTGCCCTCTTCAACGGTGTCGGCGGTGGCGCGGCCGCGCTGGTCGCGTTGATAGAGCTCGGCGAGGTCAGCGACGACGCGACGGTGGCCGCGATCGCGACCGCGTTCACCATCCTGGTCGGTGCGGTCAGCTTCTCCGGCTCGATCGTGACGTTCGCCAAACTGCAGGAACTGATGACCACCCGGCCGGTGACGTTCCCCGGTCTGCCGGTGCTCTTCATCGCCTCGATCATCGGCGGGATCGCGCTGGCCGGCTGGCTCGTCTCCGATCCGCGCGTGTGGGTCGGCGTACTGCTCTGCCTGGTCGGTCTCGCGGTCGGCGTGATGCTGGTGCTGCCCGTAGGCGGTGCCGACGTACCGATCGTCATCTCGCTGCTGAACGCCTTCACCGGCCTCACCGTGGCCGCGGGCGGTTACGTGCTCGGCAACACCCTGCTGCTGGTGGCCGGCACGCTCGTCGGCGCCGCCGGTACGTTGCTGACCAAGCTGATGGCGGACGCGATGGGCCGGTCCGTCTTCAACATCCTCTTCGGTGCCGTCCGCGGTGGTTCGACTCTGGGCGGCGGTACGGCGTCCGAGCGGCCGGTGATCTCCGGTGGCGCGGAAGATGTCGCCATCCTGCTCGGGTACGCGAACAAGGTCATCATCGTGCCCGGGTACGGGCTGGCCGTGGCGCAGGCGCAGCACACGCTGCGTGACCTGGTCGACGAGCTCCAGAGCCGCGGTGTGAAGGTCGACTACGCGATCCATCCGGTCGCCGGCCGGATGCCCGGCCACATGAACGTGCTGCTGGCCGAGGCCCAGGTGCCGTACGACCAGTTGCGCGAGATGGACGACATCAACGGCGACTTCAAGTCGACGGACGTCGTCCTGGTGGTCGGCGCCAACGACGTCGTCAACCCCGCCGCCCGGAACATGCCCAGCGCCCCGATCTACGGGATGCCGATCCTGAACGCCGACGAGGCGCAGCGGGTGATCTTCCTCAAGCGCTCCATGCGTCCGGGATTCGCCGGTATCGAGAACGAACTCCTCTACGACCCCCGGACGACCCTGCTGTTCGGCGACGCCCGCGAATCCCTCACCAAGCTTCTGGCCGCACTGAAGAGCGTCTGACCGGAGGCGGTCAGACCCAGCCGCGCTTCGCTGCCGCCACGCCCAGCTCGAAGCGGCTGGCGGCATTGAGGCGCTCCGACAGGGTCGCGGTGATTCGCCGGGCCGTCCGCAACGAGATGCCCAGCAGACGCGCGACCTGTTCGTCCTTCGCGCCGCCCGCGAGCAGCCGCAGTACTTCGGCCTCGTGGGGCGTCAGGGGCGCGTTGTCCTCCCGGTCGTCCGCGTCGAAGAGCTCGGTGGCGCGGGCCCAGTAGGAGTCGAACAAGGCGAGCGCGACCGAGACCACGGCGGGGCTGCGGTGAATGACCGCGCCGACGGTCGGGTTCTCCGGGTCCATCGGCATGACCGCGATCTCCTGGTCGAAGATCAGCAGCCGCAGCGGCAGCGTGGGCGTCGCCCGGATCTCGCCGCCGAGCTGATGCATGGCCGCGGCGTAGTCCAGCGCCTGCTTGGACGAGGTGATGCTCTGGAGATAGACGGTCCGCATCCGTAGCCCGCGCTCGAGCAACGGAACATCCGGCGACTTGTCGATCGGGTGGGTGACGTCGTCGATGTGCGCGGGCACCAGGCCCCACAGTGTGTCCTTGGCCTTCAGGCCCAGCTCTTCGATCCGCCGGGAGGCGTTCGCCCGGCCGTTGAGCACCTCGACGTCCCCACTGCTGCGGGCGGTCAGGAGCTCGTTGTACTGCTCTGCCAGCACCTCGGCCGAGGCTTCGGCTTCCTTGAGCTCGCCGAGCATCTTGTTCAACTCGGTCCGCCGCCGCTCGGCCAGGCCGGTCAGACCGACCCGCGGGTGCACCGCGTGCTCACCGTCGGGGTTCGTCCAGGTCGGGACGAGCAGCTCCAGCTTCCGGAGCTTCTCCATCAGCTCGTGAACCTCGGTCACCGGCCTTTTTACTAGCGCGGCAATGTTCTCGGGCGTACTGTCTGGGTGGCTGAGAAGGGCGTGATAAACCGCGAAGGTGGCTTCATCAACACCCAGCGGCTCGAGCACGTCCTCCTCCTTCTCAGTCTTGTCGGAACCGACCATATACAGAGCGCGTCGACACAGAGCACTCCTCAGCCGGTCACGGCTCATTTTCGAAGGGACAGATGTGTGATCAGGAAATTGCTCATTGTAGTTGGTGTCGCCGCGGTGCTGACATTGGGCGGCGCCCCACTGACCGCGTCGGCGGTCGGAGGCAGTGAACCGGGCTGTATCCCGGTGCTCTGCTGGTGACCGTAGCTTTCCACTGAGTAGTCGTAGGACGGGCTCCCTGTGCCCGGCCATCGGATCGGGCCAGGGCACCCCGTGACGTCCCGTAGACTGACGCCGTGGCTCGTGGCGATGGTCGGCTAACCCATGACCTTGACCCGCAGGACCTGGGACCGCAGGACGCGTGTGGCGTCTTCGGGGTCTGGGCACCGGGGGAAGAGGTTGCCAAACTCACCTACTTCGGGCTCTACGCCTTGCAGCATCGAGGGCAGGAGTCGGCTGGCATCGCGGTCAGCAACGGAAGCCAGATTCTGGTCTACAAGGACATGGGTCTGGTCAGTCAGGCGTTCGACGAGGCGACCCTCGCGTCGCTGCGCGGACACATAGCGATCGGCCACTGCCGGTACTCGACGACCGGGTCCAGTGTCTGGGCCAACGCGCAGCCGACGTTCCGGTCGACCGCGACCGGGTCGATCGCGCTCGGGCACAACGGGAACCTGACCAACACCGGTGAGCTGGCCGAGAGCCTGAACGGCGGCGGCGACCTCGATCTCGGCCTGGACGCCGACGTCGAGCACGCCAAGGCGAACGCGAAGCACGGCGCCTCCTCCGACACCGACATCCTCACCTCGATGCTCGCCGGGTATCCGGACCTGACCATCGAGCAGGCGGCCGCGAAGGTGCTGCCGAAGGTCAAGGGCGCTTACAGCCTGATCTTCATGGACGAGAACACCCTGTACGCCGCTCGCGACCCGCAGGGCATCCGCCCGCTGGTGCTGGGCCGGCTGGAGCGCGGCTGGGTGATCGCCAGCGAGACCGCTGCCCTCGACATCGTCGGTGCCTCGTTCATCCGCGAGGTGGAGCCGGGCGAGATCGTCGCGGTCGACGCCGACGGCCTGCGCTCGACCCGGTTCGCCGAGCCGGACCCGAAGGGCTGCCTGTTCGAGTTCGTCTACCTGGCCCGCCCGGACACCCAGATCTCCGGCCGGCGGATCTACTCCACCCGCGTCGAGATCGGCCGCCGGCTGGCCGGCGAGCACCCGGCCGACGCCGACCTGGTCATCGCCACGCCCGAGTCCGGGACGCCCGGCGCGATCGGGTACGCCGAAGCGTCCGGCATCCCGTACGGATCGGGCCTGGTCAAGAACGCGTACGTCGGCCGCACGTTCATCCAGCCCAGCCAGACGATCCGCCAACTGGGGATCCGGCTGAAGCTGAACCCGCTGCGCGAGGTGATCGAGGGCAAGCGGCTGGTCGTGGTCGACGACACGATCGTGCGCGGCAACACCCAGCGCGCGGTGATCCGGATGCTGCGCGAGGCCGGCGCGAAGGAGATCCACGTCCGGATCACGGCGCCGCCGGTCAAGTGGCCGTGCTTCTACGGCATCGACTTCGCCAGCCGCGCCGAACTGATCGCGAACGGGCTGAACACCGAGGAGATCTGCCGCTCGCTCGGCGCCGACTCGCTCGGCTACATCAGCCTGGACGGCCTGATCGCGGCGACCACAGTGCCGAAGGACAAGCTCTGCCGCGCATGCTTCGACGGGGTCTACCCGGTCGCGCTGCCGGATCCGGAGCAGCTCGGCAAGCACCTGCTGGAGCTGCCGGTGTCCACCGACGTCGACGGCCTGGCCACGGTCTCCGGTGGCGCCGGTGCCGCCGACGCCCTGAGCCGTCCGTAGCCAGATCAGCCCGGCGTACGTCGTACCGCCGGAGTATCGAGGAGATGAACGTGAGCGAAGGCGCGAGCTACGCCGCTGCCGGAGTCGACATCGAGGCCGGTGACCGGGCCGTCGAGCTGATGAAGGAATGGGTGGCGAAGGCGACCCGCCCGGAGGTGGTCGGTGGGCTCGGCGGGTTCGCCGGGCTGTTCGACGCGACCGCGCTCACGTCGTACCGGCGGCCGCTGCTGGCGACCTCGACGGACGGGATCGGGACCAAGGTCGCGATCGCGCAGAAGCTGGACAAGCACGACACGATCGGGTTCGACCTGGTCGGGATGGTCGTCGACGACCTGGTCGTCTGCGGCGCCGAACCGCTGTTCATGACCGACTACATCTGCACCGGCAAGGTGGTCCCGGAGACGATCGCGCAGATCGTGAAGGGCATCGCCGAGGCGTGCGTGGAGGCCGGTACGGCGCTCGTCGGCGGCGAGACCGCCGAACACCCGGGCCTGCTCGAGCCGGACGAGTACGACGTGGCCGGTGCCTCGACCGGTGTGGTCGAGGCCGACGAGGTGCTCGGTGCGGAGCGAGTCCGCGCGGGCGACGTCGTCGTGGCGATGGCCTCCTCCGGCCTGCACTCGAACGGGTACTCCCTGGTCCGTCACGTCTTCTTCAACCGCGCTCGCTGGACGCTGGACCGGGTCGTGCCGGAGCTGGGTACGACGCTGGGCGAGGTGCTGCTGACTCCGACCAGGGTGTACGCGAAGCACTGCCTGGAGCTGATCGCGGAGCTGAACGGCGACGTCGAGGGTGACGCCAAGCCGCTGCACGCGATGTCGCACATCACCGGCGGTGGGTTCGCGGCGAACCTGGCCCGGGTCATCCCCGACGATCTCTCGGTCCGGATCGACCGGTCGACCTGGGCGCCGGCGCCGATCTTCGGCCTGGTCGGGCTGCTCGGCGACGTCGCGCTGCCCGAACTGGAGAAGACGCTGAACATGGGTGCAGGCATGGTCGCCGTACTCGACCCGTCGTCCGCTGACGCCGCGATCGCCGAGCTGGCGTCCCGCGACATCCCGGCCTGGGTCTGCGGCGAGGTCACCGCGACGCCCGGTGGCACGGTCGCCCTGGAAGGCACCTACGCCAAGTAGGGACCCGCGCAGGTAGCTCTCAGGCCGTGCCTGCCCAGGCGCCGCCCGCTCGAGCAACCGATTTCTGGGCAGGCTCGACCGCTCCGGGTGGTGCTGGTGTGGTGGAACACGTCGGGCGCACGGTCAGCCTGCTCAGCACCCGAGGGCACTGAGCAGGTCAGCCGAGCTGTCGTTGCTTACCGACGGGGGTGGTATTCGTCGGCGTCGTAATCGTCGCCGTCGTTGTCGCCGTTCGCAGAACGGTCGCCACCCTGGTCACCGGACAGCTCTTTCTTGAGCTGGTCCAAGTCGGTGTCCCAGGTGCGGTACTTCAGGTCGCGAGCGACCTTCGTCTGCTTGGCCTTTGCACGGCCGCGCCCCATAGCGTCGACCCCCTCGCACAAGTCAACCGGGTACGCAGCGTGGCGCCCACGGATCAGTCGTCAGTAATCGTGCTTCTAGGTTACCCGGACCCGGGGATCGACACACGCACCGCCCCCTGGCTGAACCGCCGAAGAGGTCCGATCACCCCGTCGGCGGGGTGGGCCGGTCCCCTCAAACCGGCCCACCCCACCGCGTCGGACCCCGTTACTTGACCTCGCGACGTGAGCTTGCCCACAGTCCGACGATGGTCGGGACAACGATCCAGACCGCGATCGAGGTCAGTGTCTCGGGCACCATGCCGTGTAGGTCGCGGTCCGCGATCCGGCCGAAGGCGCCGAACACGTCCAGCCAGTTCGCGTTGTCCTTGAACAGGGCCGGGCCGGCCAGCGACCAGGCGGTCGGGGCGATGAAGTAGACCAGAATCGCGACCGCGGTCTGGGCGATCACGGCGCCGAAGGCGGCGGCCATCACCACGTTGAGCGCATTGGTCAGGTACGCGCCGGCCAGTGCTCCGCCGAGCCCGGTGTACGACGAGCCGTCGCCGCCGACCGCGCCACCGAGCGCTGTACCCGCCAGCGCCAGCAGGTTGGTCACGGTCAGTACCACGATGCTGATGATGAGCGCGGAGACGAATTTGGCGATCTGCACCCGAACCCGCCGGGGCGACAGCGTGAAGGTGGTCAGCGCGGTGCGCTGCGTCCATTCGCTCGTCATCGCCATCACGCCGATGACCGGCAGCAACAGCATCACGCCGGTGGAGGCCGCACTGAGGAATCCGTCGACGGTGGCCGGCCCCTGCGGCAGGTGGGTCAGTTGCCAGCCGATCGCGATGACTGCCAGCGCCAGGATCGCGCCGATCAGCAACTTGCCGCTGCGGGTGTCCACGGACTTGCGCAGTTCGATGCCGACGAGTTTCAGGAAGGACTGCCCGCGGACGGGCGGAAGACTGGTCGTCGCCTCGGCCCGGTGCTTCGCCGGGGTGGTGGGCGCGACGTCGGTCACGGTGGTCATGGCTATGAGCTCCAAACTCGGTGCTTGATGCTGAACTCGCTCTGCTCGTTCAGGAGAAGTGGTCAGGCCGCTTCGGCGGCCGGAGTGGTGAGCTGGAAGAACAGGTCCTCCAGGCCGGCGCCGTCGCTCTGGCGCAGTTCGAGCAGGATCTGGCCTGCGGCCGCGGCGGCCCGGCCGACCTGCTCGGCGGTGGCGTCGACGCGCAGCGCGCCGTCGTGCAGCGGCTCCAGCCGCAGACCGGCCGCGGTCAGGGCCTCGTTCAGGCCGATCGGGTCGAGGCCGCGGACGAGCGTGCCGCTGCCGGCCAGCAGTTCTTCCAGCGAGCCGTTGGCAACGATCCGGCCGCCGCCGATCACGACCAGCCGGTCGACGGTCGCCTGGACCTCGCCCAGCAGGTGGCTGGACAGGATCACCGTGCCGCCGCGGGACGCGAAGTCCTGGAGCAGTCCACGCATCCACCGGATGCCCTCCGGGTCCATCCCGTTGGCCGGCTCGTCCAGGATCAGTACGGCGGGATCGCCCAGCAGCGCACTCGCGATACCGAGTCGCTGCCGCATGCCCAGGGAGTACTGCCCGACCCGGCGTTTGGCGGCGTGGCTGAGGCCGACGGCCTCGAGCATCTCGTCCACGCGCGTCTTCGGCACTCCGAGCAGGCTGGCGTTGAGCAGGAGCGTCTCCCGTCCACTCCGGCCCGCGTGCTGCGCGGCGGCGTCCAGCATGACCCCGACGACCCGGCCCGGGTTCGGCAGGTCGGCGTACTTCTTGCCGTTGATGGTCGCGGTGCCTGACGAAGGCGGCGTGAGGCCGGTCAGCATCCGGAGTGTGGTGGACTTGCCGGCGCCGTTCGGGCCGAGGAAGCCGGTGATGCTTCCCGGCTGGACGGTGAAGGACACGTCCTGGACGGCAGTGGTGCTGCCGTACCGCTTGGTCAGGTTCTCGACGGTGATCATGACGTCGAGTCAACCGTCACCGACCCCCGCGGCACATCGGACGACAGGCTCGACCAACCCCCTACGAAAGTCTCTCGGGGACATCCCCGACCCCCACCTGATGGGGGACGAGACGGCGTACTCCGGGCAACTACGCTGACAGAATGCGACGGTTGCGCCGGTGGTACGCCTGGTGGGTCAGGCATGCCCCGCGCCTGCGCGACTTCCTGTACGTCGGCTTCGGCCTGCTCACGATCGTTCTCCAGGCGGCCTCCGGTGACGGCGGTTGGGACATCAAGGACTGGTACGTCCTGGGCGCCGGGACGGTGGCGTCGGTCGCGCTGTTCTGGCGCAGGCGGTTCCCGGCGACCGTCACGGCGATCGGCGTGCTCTCGATGCTGACGGCGGGCGTCCTGGTCCCGATGGGCCTCGCCCTGCTGACGCTCTCGATCCGCCGCCGCGACTTCGTCCTCGCGATCCTCGGCGTCGCGGGGTACGCCGCCTACATCCTCAACACCTGGAGTGAGGGCGGCGGATTCTGGGTGTCGGTCTTCAGCGGACCGTTCCTGATCGGGAGCTGGATCGCGGCCGGCGCCTACATCGGCGCCCGCCGGGATCTGATGGTGTCGTTGCGAGATCGTGCCGAGCGTGCCGAGGCGGAGCGCGAGTTGCGCAGTGAGCAGGCGCGGCTGGGCGAGCGGGCCCGGATCGCCCAGGAGATGCACGACGTGCTGGCACACAAGGTGTCGCTCATCGCCCTGCACGCCGGCGGCCTCGAGGTGAACCCGGCCGTCGGCCCGGACAAGGTCGAGGGGTCGGCCCGGTTGATCCGGGAGACCGCGCGGCAGGCGATGGAGGATCTCCGCGAGGTTCTCGGCGTACTGCGTTCCGACGTCAGCGTCGACGGGGCCGACCTGACTCCGGTGCCGCGGGCCGCGGACCTGGAGCGCCTCGTGACGGCGTCGCGGGATGCGGGCGTGAGTGTGGCGGGCGAGTTCACGCTGCCGGACGACGTACCGGTGTCGATCGGACGGACGGTCTACCGCGTGGTCCAGGAGTCGCTGACCAACGTGCACAAGCACGCCCGGGGTGCGTCGACCGAGGTCCTCGTGTACGGCGACCGCGGCGACGGGGTGACCGTGAGGGTGACGAACGTGCGTCCGGTGGCTGCTGGTTCACTGCTCCCGGGCGCCGGTGCCGGACTGGTAGGGCTGCGTGAGCGGGTCCAGCTGGCCGGTGGGCGGCTGTCGACGGGACCGACGCCCGAAGGCGGCTGGCGGGTCGAGGGCTGGCTGCCCTGGCCGGACAACCGGGAGAGTGCCGAGCCTGTGCATGTGGACGAAGGGGAACGATGACGCGGCTGCTGATCGTGGACGACGAGGCGCTGGTCCGGGCCGGACTGAAGATGATCCTGGAGTCGGACGACGAGCTCGAGGTGGTCGCCGAGGCCGAGGACGGTGCGGACGCCGCGCGGATGGTGAAGGAGAACCGGCCGGACGTCGTACTGATGGACATCCGGATGCCGCGGCTGGACGGACTGGCCGCCACCCGCGAGGTCCAGGCGTTGCCGGATCCGCCGAAGATCGTCGTACTGACGACGTTCGACCTGGACGACTATGTGTTCCGGGCGCTGCAGGCCGGGGCGAGCGGGTTCCTGCTGAAGGACACTCCGCCGCGCGAGCTGGTGCAGGCGATCAAGGTGGTGGCGGCCGGGGACGCGATGCTGTCGCCGGCGGTGACCCGGCGGCTGATCGGGCACTTCGCCGCCGACCCACGGGCGGACCGCCGGCGGGCGGCGAAGGAGCGGATCGCCAAGCTAACCGATCGCGAGCGCGAGGTGCTGGTCGAGGTCGGCCGCGGCCTGCAGAACTCCGACATCGGCAGGACGCTGTTCATGAGTGAGGCGACGGTCAAGGCACACGTGTCGCGGGCGCTGGTGAAGCTGGACGCCACCAACCGGGTCCAGGTCGCGATCCTCGCCTACGAGGCCGGTCTGCTGGACGGATAGAGAAACCGGCCCAGGCCGTCGGAGGGGTGGGGGGAACGACGGCCCGGACCGGTTTCGGGGTCAGCGGCGCCCGTGGGGGGAGGAGACGCTGACGGGTCGGACTCAGACGCGGCCGAAGGCCACCTTGCTGGTCCAGATCTTCGCCTTCGCGACCGGGCGGCCCGGCCTCGAGGCGTGCCACAGCATGTTTCTGCCGGCGTAGATGCCGACGTGGTACACGCGGCCGCCACTGCTCTTGAAGAAGACGAGGTCACCCGGCTTCGCGGACTTGCGGCTGATGTGCTTTGTCGCCCTGTACTGCGCTCGCGACGTACGCGGCAGCTTCTTGCCGGCCTTCTTGTAGACGTAGCCGGTGTAGCCGGAGCAGTCGAAGCCGCGCGGTGTCGTGCCGCCGTAGCGGTACGGCCTGCCCCTCAGCTTCGCGGCCTCCCTGAGCACCCTGGCCCGGAAGGTCGACGCGGCGGGCTTGCCGTACGGACCGTAGAGGATCCCGCGCTTCGCGGCCCAGGTGAGCCGGCCCCAGGTCTTCGGGTCCGTGTACCCGGTCGCGCGAATGCCCCAGGAGCGCTGGAACTTGATCAGCACCCGGTAGGTGCTGGTGCCGAAGTAGCCGTCCGGCCCGAGGTGCAGGGCACGCTGCACGTACGAGACCGTCTTGCCCTTGTCCCCGCGCCGGAGGTACGGGTGGCTGTTGATCGGCGCGTTGCCGCGGATCTGGGCCGGGGTCAGGGCGGTGGTGGCCGCCGAAGCGGGCGCCGGGCTGGTGGTGACGCTGATCGCGGCTCCACCGCCGACAGCAAGGCCAACCGACAGGACTGCGGCAGCCGCCCCCCGGGGTGCGCCGGACTTGGTGTTCTTGCGGTGTTTGGCGACGGTCCGGCCGATCGGCCGGACGGTACTGGCCTCGCTGGGCTGGCTGACGGCGCGCCAAAGCGACGTCCGCCGGGCAGTGACGGGCATGGTTGTCTCCCGACGCCTGTGAAGTTAGCTGTCGGGTTCGGGCTGGGAAATCATCGCCCGGTCCGCTCCCGCGGACTTCACCCCAGGGTTCCGACCACTCACGGTCGAGACCCAACCTCCTGGGTCCCCCACCTCTGCCATGGTTCTTCGAGGGGAGCACATGTGCCTGGCAGAGCTCGGCGTTCACACATGTGCGGTCCGTGTTGTTTACCGAACCGCCGACGACTGTATAACAGAACGATCACGACGCAAACCCTCAGATCCACAGGGACCCTCTGGTAAGGCCCTCAACGGCTCCCTGACGGATCAGGGACTTGGGGTGAACACAAGGTGTCCTGAGCGTGTCTGAGCGCGGCTCAGACGGCGAATCAGCGGCTCGGTGTGACTCCGGTCACATTTCATTGTGGCTCTCTGTGACAACGAGCACAGCGAGTACTCAGGCACCTGTAGGTGCTTACGAATTCAGCTATCTCCGAGCAGCTCGCGGAACCGGTCCAGCCCCACGTTCCCGCCGGACAGCACCACCCCGACGCGCTCCGGCAGACCCTGGATCCGCCCGGCCAGCAGTGCCGCCAGCGCGCTGGCCCCGCTCGGCTCCAGGACGATCTTCAGTCGCTCGAACGCGAACGCCATCGCGGCCACGATCTCGTCGTCACTGACCAGCTCGAAGCTGTCCACCAGCCGCCGGTTCACCGCGAACGTCAGCTCGCCGGGCGACGAGATCGCCTGCCCGTCCGCAATCGTCCGCGGTACGTCGATCTCCACCCGCTCGCCCGCGGCCAACGACCGGGCGTGGTCGTCGCCGGCCTCCGGCTCGACGCCGATCATCCGGATCCCCGGCGACAGCAGCGTCGCCGCGGTCGCGCAGCCGGCCATCAACCCACCGCCGCCGACCGGGACCAGCAGTGCGCCGAGCCGGCCGACCTCCTCGATCAGCTCGAGCGCAACCGTCCCCTGCCCCGCCATCACGTCGTAGTGGTCGTACGGCGGAATCAGCGTGAGCCCACGTTCGGTGGCCAACTCCTTGGCCAGGGCGGCCCGGTCCTGCGTATACCGGTCGTAGGTGACGACCTCAGCGCCGTACCCACGGGTGGCCGCGAGCTTCGTCGGGGGAGCGTCCTCGGGCATCAGGATCACCGCGGCCGTCCCCGCGATCCGGGCCGCGAGAGCGACCGCCTGCGCGTGATTCCCCGACGAGTACGCCGCGACGCCGTGCTGGAGCTGGTCGGCGGACAACCGGCTCACCGCGTTGTAGGCGCCGCGGAACTTGAACGCGCCGATCCGCTGGAAGTTCTCCGCCTTGAGGAAGACGTGCGCTCCGACCCGCTCGTCCAGAGTCCTCGAGGTGAGGACCGGCGTACGGTGGGCGACCCCGGCGATGCGCTCGGCGGCGGCCCGGACATCTGTGAGACTCAGCTCGGCCATGGGGCGACGCTATCGCGATGTCAAGATCGCCCGGGCGGCTCCGTACTCATCGTCGAGAGGCCCCCGCACCGGGGGCTGTGGTGAAGGAGAGATCGTGAAGTACCTACTGATCATGAACATCAACCCCGACGTTCTCGCCGCGCTGAGTGAGGAGGAGCAGCAGGCGATCGGCGCCGGTCACCAGAAGGTGATGGCGACCATGAAAGAGTCGGGCGAGTTCCACAGCACCGTCGCACTGGCCGAGCCGGCCAGGTCGACGGTGGTCAAGGTCCGCGACGGCGTACCGGCGGTGACGGACGGGCCGTTCGTGGAGGCCAAGGAGTTCCTCGGCGGCTACTACCTGATCGACGTGGCGTCGGCGGAGCGGGCCCAGGAGTTGGCGGCGATGATCCCGGACGCCGCGATCGAGGGCCTCGGTATCGAGATCCGGCCGGTGGTCTTCGAGGAAGGTCTCTGACCGTTGCCGACAGCAAAGGGGTTCTCCACAGGTTGTGGAGAACCCCTTGTTTTCTGTGGGTTTCAGTCCGTCTGGTCGTCGATCTTCGCCTCGGGGGCGTTCTTCTGGATCGACTCGATCCCGTTCAGCGCCGCGGCCTTGCTCGAGTAGCTCTCGCTGCTGGTCGCGATCACCTCGCCGTTGCCGGCCTTCAGCCGGAACCGGAACTCGCCCGACTTGTCCTTGTAGAGCTCGAACTTCCCCGCCATCGGTCTACCTCCGTGAGGATTGTTGTCACTGTCCGTGTCGGGAGCGTAGCGCCGTCAGCCCGCCGGAACCTCGCGCACCACGCCGGGCGGGCCGGACCAGCCCGGCCACGGACCGGGCGACGGGCCGTCGCCGTCCGGGCGCTCCTCTTCCACTGTCTTGTACGGCTTCAGCCCGCGCGCCTGGTAGTTGGCCAGCGCGGCCGGACCGTCGAGCGTGTTCGTGTTCACCCAGACGCGGGTGATCGGATCGACGCTCTCGTGCCGCTCGTGCAAGGTCCACGCGTTCCGCAGACCGACCGTCAGCAGGTGGCCGCCGAGCCCGCGGCCGATGAATCCGGGCAGCAGTCCGAAGTTCTCGATCTCGACCTCGCTGCCGACCCCGCGCATCGCGACGTACCCGGCCGGAATGCCGCCGGCCCACGGGACGTAGGTCTCGAAACCGGGGCGGCTCAGCCAGTCGACCCACTGGTCCCAGTTCCAGCCGAGCTTGCCGAACCAGTGCCAGTGGCCGCCGACGGCGGTGTAGAGGTACCGCCCGAACTCCGGTGAGACCTCCTCGACCCGGCGGATCTCCACCGGCTGCTCGCGGGCCGGAACCAGCTCGTCCGGGCTGTGCTGCTGCAGGTAGGTGATGACGCTGAGTGCCAACTACTGCTCCTTCTTCAGTACGCCGCAGATGCCCGCGACCACGAGTTCGATCCCCAGAGCGTAGTAACGGTCGGTCGAGGTCGGGCAGATCAGGGTGTCCGCGGCAGCCGTGATCAGCGGGTACTTCCGCGGCGACAGGCCGGCCAGGGCGGCACGCTTCATCCGCAGGGAATCCTCGCGCGCGACCGGGTCAGTCACCTCGCGGGTGATCGGGTCCGTGGTCACCAGGGAGATCAGCGAGCAGACGGACTGCCTGCCGACCTCGGCCGCGTCGTCGATCGAGAATCCGCCCTCGGTGAGCAGTTCCATGATCCGCTCGGACATCGACAGTCCCGCCTCGGACACCAGGATCCGGGTCAGCGTGAGGTCCGCCAGTTTCGGGTGCTCACGGAGCGCCGTCACGAACGCCGTCAGCACCTCGGTCAGCCGCAGGTCCCACCGGTCGTCGGTCGGCTCCGGAAGTACGACGTCCGCGAGCAACCGGTCGCCGAGGGCGGCCAGCAGATCGTCCTTGTCCTTGAAGTGCCGGTACAGCGCCATGGGCGTGACGCTGTGCTGGGTCGCCAGACGGCGGAGGGTGACCGAGGCCGGTCCCTCCATGTCCGCGAGGGCCAGCGCGCTGTCGACGACCTTGTCCGGATCCAGGCGGCGAACGGGTTCTTTGGCAATCACGTTGACAAGTTTACACCGTAGACCTACCGTCTACGGAGTACGCATACAGCGTATACATACAACGTAGACTCTCGTTCTGAGTGAGGTAGGCATGCGACGCAGTCCCTGGGCCACCCTGGCGGTGCTGGCCCTAGCGCAGTTCATCGTGGTGCTCGACGTGACGATCGTGAACGTCGCGCTGCCGCACATCCAGGCGGATCTGAACTTCTCCGCCGACTCCCTGCAGTGGGTGATCAACGCCTACACCCTGCTCTTCGGCGGCTTCCTGCTGCTCGGCGGGCGGATGGCCGACCTGCTCGGGCCGCGCCGGGTGTTCGTCGCGGGCCTGCTGCTGTTCGGTGTCACCTCGCTGGTGGCCGGATTGTCCAACTCACCTGAGTTCCTGATCGGTGCGCGCGCCGTACAGGGTCTCGGCGGGGCGCTGCTGTCGCCGGCGGCGCTGGCGATCCTGACCATGACGTTCGCGCACGGGCGGGAGCGGAACATCGCGATGGGCGTGTGGGGCGGTCTTGCCGGTCTCGGTGGAACGCTCGGCGTCGTGGCCGGCGGTCTGCTGGTCGACTCGCTCAGCTGGCAGTGGGTGTTCTTCGTCAACGTGCCGATCGTGCTCGCACTGGTCGCACTCATTCCGGTGTTCGTCCCCGACGTACGGCATCACTCCGGACGGCGTACGTTCGACACGCTTGGCGCAGTGCTCGGTACGGCGGGCCTGATGGCGATCGTGTACGGCGTGGTGCGGTCGGAGCCTGCTGGTTGGGGTTCGTTCGAGGTGGTCGGCGTACTGGTCGCCGGAGTGGCGCTGTTGATCTCCTTCGTCGTGGTGGAGCGACGCTCTGCTGCTCCGCTGGTGCCGCTGCGGCTGTTCCGCTCGCGTGCGTTGAGTGTTTCGAGCGCATCGCTTGCTCTGAACGGTGCTGGGTTCCTCTCCATGTTCTTCCTGACTGCTATCTACCTGCAGCAGGTCCGTGGAGACAGTGCGCTCGACGCCGGTGTGCACTTCCTGCCCATGGGTGGTGCGGCGATCCTCGGGGCGGTCCTGGCTTCGCAGCTCGTGCAGCGCGTTGGTACGCGTACGGTGCAGCTGGCCGGCGCAGTACTGAGCGTGGGTGGTCTGCTGCTTCTCTCGCAGGCCGATGCGTCCGGCAGCTACACCTCCCAGCTGCTCCCCGGGTTCATCATCTTCGGCTTCGGCATCATCGGGGTCGGCGTACCTGGTCAGATCACCGCTGTCTCCGAAGTACAGCCGCAGGAGGCCGGCGCTGCGTCCGGTGTGGTCAACGCGATGTACCAGGTCGGTGGTGCACTGGGCCTGGCCATCGTCACGACCTTGTCCATCACCCACACCACCAACGAACTGACCCACGGCGCCACTCAGCAACACGCCCTGGAAGCCGGCTTCGAACGCGGCCTCCTGGTAGCCGCCGCCTTCGCCGTAGCCAACGTCCTCCTCACCCTCGCATCCCCCCAACTCCAACCCACCTCAGAACAACTAACCGAAGCCACCGCCGCCGCCTGACCCACCCAACAACCCCGGCCGCCTCCGCGGCCGGGGTTGCCCCATGAGCCCCAGGAGGCCGGGTCGCGTATCGGCGTCGTCATACCGCGCCGAGGTCCCGGCCCAGCCTCAACCGCCTCCTGCGTCTCCTTGGCTTCGTACCGAACCCGCACGACGTCCAAGTCGGCAGCCCGAGTTCGGCGAGTGCGTCGGGTTCGCTGCGAACGTGGACATCGCTCTGGAGCGTCCGCTGCCACCTGATCTCGTCCTCCTGCCACCGATTGATGAACTCCACACACAGGTCAGCTGAGATGCTCGCTGCTCTGTTCTCGGCGGTCTGCAGTGAACGCTGTGCGTCCAGCACGTCCAGGTAGCCGGCCGGACTGGCGCTGAGCTGCTCGCGAAGAAGTGCGCCGAGGGTCTCATCGATCATGGCCCGCCGAATCTCGGTGAAGTCCGTCCAGTACCGCGGTCGCGTGGCGGCTGCCAACTGCTCTTCGAAGGTCGAGCCAGGCATGCTGTCGAAGATCGCATAGAGCCCCTCCGCAAGCAGGTCTCCGAACTCTTGTTCGTCCGCGCGGGCCGGATCCGCAAAGGGCAGGTATTCCGCCTGCTGTACCTCACCGACCTTCGGCAAGGACCGGGCGGCGGCGTGACGTGCGAAGAAGAACCAGTCCTCGTTGTAGATATCGGCGAAGAAGGACAGCCCGGGGTCGCGCAGGTTGACACCCAGCGTTGCGCCACTGACGAACACATCCTGTTTGAACCCGACGAGGCGTCGCGCATGACAGACCACCGAGTTGTCGGGGAAGTACCGGGAGATCATGGACGCCACCGGATGCCGATCGAGCTGGCCGGTCATCCGCGCGACAGCTGGGTGCGCGATGCGGCTGATGTCGTCGTCGACGAACATGATCTTGCTCCAGCCGCGCATCAGCGCGAGCAGCAAGCCGAGGTTTCGCTTCACGCTGAGGTCGCTGGACCTGCTGGCAGAAGCTTGCTTAAACTCCGCTCCCGACGTCCCCGGGAGATCGAAAGGCAAGCTGTAGTTCTCAGGCACCTCGACCACGAGCGCACGTGCTCCGAACGTCTTCTCCATACGTTGTGCGACCTGTGCGAGCTGTGCTTGCTGGCTGCACAGGATGACCAGCGGTATCGAGAGTGAAGCGGAGAGGGTGATGATGTCCTGCAAGCCTGACGCCGGTCGTGCGGTCGGCACCACGATGGCGTCCAGTCGAGTGCGCGATCGCGGCACGCGACCCGCCTGCTCATCGCGAAGCAGTGACGCGTGAGATGGCCCGTGGTTGAACTGGCGGCTCACTCGTCCGGCTCCTCTGGACTCCACTCGAAGAGCCGGTTCTCACCGATCTCGAGATCGGGCGTGATGGTTTCACCGCCGACCACCGGCACACGCAGGAGCAGCGCATAGGATCCGCCGGGGAACCGGTGCGCGAGGTACGCCTCGTTTCGCTCGCGGACCGCGTCATGGGTGAGGGTCCGGACGGCGCCCAGCGCGCCGCGACTGTAGACACCGTTGCAGATCGTGATGGTCCGGCTGTGGTTGAACGGATTGCGCAGCCGAACGAGGAGTGCGACGTCCTCGACCAGTTCTGGCGGTCGGGTGTCGCCCGAGGCAACCCACAACGGCCGATACTCCGCTCCATCGCGCGATCGGAAGATCTCGCCGTCGTTCAGGTCGGGGACTGTCACTTGCTCGATGGGGAGTTCGTCCAGCACGCGCATCAGCCGGCTGGTGACGCTGTTGAACCCGATGCCTCCGAGCAGGATCAGATGGCCGGACAGGTGGTCTGCGTTGATCTCGGTGGGCAGACGGTGCTGTACGGGAAGCTGTGGGTTCGAAGCGCGTACGTGGCCCCACATCTCGATCAGCGCGTCGAGGTCGGCATACCTGTACAACCGCGTGTGGTTCGCGTCGTCCTCCTCCGCCAGCGGCGAACGAAGGTCGACTGGCAGCTCCGGACAGATCAGCGTGATGCGGCCGGATTCGAAGTCGAAGGTGTACTGCCCATCGACCGGCGGATCGAGCTCGTGGCGAACCGCGTCACGCAGGCCGAGCAGTTCACGATGAAGCGTCTGGAAGGGTGCCCGCTCGTCCGCACTCAACTCTTGCTCACGGCGTACCCGCGCAGGCGTGTCGTCAGTTCTGGCGAAGAGCAAGGCGTACGCGCGTAGCCGTTCCTCCGGAGGCAGTTTGGGGTTGGACTGCGACTCCCACGAGCTGATCGTCGCAACCGCGACACGCGAGTCGGTGCTGAGCGCGCGCGCCAGCTCGGACTGGGTCAATCGCTGGGACTCCCGCAGGTCCCGAAGTCTCCTGGCAAGTCGCACGGCCTCGAGCGAAGGGGCCAAGATGCACTCCTGGGAGATCTCTCGTCATGCCAGCCATTCGCGCCGCCGCGCGGAAACGACGCTGAGCGCTCGGTCACCTAAATTATGCCCCAGTTCACCAAACGCTGAAAGCACTACTCCGAGTTCGCAGGCGATCCGACTACTTTGATGTGCTTCAAGAACTCTTGTTCGTACCTTCGGCGGCCGTTCGACTTGATCTCCTGTGTGTCCAGCGGTCCGGTGTAACCCAGTCGCAAATAGAAATCTCGAGCCGAGTGATTTTCGGTGAAGACCCAGAGCCGCAGCTCTTGCGCTTTCTTGGTCGCCGCAGCGCTCTCCAGCGCCGAGACCAGCATCTCGCCGATGCCTCGGCGGCGCATGTCCGGAGCGACCCAGAGTGCCTCGAGATGCATGTCGTCGTGTGAGCGAGCGTTGCAGTTCAGTTTTACAAGACCGACTCGTCTTGTATCGAACGTCGCCATGAGCCAAACGTTTGGATCAAGCTCCTGACGCCACTGTTTCTCGCCGTAGTCCCGCTCGGTGGACATGTCGCCGAAGAATGATTCAGGAGAATCTGTCAGCGCTTGCAGTCGCAATTCTCTGAGGGTTCGCCAGTCGTCCGGGGTCAAGTGGCAGACAGAAACCCGCGATCGGCCAACCTGTCGAAATTCTCGCACCGTAGATCCCTTTGTGTGTTCGCGGCCAAGGCTCACTCGCCGGCCCCCTCGTCCGGCGACCACTCGAAGAGACGGTTGCCCTGCGTCTGCAGGTCAGGCGCCAGTGCACCGCCGTTCTTCGTCATCTCAACCCGCATGAGCATCGCGAACGATCCGCTCGGGAACCGGCTTGCGATGTACTCCTCGTTCCGATCGCGAACCGCGGCATTCGTGAGCGCACGGACCGCCCCCAGCACTCCGCGGCTGTAAACACCGCTGCAGATGGTGACGGTGCCTTGGTCCGTGTAGGGATTGCGCAATCGGGCGAGGAGCGCGACGTCCTCGACCAGTTCGCGGCGGCGGCCGTCACGCCATACGTCTTCGGCCTGATCTGCTGCGATTCGCCCCGCGTCAACGGTCTTCGGGCCGTCGTTCTCGACTTCCATCCACTCGGGACGGAACTCTCGACCGCCCCGCGCGCCCAGTCTGAAGATTTCGCCATTCTCCAGGTCCGGGACGACAACCTGCCGAATGGGGAGATCCGCCAGCTTTCTCTGGAGACGAGCAGCGACCCGGTTCCAGCCGATGCCGCCGAGCACGATCAGATGACCGTTCAGATGGCTGTCCCCGACCTCTGTTGAGGACACATGCTCCACCGGCAGTTCGGGATTGGAGGCACGGATGTGGCCCCAAAGCTCGATCAACGCATCGAGGTCTGCGTAGCGGTACGCCCAGGCGTAGTTCGGATTCTCTTCCTTGGCCAGCGGAGAGCGGACACTCTCCGGCACCTCGGGGCACACGATCGTGATCGGGCCGCTCTCGAAGGTCCAGATGGAGCCGCTGGACGATGACGTGACCACGCCGCGCACCGCGTCGCGAAGGTCGACGAGCTCCTGGTGCAGCGCATTGAACTGCTCGCGTTCGGCAGTGGTCAGGTCCTGCTCGCGGGGCAGATGTGGAGCATCACCCGCGCGAGTCTTCGAGAAGAGAAGAGCATAGGAACGCAAGCGGTCCTTGGGTGGCAGCTTGGGGTTGGTCAACGACTCCCACGAGCTGATCGTCGGCACAGCTACCCGCGCGTCCTTGCTGAGTGCTTCCGACAAGGTCGCCTGAGTCAGGCCGCGAGATTCGCGCAGATCCCGCAGTCGTCTGGCGAGTCGCTCCGCCTCTGCTGAGGGCGCCACAGGTCACTCCCGAATGGTCAGCCGGCACAGTAGCCAGCATCCGATCACCATACTGTCTACTCCTCTACCAGGCCACAACCGAAGCTCGGTAGAAGGAGAGTTGCTGACAACCTCCCGTCGATGCCGTGGTCGATTCTGATCACTAATCGTATCGTCGCGTGACTCTACTGTGACGACGCGCGATATTGCAAGCGAGGATCGATTCCGTGTTCTATCTTTATACCTAAGTACACCTGAAGACAGGTGAAGCCACACGGTTCAGAAGGAGAGATGCACTGCGATCCAGCCCGCGCGATGTTTGTTGATCGAAGCAGGTGCCCCATGAGCAGAATCATCGCCGCAGCACAGATGCTCACCGTGACGCCTTCGCCCTTCGTGGGCGTTCGGCCCCACCTCGTTTCATCACAGCGAGGAAGCTTCGTCATCCAGGACCACGGCGCAACGGGGCGCGTAGGTCACGACGTACCTTCACGGCCATGAACGCCGCTCCAGGCGAGATCGCCGCGATCAACGAACTGGAGCTCGGCAACTGGCGCACCGCCTGGCGCATCCTCGCCGCCGGCGGGTTGACGGACGCGTACATCGGCGCTGATCTGAGGGCGATCGCCCGAGCGATGTCGTACCGGGCGGCTGGTGACTTCGGCCTGGCCTGGTCGACACTCGGCGTCGCGGCAGCGAGCGTCCATCGCTGTCAGCCGGGCGTCCCTGTCGCATCGTCGCAAGGAACCGACATCGTCCGGTTCGCGCTGCCTCCGGACCCCGGTCCGCGGGTGGGAGCGGCGTACCGGACGGTTCGGCTGATCTGGCGCGAGCAAGGCGAATTGCACCTGCTACGTCGTCAAGCGGCCGAGCGCCCGATCGGCATGACCCAGGACAGGCACATCCTTATGCTGGCCTTCGTCGAGTACTTGTGCTGGGTCGAGTGTGATCGAGAGAGCTGGCTGCAAGAGGTCACCACGGACGACGAGAGCGCGTCGGTGGAGGCACGAATCCACGAGTTCCGCGAACGCCGGCGGGAAGGCTTCCTTCGCAGTGCCACCGAGCTGCGGCGCCTGGACCGCCCGACGGCAGGGGGGATGACTCGGGCGGTCTGGGATCGCATCGACCAGTACTACGGGCTGCGCCGGTTGGCGACACACGAACTGGGACGACGTCCGGCCCCGCCATGGGTCGACTCGGTCGTCCCGGAAGGGACCCCGGCACGGAAGGCTGCCTCAGTCGCGTGGACGATGGCTCAGCCAGCTTGATCAGCGCAGCTCTTTGCGTGGTCTTTACCTGTTGATCGATGGGCCATAACCTTTGGGGAACCGTGTTCCATCGCATGGTCGGCCTTCAGATCGTTGAGATCGTCAACGATCGGGCGACCGGTCGGCAGCGCGCGAGGAGGGGTCGATACGATGATCGCGATCCTCACCGCGCCCGGGACCTGCACTTCCGAGCCCGAGATTCGTATTGCCGGGTCGAAGCCTGCCGATCTCTTCAGGACGACTGACCTCGGATCCGGCATCGGCGTCGAGATCGACCTGTCGGAACCGGGACGATGGCGTTCCGTCACCGTGCACCGCTGGGAACGGGCCGACCTGGTGCTGCTGCGAGCAGTCATCGGACCGGACGCCGTACACCATCTCGAGCGCTGGCGCGACGAGCGGATCGCCGCGGGCTCCCGACGCCTCGAAGCCGAACTGTCTGTCGACTTCACCCCGGCCCGGCCCTGGCTCAGAGCCGCGGTCATCGATGCGCTGGACTGGTGGCTTCAGCTCCCGCTCGATCAGCCGTTGCTCGACGCCGAGCGGGCAGTCGTCCACGCCCGGGCTGCGAGATCGCTGCCCGCGGGCTCACTCCGTCGGGATGTCGCGGACCGCGCTCTCGTGCTCGCGCGGCGTTCTTCGGGCGGGTTCGTCGAGTACCTGGACGGTCTGACAGGGTCGGCGGAATCGTTGCCTCGAGCTCTGTTCTCGGGGCTGTCCCGCCTCGTGAACGGATATGCGGCGCTCGGTCGGCGGGTCGTCGACGGCCCGGACGGCGACCTGGATTCCGTGGCTGATGCGTGGCTGAGGCTCAGGGCGGTTGTTCCTGTCGCCGCAACCTTCAGGCTTCCCGATCGGTCCGTGACCTATCAGCTGAGTGACCGGCCGCTGCTCAACACCACGCCGCTGAGGAGCTCGGTCGACCCGCGCCAACTGCGCGCGCGCATCGTCGATACGGACGTGCGGGCCCGGGAGATCCGCATGGTCAGGTCAGGTGAAGGCTCCGTTCGCGTGATTGTGCCTGCCTTCGGTGCGCGTCAGCAGCCGGCGCTTCTGGCGGATCGCCTGATGGTCCGACTGGTCGACAGCAGATCGGGCGCGGCCCATGAACCGGTGCTCCTGACTTTGAGGTCGGGCCGCGAAGCCGAGCGGTTCGGTGCGGCGACTCCGGTGTTCACCGAGATGGTTCCGCTGCGCGGTGCATCGCCTGAGTATCTGCGCGCGGATGTGTTCGACCCCGACAGCCAGGCTTCGCCGGCGCGAAGCGACACCGACGACGAATTGCTCCGCCAGCGCCGAGGGCAGTTCGTCCTGGGTGAATGGCGGCGCGCCGTGGCCGAGTCGCGCCTGTCCCGGGGTGCGAAGGTACGGCGGCGCCGTCTGACTCGGCTGCTCGACGTACTGACGCAGACGAGTCCTGACGCCGGGCAACCGGCGTTCTTCGGAGGTCCGACGCCGGCGGAGATCGCTCAGCTGATCGGCCACCCAGGCGCGCGGTCGGAGATCAGGCACTCGTGGTTCGCGTCGACTGAAGGAGCCGGCGAACTGCTCGTCGCCGAGCTTGCGGCGGTGCACGCGAACCGCTGATCAGGGTGGGCTTTCGGCTCGGCGATGCCGTCGCGGCATCGTTGATGGCCTTGTCGATCAGGGGTACGGCGTACTTGGGATCAAGAGCGCGGCCGTGAACGGGCACAGGCCTCGCTCCGTTGACCCAGGAGCACCCCATGACCCTCACCAGAGCGAGCAGTCTGAACAGAAGGCGGGGTCCGGCGCTGGTCCGTGCGGGCGGCGCCACCGACGTCCAAAGGCCGGATGGCCTGATACAGCTGGGGACGCGCATGGCTTCCCGACCGTCGATCTCGCTCTGGTTCGTGATGGCCGCCGACCTGGCAACGGTGGTCTGGATGTACACATTCGGTTCGTGGCTTGACCACACCTCGAAGTTCACTGCCACAGCGACGCTGGGCGGCCATCACATCCTCGTCCTGGTACTGGCTGCCCTCGCCTTCGCAACACTCGCAACCCTCGCCCTCATGACCGACGGCTTCACCAACACCACCCCACGCCTGTCCCTGGCCAAGAACTTGGCCTGCATTCTCTCCGTCGTGGCACTGACCGGCCTGGTAGCACTCATCCTCGCCAGCCTCCTCAGCCGAGTCCTCTTCGGCCGCCTACGCCCCTGAGTTCTCCCGCCCGTACTCCTACTTCGCCTCACGCCGCACCTCGACCGGCAACCGGCGTACTGTCTGAGTAGGGGACGGAGTTGGAGACTCCGTGGGGGAGGTAGTCATGACTGCAGTACAAGGCGATCTTGCACTTCTGCAGGATCCGGTCGCACAACGACTCCTGGGATCACGTGAGCCGGCACGGTTCGCGTACACCTGGACCGATGGGACTCCGCGCGTGGTGCCGATCTGGTTCACCTGGACTGGGGACGAACTCGTGTGTGGTACCCCGCCGAGGGCGCCGAAGCTGAAGGCGTTGGCGGAGGTCACCGACGTCGCGGTCACGATCGACGACTCGTCCGGCTGGCCGTACAAGGTGTTGCTGCTGCGCGGGATTGCGAACGTCGAGATGTACGACGACGTCGTACCGGAGTATGCGCAATCCGCCGATCGCTACCTCGGCGCCGAGCAGGGTGCGGCGCTGATCTCGCAGATGCGGGGGCAACCGATGGCCCGCGTCGCCGTCAGGCCGACCTGGGCCGCGGTGCTCGATTTCGAGACCCGGTTCCCGAGCGCGCTGTCGCTGTAGTCCGCACGCCTGGGAGGGCGCCTGATCCGCCCGACAACCCCGGCCACCCCGGCCGGGGTTGTGGTCGGCGTCAGCGGGAGGTTGCGAGGAGGGCGGCGTTCTGGCGTTCGAGGGCTTTGACCGAACCGGTGGTCCAGCCTGGCTCCAGAGCGGCTGACAACGGGTCGGGGAAGATCTCCTCGTCGCCGGCTGCCACGCCGTCGAAGATCGCTCGTGCGACCGACTCCGGAGTCGCCTTCGGTACGTCGAGGTCGCGGGACATCTCCGTGTCCACCGGCCCGGCCAGTACGGCGTACACGCGGACACCGCTCGGGGACAGCAATGCGCGGAGGGATTGGGTGAGCGAGAACGCCGCGGCCTTGGAGATCGAGTACGCCGGGCTGACGGGCACCGACGCGAGGGCCGCCGCCGACAACACGTTCACGACGGCACCACGCGAGCGCCTCAACTGAGGCAGGAACGCCTGTGTGGTGGCGTGCGTGCCGAAGAGGTTGACCGCCAGGTGCCGCTCGAGCATCGCGCGATCCCCGAGATCGTCGTACTGCAACAGGCCGGCGTTGTTGATCAGGACGTCGAGCGAGTCGGCGCTCTTTGCCGCGATCTCGATCTGGGTGTCATCGGTGACGTCCAGATTCAGGGTGGTGACGCGTTCGTCCGGGTGATCGAGCGGCCGGCGCGTACCGGCGTACACGCGGGACGCGCCGCGCCGCAGCGCTTCCTCGACCAGGGCCTGTCCGATGCCTCGGTTGGCGCCGGTGATCAGGACGGACCGGTTCGCGATGGGGTCTTCCGACATGGTGTCTCTCTCCTTCGGATGGGCTTGCTGAGGAGACAGACAGGGCAGGCGCGGGAAACTGAGCGCTGCGGGAGCGACCAGTTCTGTCCATGGCCGGTGTCAGTATCGGCATGGAGGTGACGAATGGACTCATTGTTGCAGCGCGCGCGGGCGGGTGACCGGGACGCGTTCGCGGAGTTGGTGGAGCCGCATCGCCGGGAGCTGCAGGTGCATTGCTACCGCATGCTCGGATCGTTGCAGGACGCCGAAGACGCGTTGCAGGAAACGTTGCTCTCGGCATGGATCGGGCTGGACGGGTTCGAAGGGCGGTCGTCGGTCCGGACCTGGCTGTACCGGATCGCGACCAACCGTTGCCTGAACGTACTGCGATCGTCTTCACGCCGACCGGTGGCCGCGACACCGTTCCCGGTCACGCCACCACCGGAGCCGTCGCGGATGGGTGAGGTCCCGTGGCTGCAGCCGTATCCCGACCTGCTGCTCGACGGTCTGCCTGACGACGACCCTGGCCCCGAGGCTCGCTACGAGTCCCGCGAGGCGATCTCGCTGGCGTTCGTGACCGCCGTGCAACTGCTGCCGCCGAACCAGCGCGCGGTCCTGCTGCTGCGCGACGTACTCGGATATCGGGCTCGCGAAGCCGCTGAGATCCTCGGCCTGACCGAGCCCGCCGTGAACAGCGCACTCAAACGAGCCCGTACGACGATGGACGCTCAGTCAACCGGCAGGCCGACGCGCGGTCCCGAGGATCGTGACCTGGTCGAGCGCTTCGTCGCCGCCTTCACCGCGCAGGACGTCGACGCACTCCTCGCCCTGATGACCGACGACGTCTGGGTCCGGATGCCACCGCTCCCGTTCGAGTACGGCGGCACCGAAGCCGTCCACCGCTTCTTCACCGTCCTCGCCGGACACCGACGCGAGATCGCGAAGATGGTCCCGGTCGGCGCGAACGGCCAACCAGCCTGGGGCGAGTACATCCGCGACCCCGTCACCGGCGTCCTCCACATCGTCGGCGTACTCGTCATCGGCATCACCGGGACCCACATCCACGAACTAACTCACTTCGAAACAACCCTCGCGCCGTACTTCGGCCTGCCCCGGACCCTGGGCTGACACCCGTGCTGAACTGGCCGAACTGCACCAACGCACGAGATCTCGGCGGGCTGCCCTTGGCCGACGGCGGACGGATCCGCGCCGGCGCACTCGCCCGCAGCGACAACCTCGATCAGCTCACCGACGCCGGCATCGCCGCAGTGCGTGCAGCAGGCGTGAGTCGCATCGTCGACCTGCGCAGTGTGTGGGAGTGCGAGACGTACCCATCGCCGTTCACCCATGACCACCGCTGGCTCAACGTCCCCCTCACCGACCCCGCCGACCCGGACGTCTCCACGTCGGACCTGTTCGAGCAATACCGGATCCTCATCGACGACTACCCCGACCGCTTCGCCTCCGCGATCACTTCGATCGTCGACGCCCCACCCGGCTGCGTCGTACTCACCTGCCACGCCGGCAAGGACCGCACCGGCCTCGTCACCGCCCTCACGCTTGCGCTGATCGGCGTACCTCACGAGGCCATCGCCGCCGACTACGCCATCACCAACCTCACCGAATCCCGCCCCGGCTTCGCCCTCCCCACCGCCGAAACCATCCTCCGACTCCTCGACCACCTGGACACCGAGTACGGCGGCCCGCGCCCCTACGTCATCCAAGCCGGCACGACCCCCACCCACCTGACATCCTTGACCACCCGCCTCAGTCAGGTGGACCGGCAGGGCTAAGGTGCGGACATGGGCTCCGAGACGATCGACATCACCATGTCCGACGGCGTCGCTGACGCCTACCTCGCACGACCCTCAGACGACGGGGCTCATCCGGGCGTGCTGTTCGTGATGGATGCGTACGGCGTGCGGCCGCAGATCGAGCGGATGGCGGACCGGATCGCCGAGCACGGGTACGTCGTACTCGCACCGAACGTCTTCTACCGCTCCGGCCGGTCACCCGTGGTCCCGCTGGACGAGATCAGCGATCCGGGACTGTTCGCGCGCCTCCGGCCGATGTTCAACGAACTGACGCCTGAGCGGATCGTCAGCGACGGCCGCGTCTACCTGGACACCTTGGAGCGCGTCGCGCCCGGCCCGGTCGCGATCACCGGTTACTGCATGGGTGGACGGGTCGGCTGGCGGATCGCCGCGGCGTACCCGGATGGCGTCGCCGCGCTCGCCGGATTTCACGTCGGCGGTCTGGTCGCCGATGGCGACGACAGCCCACACCTGACCGCCGGCAACCTCAGAGCCGAGGTCTACCTGGGCTTCGCGGACAACGACCGCAGCGCCACTCCCGAGCAGATCGCCGAACTCGACCGCACCCTCACCGACGCCGGCGTCCCGCACCGCGCCGAGGTCTACCCGGGAGCCGCCCACGGCTACACCATGGCCGACACCCCGGCGTACAACGAACCCGCCGCCGAACGCCACTACACCGAACTCTTCGCCCTACTCGACCGCACACTGAAGCCCTAGCGGAAGCGGTGCTGATACTCAGCCGGTGTCATCCCGAGGCTCCTCTGGAAGTGCCGATGCAGATGGCTCTGATCAGCGAACCCCGTAGCCTCGGCGGCTTCGGCAATGGACATGCCCGCCTCGAGTAGACGTCGGGCCGCTCGGATCCGGTGAGCAAGTTGCAACGCATGAGGTGGAAGCCCAGTGCGTTGCCTGAAGAGCCGAATGAGCCGGAACTTCCCGGTCCCCGCGACCCCGGCAAGCTCGTCCAGCCCGACGTTCCGCTCAGGCTGATCAGCGAGGTACTCGAAGGCTCGCTGTAGCGCCCGCCCGTCGTGCGCGGTGATCGGTGGGCGCGCCGAGCGGATGGATGAGGTTCGGTCGATGAGAAGGCGGAGCCACTCGACCAGCCGCTCGTCCTGCTCGAGCCGTGAACTCGGCGCCTCGAGCGTGGCATGCAACCGCAGGAACCCGGCAGCCAACTCAAGATCACTCGACACCGGCTCCGGGAACAGTACGTCGGCCAACGGATCAGCCTCCGCGTCCTCAGCCAGCGCGGCCAGATCAGCCACCTCGATGACCATCAAGCGCGCATCCCACGGCCGCTCCTCGTCGACCGATCGCCCCGAATGTGCGTACGACGGATCCCAGGCAACCAACTGTCCCGGCCGCACCACCCGCTGCTCGCGCCCCCGCCAGGACCGCATCGGCTCGCCACCGACGACGCCGAACACGTACTCACCCCGCGGATCCACCGCGTACCGAGTGGTCCGCCCCGCCATCAGCAGCACCCGCCCTTCACCCGGCGCCCGCCACATCCGAACCTGCTCCACCTCGCCATGCTAGGCGCCCGCAAGAACGTTCAAGACACCCTCGACTGTGGCGGCCTAGGTTGCTCGACATGTCGATCACCCCACACATCGTCGTCCAGAACGCCGACCGCGCCGCGGCCTTCTACCGCGAGGCCTTCAACGCCGAAGAACTGGAACGAATCCCCACCCCCGACGGCCGACTCATGTCTGTCCAACTCCGCATCGGCGGCTCTCTTCTCCACCTCGCCGACGAGTTCCCCGAAATGAACGTGCTCGCCCCGCCCACCATCGGTGGCACCGCCGTAGTCCTGGCCCTCGACGTGGCAGACGCCGAATCGGCCCTGGCCCAAGCTCTGACCGCCGGCGCCGAGATCCGGCATCCCCTCCAGGAAACCTTCTGGGGCACCCGCCACGCCCAACTGACCGACCCCTTCGGTCACCTCTGGAACATCGACCAGCACCTGCACGACGTACCCCACGAAGAAGTAGTGGCCGCCGCAGCCCGAGCCTTCTCCTGACCTACCTGAACGTCTTCTTGTAGAACGTGGCGGAGTCTTCGTAGCCCAAGGCAACATAGAAGTCCCCCGCCCGCCGGCTGGCGAGCGCAAGGTAGGCGGCGCCGGTCGACTGTGCCCATTCCTCGGCATGCTCCATCAGTAGGCGCCCCACGCCCAGCCGACGGGCACCCTCGTCGACCATCACTTCCTCAACCCAGGCGACAGGTCCGTTGGCGAGAAAGGTCGTATGACTGTTGCCTAGCAGGTACCCGACGACACCCCGGCCAGGCACCTCTGCAACCAACAACAGCGTGTGCGCCGCGGTCAGAAGCCTCGCGAAGGACTCGTCGAACGCCGCACGCTCGGGCACGAACGAGGTTGCAAACTCCCGCGCAAGCCCCCAGACCTCGTCCCGATCGCCCGTCCCTGCACCCCGAACAACCACCCGATGATCAGCCATGGGGCACAGTTTGCCATCCATATGCAGCAAGCATTTGATCATTACCGCAGGTGGGTATGTGAGCGACCACTCAAGGTCGCCATTGTGACGCCCATCAAAAATGCCTGCGGACCACCTCGGTGCAGCAGTATTATGGGATCAGGCGAAACATTAATCCGCGGTGCGAGTCTCGGCCGGCGGACACGAAGTGGCCGTGCCTCGGGCCACCGAGCCTCAGCGAAGGCCCTGTGCCTGTAGCGCGACCTGGCACCAGCTGCCGGTCGTCGCGGATCGCGGCCGACCGGCCCGGGGGAAGGCAGGGATGCAGGATGTCCGATGATCCTGCAGTGCGCGCGGAGTTGCGCGCTCGAATCGACACAAGGCGGGCGGGTATCTCCGCCTTTCTGCACCAGGTCCGTCCACGCCGCAATCGACTGACCAATATCAGCATCGTCAGCAGCGCGCTGGCGGCGGTTTTGGTGGCAGGTCCGGCCGTCGGCGGCCTGGCATTCACGAACAGCGTCAAAGAAGAACTATCAATCGCCACCGCTGCGGGCGTTTGGAGACCGCTCTGTGTGGCCGCATTGATCGTCTCTTTGGTGTCGGTGATTTCCGCCAACCTGAGCAAGTCGCAGGATCTCGCCGCACGCGTCACCGCCGCCGAGGTCTGCAGCACGGAGCTCGAGGGGGTGGCGACTTCCCTCCAGTTCGGCCACCTCTCCGTGGAAGAGGCAGCCGAGCAGTACCACCAGTCCGTCAGCAAGATCCCCTTCGTCGAGGACCTGTCAGACAAACCGCGTTCGTTCGAACAGACGTGAGCGGCTCAGGTTGCTTCGAGAACGAAGAAGAGGAAGCTCAGGAACCTTGACCGGTCCCCGATGTTCGGCGGTCGCAGCTCGCGCGGAGCCTCGGGGGAGAAGGGTGGCTCGGCGAGAACGGAGATGCGGAAGCCCGCCTCGGTGAACGCGTCCGTCATCGCGTGCAACGGCCGGTGCCAGAACGTCAGTACTGCGTCCTGGCCGTTGAAGCTGAACTCCTCCGCGTGCTCGGCGACCTCGAAGTAGTCGGCGTTCGGCTTGAGGATCTTGTAGATGATGGGGTGGTTCACCGACAAGATGAGGCGGCCGCCTGGCTTCAGAAGGCGCCGCAGCTCAGCCAGAGGCGGCGTCCAGGCCTTGAGGTAGTGCAGTACGAGCGAAGCGACGACGTCATCGAACGCACCGTTGTCGAAGGGGAGTGGCTGGCCGAGGTCGGCCACGTGCAGGTCTGCATCGTCACCCAGGCGCTGCCGCGCCAGCTCGATCATCGCCGGGCTGCCGTCGAACCCGGTCACGATGGCACCCTTGGCTCGCAGCGCCGCAGACAAGGGCCCAGAACCGCACCCAGCATCGAGAACCCGGCGGCCCTTGACGTCCCCCGCCAACTCGACCATCGCCGGCTGCTCGTAGTACCTGTTCAGAAGGCTGGAGTCGTTCTCCGCCGAGTAGCTTTCAGCAAACCCGTCATAGTGATCAGCCTTCACCGAGTCCTCACTCTCATTAGGGTCTCGCTGCGCTAGGCCACCTTGGCAATCTTGCATTCAAATGCCCGCCGGTCCGATGGGAGCTTGCGCCGGGGTGGTTCCGCCGAAGGTGGTCGTGTCGCGAACCTCGAAGGTCTGACCGCCGATCCTTTGGTGTGAAGCTGCATGCAGGACGTCGACGGTCACCGAGTAGCTCGTCGCGTCGCCTGAAATCGTGCCGCTGATCGTTACGGTGCCCTGCGATCCGACGGTGTTCACCTGGCAATCGACGTTGGTCTTGTAGCTCTTCGGAGTACTGCGTCCTGGCACACCGATCAAATAGAGCACGGTGAAGACGACCAGCAACGCCAGCACTCCGAACGCGAAGATCATGCGAGTCTTCCGTCGAGGCCCCCGAGGCGAGCCATAGTCATTGGCCAAGGTCCACTCGCCGGTCGGCATCCCCAGTCCCCCCGCAACCCTGACCGATCCTGCGCAATAAGCGGCCGTCAGCATACATCTCGGTACGTGACCTCGCTCCCGCGACCGAAGGTGCCACCCGCAACCGTTCCGCGTCACGTGCAGATGCCAGCTTGCGGCCGTCGGCTGGGGTGTCAGCTGCTGGTCGGGTTCGGGGGTGTGCCGGCCGCCTTCGGAGCCGGTGCACCCTGTGCGGGGATGGTCGGCGCCGGCGGTGTCCGTCGCGCCGCGCGCAGCACGCCGATGACGGCGCCGATGAGCCACAGCGCGAAGGCCACGGACGCAATGCCCCCGCTCCAGAAGCCGGACAGGCACAGCAGGACGACCGCGTAGGACGCCCAGGTCGCCCACGTCGGCAGGGCACCTGCCTGCTGGGCGATCCGTGTCGTGACGGCGACGAGCACACCGCAGCCGATCAGCCCGGTGAGCGCGAGGATCTGCCCCGCCATGCCGAGCGCGCGGACGGTGTCCGGATCCGCGGTGAACTCGTCCGACCATGCCGCGAACGCGCTCCCCAGATCGAGTGAGACACCGGTGATCATCAGCCCGCTGAACAGCGCCGCGGCCGGCACGATCGCGTGCGCGAGCGGGTCGCCGCCGGACAGCCGGTCCAGCACTCGCCGCAGACCGGTGGTGAACCAGAGCAGCAGGGCGACCCCCGCAGCGAGCACGGGCGGCGCGACGCCGGCGGCCGCCTGCCGCCCGTCGTCGTTGAGCCTCTCGAGGATGGCGGCGTCCGACATGCTTGGGTCGTCGACGCCGACCAGGTACCCCAGCGCCACCCCAACAACGAGCAGCACAATCGAACCGGCACCCGCCCACCCCGCGCGCCGAAGTGCCCGTGACTCGTCCATCTCGCCTCCCCACAGCCGCGCCCACGGGTGAAGTGGTGCACGCACCAAGATCCGCCCCGCGGCGCGAAGTACCCCAGTCCGAGCATGCGTCCGTATCGAGCCACCAGCAAGGGATGACTGCCTTTGCCGCCTACACAGGTACGACGAACGACGAGACAAGGCCAGTGCGCGGTGGGGATGTACGCGCACTACGTCGACACTGCGACTGCTCCACTGGCCTGACGGTTGGCCGCCGAAACCGTCTGCCGGGTCGCCAAGACACCGCCGCAGCAGTTGGGTCGCCCGCTCACGACGTGGAGCCCGTCCAAGCTGGTCGAGTACCTGGCCGAGCACAAGCACGTCCGGATCAGTACCGAGTCGGTGTGCCAGATCCGGCCGGGAAGCTGTACGTCGTGCGCGACAACTACGGGCCGCACAAGAAGACTGAGGTCCTCGACTGGCGCCATGCCAACGGGATCGAGTTGGTGGTCACACCGAGCAACGCGTCGTGGTTGAACTGGATCGAATGCGAGTTCACCGCCCTGCGCTACTTCACCCTCGACGGCAGCGACTACCCCAGCCACACCGCCCAGGAAACCGCGATCGCCGGCTACGTCCGCCTTCCAATCGAGGCGCTTCCACCGGGTCCTCCTCGAGTGGCCACGCAGCATTTGGTGGTCGGCCGACGGGACTCCGCACCAGCTGCTCCCTTCGGCGGGAACCAACAGCGAATGTGCGCTACACGCCAACTCGTCACGAGAAACGGACGGTAATGAACAATTTGGCCCAATTCAGGCGAGAGACTCGATCGCGTGAATCGTCTGGGTCAGCTCGGAGAGATGTTTGTGGTGAATGTATTCCGATCTGGCAAGCGCCCTCCTGCCCGCCTCGCGCTCGTACTCAGGATCAATTGTCAACCGACTGATCTGACTCCGCCACGCTTCAAGGTCTTTCAAGTGCAGGTATATCGCCGATGGTCCCATCGCCTCCCGGACGCCCGCCAGCATGTTAGATACGACCGGAATCCCTGAAGCGGCCGCTTCAAGTGCCACCATTCCGTACGACTCTGATTTCGAAGGCATCAGCAGCACCCCGGTGCGCGACCACACGTCCGACCGCATGTCAGGCGTATGGTTCTGAATGGTGACATTTTCCGGGAAGTTGTCCGTCTCCTGGATGCCGTATCCACCGACCACGCCCAGGAAGGGGATATCCGGGAGTTGTTCGGCCATCGAACGGAAGAGGCCGACCCCCTTGTCCTCGCGGAGATTCACCAGTGTTACGTGGCTTCCTTTGTGGGTGCGCTGAATATCTGGACTGACGGGTGGGTGGAAAACCTCGGATCGACCGCAGTGGGTCATGAAGAAATCGCGCAGCAGTCGCGTGTTGAAGATCGTGAGGTCGGGCCGGCAGGCGATCAGGTTCCGGTATGCTCTGGGGTCATCTCCGTGAACAACCTCGATGTACTTGGCTTGGTGGGATCTGGCCAGTTCGGACGCTGTCGTGCTGGCGCCGAGTTGGCTGATGACCACATCGATCGATCGCGAACCGTCAAATATCGCTCGGAGTTGCGCGATGGTGCAAACCTTGATCTGGATCCCGTCAAGGCAGACCTCTTCGAGCGGCAGGACGGAGTCCCTTCGGACCTCAGGAATCACCAGAACCTGAACGGAATGGCCGGCATCCGCCAGTCCGCGGAGCAAGGCATGTGTCATTACTTCGGCGCCCGCCCGTCGCCAGGGAAGGTACAACGGAAATATTGCGACAATATTCACGACAAGTGCCTTTCTGGGTACGTCGTCGGAGGCCGCTGCAGTTGCGGCCGATGATGTATCTGCACGGGGAGCCTGGTGGCCGCAACCGGTTTCAGGAAGGCGAGGCGCCGGACCGGGTCCTCGGTCAGGTGCTCCGGAGTTTCGCGGCGAGAGCTGAAGTGGATCGATCCGGGATCAGTGGAATTGCGACCGTGCGACCGTGCCACAGATGGCGCTCTCGACAGCATCCGCGAGTGAGTTGGAAGCCGCTCCAGTCATCGCGAGCGTCTGCACCTGCAGCGCCGAAGCCACGCGCGCTGCCGCATCAAGTTCGGGCTCTCGCCACTCGTGGTCAGCAGGATCAACACGTCTCCCTGACGTGCATGCGCTCGCACCTGTCGTTCGAATGTCTGCTCGTAACCCGAAGTCGTTCCCGATCGCCGTCACGGCCGAGCTGTCCGCGTGCAGCGGAATGGCCGAGAACGGAGGTCGGTCACCATCGAACCTGCCCACCAGTTCCGCGTGTCACCGAAGCCGCGACGGTGCCTTGGACCCCGGCGTCAGGGGCGGGGCGAGCCGAGAGGGTCAACACCGGCCTCGCAGCAACTCGCTCGAGACGACATGCTCGACGAAGCGCGCTGCGGCATCCATCAACTCGGGCGCTCGCTGGAGATCGATGGTATTTCGCAAGGCGCCGGGGGTGACAGTCGCCAGAGCGGCTCTCGGGGTATTCGCCGCGGCGGAAAACTCCACGGTGACCGCCGCCCAGGCGAGGAAAACCTGGAACATGATCGGGCGGGTGATGATCGGGTCAACGGGCCAGGTAGTGCGCCAGATGCGCTCGAATTCGGCCACCAGATCCCGCCCTTCCCAACCACGTGCCGTGAGCCAATCGAGGGCGGACGTTTCCGTGGTCGCTTCATCCGGGCGCGCCTGAGTCGTTACCCTCGCCTCAGCCTGCCAGCCTACATATGGCAGCAGGTCAACGGTGGCGTCGGCGCCTGACGCGTCGGGTGACCAATGCTCGAAATCGTCAGCGAACAGAGCCGAGCGGATCGGTCCTCTCTCGACCTTGCCGGGCCACAGGCTCGGCTGATGGGTCACATCGTGCTGCACAAGATTCGGCACGCAGATACCGACGGCCAGACCGCGAGATCGGCAGAACTCCCACAGCAGCTTCGAGTCTCGTGTTTCACCGCGTTCGATGGCTTCGGCGCAGCAGCGGGCGAACTCCTGTGCGGCGTCCGCTCGCATCAACAGCGCCTGCGGTGGGATGGACCGCTGGAAGATCGGCGCGATGCCACGGCCCTGCATCGCCGCGATCCGGACCGCCTGCCCGTTGACCGATCCCCAATCGGCGAACATGCTGACAGCGTCGCAGCCACCGGTCGACACGGCGCGCAGCCGCGACTCGAAGTCAGCGCAGATGGTCGTGTCATCTTGCAGGACGAGGTGGTATCCCTCATCACCTGCGCTGTCCCAGGCAATTGCCGCTGCCCTCAGCGCCGACGGCGCACCATCCGGCTCCGGGTCCACGACCACGGTCGGGCTCAGAGTCGGCAGTTTCGCGGCCAGTTCCTCAGCTCGTTCCAGCCGTCGAGGATGGGCCATGATGCTTGCGCTGATCTTCAACGTCGCTCCTTTCGTCATACGAGCGCGGATCCCGCAGCCCTGAGACAAGGGCTAGCATATTGATGTCGGTCATCGATATCCAAAGGCTGTGAGCGCACATAGGTTCTGATGAGTTCGTGTCAACGCCAATGATGATTCCGCCTCGAATCTCTGCCGCTGGGCCGTCAAGTGTTCTCGAGTTCGAGTGCCTTCGCAACCAGATTGCGCGTGTTGCCGTAATCCACGACACCGACCGTTGGCATCTCGGGGACTTTCTCCGCGCCCTTCCGTGGGTTGCCGTCGCAGCGTCGATCGCCGCGACAGGTCTATATTCGGATGCCTCGTACGGAGCACTCGCAAAGGCGACGGGCCTCTTCTCCGCCATCTTTTCCGTGCAGGCGCTCTCGGCCTCTGTAGCGCGGCAGTACGACCTTGTTGTTGTGCCTTCGGCCTTCCCTCCTGCTGGTCTGGATCCGCGCTTCTCGCGAGCCCTCTATTCGTGGAACGGCAGATCTTCGAGTCGCTGCGGTTCGACATTCGGCCGTTGATGCAGGGATGGGTCTGGGGCGCCCAAGAATCTCCATCAGCGGACGAGCCTGCCGCGCGGGTGCGGGCCATGATGGAACGACGGGTCCGTGACAATTACACGGACTTCCCGGCTCCACCATTGGTTTCCGACGCCGCCGACCATTCCTTGCTGGCTGCGGTGTCGCGGCGCATCTCGCGTTTCTGATCGATTCTGGCGGGTGCTTCAACTGCCCTTGATTCTGCCGGCTACTTCGCCGAGATCCAGGCGGGAGCCGGTTGGGGCAGTGGCCCAGGAAGAGATGGTGATCTGGTCGCCGTCTGCCAGGAACAAAGACCTCGTTGAGCCGATCCAGACAGAGCCCTGTCATGGCGGCCAGTTCGTCAAACTACAGGGCCGGTACTGGCCGGCCGACGCGCTCGAGATGGGCCGTCAAGCGTTCTCCGTCGGCGACCTCCGGCTGGCTGCATCAAGGACTCAGCCCGACCTGCGGCGCGATCGCGTCGTCCTGACGGTGTGGCAGTCGGCGTTCCGCCGTGACCTCGGTCTTTGCCTGGCCCGTCTTGCCGTCGCATACGCTGTCAACGTCGGCGACCGGGGTAGGATCGCCGGCGGACGAGCTCGTGACCAAGTCCGGCGTATCGCGGCCACGCTTTATCGGATCGCCCGCGAGCACAACGTCAAGAACACCAGGTCGGCCCGCGCGGATGAGACCGGCTGTCTTCTTGGATCGCGATGGCACGGTGACGGAGCCTCGTCACTATCCCAGCCGTCGAGAGGCACTAGCGAGCGCCGCACGCAACCCCGGGGACTGCTGCAGTCACTGCTGCAGTTCATCCGGATCCCCAACTACGGCGTCCTATACCCGCAGGTGAGAAAGGTGGTCAGGGCGGTCTCGAACCGCCGACCTTCCGCATCTCAGATCGACAGAGCTGTCCAAGTCTGTCGGCGGCACTATCGCCGTGCGTGTCTTGACGTTCGTGTGAGGCTGCCAGTGAAGCCGTGTGTTGCTGAACTGGTCGCTGGAGTCAGCTGGTCGACGTCTCGTACTCGCCGGAGTCCGGCTAGGCCAACCCGGCTGCGATCAGGAGTGCTCCGGGTATGGTGTCCCTTCTCCTGCCGCTAGGCCTGGAGTTGAAAGCGAGCGCCCGTGACGAATCGATCCGCTCCATCGACGCTTGATGGTGCACTGAGCCGTCTTGTCGAGACCTTTCGCGGAATGACCGCTCGGGCGGACGAGACGAACTGCGAATGCCACTGGGGCTCGGCAGAGGAACTCGCGAGCCTCAAGGTTCCGGACATTGAGCTCGAGCCGGATCTGTTGCGCCGCACCTGGCAGGCACCGGACTGGTACGACCATGCGTCGGTGATGCGAAGAGTGCTGCCCCAGTTGGCGAGCGCTCTCGTCACCGGTGGCGTCAGCGACTACGACCTGGTGGAGGTCGGTGACTCGCTCGCTCGGGCCCACTGGCAGCAGTGGCCGGCCGAGCAGGCCGAGGTTGTCTGGGGCTTCCTGCACGCGTGGTGGGCTCATTGCCTCACCGCCTCCGCTCGGCCGGCACCGTCTCACGAAGCGTTTGCTCTGTGCGCTGAGGCAACAGGCACGGTCGGCCCTTGGCTTGCCGCGTGGGAGGCGATCCGTTATCCGCTGGCCGACCAGCGTCTCGCGGAAGCCCTCACGCAGTGGGATTTCCACTTGCTGCAGGACATGCTCCCCTGGTGCACGGTGGACCACGAGCAACAGAAGTCCCGCGACCTCACCACGTGGCTGCTCCGCCATGCCCCCAGCCGACTCGGCAACCACGGTGATCCCGATCATCTTCGAAACGTCCTGCGGCTCATGGCGATCACTATTCCTGCCCGCTTCGACGACCCCCGCTGGCCGTTCCCTGTCTACGAAAGCAACGATTAGCCGACTCTCGGCGCCAGTTGGATCTGGCGACCTCGAACGGTGGCACCACCGGACAGATGACGCTGCGGCAAACCGCAGGTCAGAAGGTGGTCAGGGTCGGCCTCGAACCGCCGACCTTTCGCTTGTCAGTTCGACTGAGCCTCACGTTCGGATTGGCTCACTTGTTGCTATGCGAGGCATGGTGGCGAACGGCGACGACAGATGGTGCTGGTTGTTGCTGTGCCGATCGCTGTACCTTCGGCACGTGCCGGGTCGCTTCGGGCGACAATGTGGATCTCAGCAGCTGACCGTTCGGGTGCCGGCCGACGTCCTGCAAGCATGTGCAGTCCTCAAGTGACTAGTGCACAAGGTGCTGCTGTGGCTTGATGCTCAGCCGCCGGGCGCGGCCAGCCAGCGCCTCCAACTTGCGACAGTAACCGGCATGCCTTGATCGTCGAGTACTGCGCTGACGTATCCGGCTCGCAGCCGCACGAGCGGGTCGGTTGACGCGGCCGCGTCCGCGAGCAGGTTCCGGAGTTCGGGACTGTCGAGGCGTCGCGCCAAAGCCGCGTACCAGCGGTCCTCACACCAGTGCTCGCGATTGACCGCGGCCATCACAAGGTCGGTCAAGGCTTCCTCCCAGCCCAACGGGCCGGCCTTGATGAAGCCGCGCAGAATCCTCTCTTTCTGCTCCCATGGCGACCAAGGCGCTGCGGTTCGCCACTCGTCCTGAAAGCCGACTTCCCACCGGAGGAACAGGACTGCATACGGCACTGACTCTGCCGCTGCGTCGTCGAGCTCCTGATAGCGCGCTCGGCCGAACTTCCCGGCAACGCTGTAGAGCGTTTGAGCGATGGCGTTGCTCTGCATGGCCTCCGCCTGGTCGTATTCAGCGGTCAACCTCGGTGAGTGCGAGAAGTCGGAGCTGCGGCCGTTTTGGTACCAGAGGGTGTTTGACCACCGGAGCCCGGCGGACCACGTAGCTATGAGCTCGCCCTGCCGGTCCAACGCCGCCCGCCGACGCGCAGGATCCGGATCAGTCAGGTCGAACAACCATCTGTGACTATCTGACGGCACCGGCTGCATGCCCGCAGCCTGCCAGAACCTCGCGCGGCCAACGGAACTGGTCGCCACCTACCTGCGTTGCTGTGCTGGCGCCACCGGCCTCTGCGGGAGAAACCGCAGATGAGGGGTGGTCAGGAGCGGTCTCGACCGGCCGACTCCGCTGGGAGGGTGAATGACGCCATTTGTTGCCGTACGGCCTGCCCGCTAACGCATCGGTACGTCCGGTTGGAGCCGCAGGGACGCTGCTCCACACTGGATGGATGTCGGAGCAGGTTCTCGCCGCGGAGATGGACGAGTGGCCCAGCAGTCAATTGAGGCTGTGGATCACAACGCTGACCGAGGCATCCGCACCCGCCGAGACCAACTGGTGGTTGCGAGTGCGAATCATGCCTCAGAGCCGTGCCTATAACCGCAGGTTGGCAGCCGATGTTCGCCGGGAGTGGGCGATGGTGTTCTTGCTGCTGGTCGAGGGCAGCGAGAGGTTCGCCGGCCTTGACCGATGGGAGGCAGCCACGGACGCCGCGAGCATGCGAGCGCTGCTGATCAATGAGCTTGGGCCGCTGCCTGGCGACGAGACGTGGGATCCGGCGGCACTGGTCCGTAGCGTTCTCGCAACAACGACTCTGCATCCCCAAGCTGCCAGTGAGTTGGCTCGTCGATGGAGAGCGCTACCTCGCGAGGAGATGCTGCTGCTCCGGCGCCACAAGAACCTGCTCGCACCGCTGACAATGGTGATTGACCGGGTACCCGCCGGATCAGACCGAGACGTCGCCCGAGCATGGCTGGCGGTACGAGCGAGCCTGCCCTGACGTCGATGTGCTCGGACGGCGTGATCACGGTCACCTTGCCGCATGTGGCCGGCACGCGGGGGAAAGAAAATCCCTCCCCGGTGGAGGAGAGGGTGGTGGTGGTCAGGGGCGGTCTCGAACCGCCGACCTTCCGCTTTTCAGGCGGACGCTCTACCAGCTGAGCTACCTGACCGGGGAGAAAGTAAGCGGCGGTGTGTGAACACCGCCGCCTTCTCCTGGCGACCCAGACGGGACTCGAACCCGCGACCTCCGCCGTGACAGGGCGGCACGCTAACCAACTGCGCCACTGGGCCAGATTGACTCGATGATCCTACAGCATCTCCGAGGTGGTTCTGACACCGGCCTTTCGGCCGTATCCCCAACGGGATTCGAACCCGCGTTACCGCCTTGAAAGGGCAGCGTCCTAGGCCACTAGACGATGGGGACTCGGACCCGCGGGAGCCGAAGCTCCAGGGACAGCCGTAAGCATAGAGGAGTTGTGGCCGCGCTCCAAAACGAGTTCCGGGGCGGGCGCCGTACGCCGGGGAGGAGGTGGGCGTACGGCGCCCTGGCCGGGGGAGAGCCGGCCTACTCAGCTGATCGCGCGGCCCGGGGTCAGGGGGTCGCGTCAGGGGCGATCAGCGTCGGGTACTGCGCTGCGAACAGGTCGTAGAAGCTGCGGGACGGCAGGATGTGACCCTGTGGACTGGCTGAGTCGGCGACGCCGTACGCCCAGAGGGCCGAGCGCATCCGCTGGTTCGGTGTGCCGTGGTGGCCGGCGGCGGTGAAGCCGCAGTCGCCCAGCTGGTAGAACATCTGGCCGAACGACTCGACCCGCTTCCAGTTCATCGAGGCGCCGCGAGCATGGGTGAGGAAGTACGCACTGAACGCGTCCGCCATCAGCTCGGCCCAGCGCGACGCCTCGGGCGCCGGCAGGTCGTCCCGCATCAGGCCGTCGGCGTACTGGACGTGGTGACCGAACTCGTGCGCCAGGATCGCCTGCGGCGCCACATCGCCGAGTCCGACCCGGGCGAAGCCCTCCATCACGCCGTCCCCGAACGCGATCCGCTTCGGAGCGGTGCCGTACCCGGGGATGTTCTCACCGCCTGAAGCCGCGTACGCATTGAACGTGAAGATCGGCAGATCGCCGTACCCCAGGGTCGCACTGTTGAGCTCATGGGCGACCAGGTCGGCAGACACCCGGGACTGCTCCGCGTTGAAGCCGTAGATGGCGGTGAAGACCCGGTAGTTCACCTCTGGGTCGAGCATGGAGCGGCCGTGGGCAGGCACAAGCTCGATATTGCTGGACGGGATGTCCCAGAAGCGGCCCAGGTCCTTGATCGTGCGGTTGACCTGGTTGGTGAACTCGCCATGGGCGCCGTAGGTGAACGGACCGGTCTGCGGCAGGTACGCCGCGTCGATGAGCGACATCTGGAACAGCAGGACGTGGAGTACGGCGAGGATCTGCTCGAACGTCCAGGTCGACGTGTCGGGCATGACCGCGCTCACCACGGCCGGGGTTTCGGTGGAGCACTCGTACTGGGTCGGGTCGATGGCCGCGATCAGCGCGTCCCGGACCGGGTCGTCCGGCAGACCGAGCTGCGCGCGTACGGCGTCCGCCCGCGCCCGCATTGCCGGCAGATTGTCGACGATCTGCTGGATCTCGGGGGACAGTTGCTGCGGTACGGCGCTCTGGACCGCAACGCCGGCCGGTGCCGCCGAGGCGGCGGGGGTGGCCGCTAGCCCGAGCGAGAGGCCGACAGCTGCGACTGCCGACCAGACCATGCTCTTTCTCATCAGGGATCTCCTAGTGGACGGGGACGAGCGGCATCAGTATTGGCAGCGTGTAGCGGCCACTACGAGACCTCGTGCTGTCAGAAACCGGCATGGCGAGAACCTGTCGCCTGCTGATACACAGAGACATGGAGCCGCTCCAGGCACTGGGTCTCTCGGCCGCGGCCGAGGTGCTGCTGCTCGACCTGCTGCTGAACCCGGAGGCGATCCAGCAGGCTCACCCGGACGAGTGCCTGGACGAGCTGATCGGGCTCGGCCTGGTCGAACGGACCGACGACGGCCTGGTGGTCCGTCCGCCGCGGCTGGCTATGGACGCGCTCGCGGAGCGGCACACCAAGCAGGCCGCCCTGGCCCACGAGAGCGCCGATTTCCTCACCGAGCTGTGGAAGTCGGCTGCCGGCCGCCAGGACTACTTGGAGATCCTGCCGACGTACGCCGCCGCGCAGGCCGTACTGAACTCGGTCCAGTCGGACGCGCACAGCCAGGTCCGGGCCATGACGATGGGCAACCTGGCGGCCCGCGAGATCCGGATCGTCGAGGGCATGTTCGACGCGCTCGAGCGAGGCGTCAGGTACGAGGTCATCTACGGAGCCCACGTCCTCCAGGACGCCAACGCGTTGCACATGGTGCGGTCGTGCATCGAGGCCGGGGAGCACGCTCGGGTGTTCCCCCGCGTACCGCTGAACATCACTGTCGTCGACGACCGGTGGGCACTCGTCGGTGCCCGGTCGGAGGTCGAGCGTGGGCCGGAGTTCGTCGCGATGGTGGTCCACGACTCGCCGTTGCTCGCCGGGCTCGCACGGGTCTTCGATGCGCTGTGGCGGATCTCCGTACCGATCACCAGCGCGACCGACCTCAACGACGTGACCGCCGGACCGGACCTGGAGTCGAAGCGACTGCTGACCTATCTCAGCGCAGGCCTGACCGACGAGTCGATCGCTCGGGAGTTCGGCGTCAGTGAGCGCACTGTCGCGCGCCGGATCGGCCGGCTGCAGGAGGCGCTCGGCGCGCAGACCAGGTTCCAGCTCGGCGTCCAGGCGTCCCGTCAGGGCTGGCTCTGACTCACTACGCTGGCAGCGTGATCGAGATGAGCCGGGCGGACTTCGAGGTGCTGGTGTCCGAGGCGCTGGACGAGGTGCCGCCGGAGCTGGCGGCGTTGATCGACAACGTCGCGATCTTCGTCGAGGACGAGCCGCCAGCCGGGGACCCGGCGCTGCTCGGGATCTACGAGGGCATCCCGCTGACCGAGCGCGGGCACTACTACGGCGGCGTACTGCCGGACCGGATCACGATCTACCGCAACCCGACGCTGGCGATCTGCGACAGCGTGGACGACGTCGTCGACGAGGTGAACATCACCGTGGTGCACGAGATCGCGCACCACTTCGGCATCGACGACGCCCGCCTGCACGAGCTCGGCTACGGATGAGCCCAAGCGGATGAGCTCAGGCGGATGAGCTCAAGCGGATGAGCTCAAGCGGAAGAACCGTCAGGAAGACCGCTTGAACAGCAGCTTCCACGGCATCAGCGCGGACTCCAGTTGCACCTTGAGACTCATCTTCGAAGCACCCGCGGTCCGCTCCTCGAACCGGATCGGTACCTCGGCGATGTGCAGCCCGCGCCGGACCGTGCGGTAGTTCATCTCGACCTGGAACGAGTACCCGTTGCTCTGGATGGTGGTGACGTCGATCCAGCGGAGCGTGTCCGCCTTCCAGGCCTTGAAGCCGGCGGTCGCGTCCTTCACGCCGAGCCGCAGGATCGCGTTCACGTAGAAGTTCGCCCAGGCTGACAGCGCCCGGCGGTGCCAACCCCACTCCGCAGCGGCCGAACCGCCCTCGACGTACCGCGATCCGATCACCACGCCGGCGTCCGTCGTCCGCAGCGTCTCGACCATGATCGGGACCACCGAGGCCGGGTGGGACAGGTCGGCGTCCATCTGGATGACGATGTCGGCGCCGTCGTCCAGGGCGCGGCTGATGCCGGCGATGTAGGCGCGGCCGAGCCCGTTCTTCTCGGTCCGGTGCAGCACCGAGACCTGCTCCGGAGACGCCTTCGCCAGTTCGTCGGCGACGTCGCCGGTACCGTCCGGGGAGTTGTCGTCGACGACCAGCATCTGCAGGCCGGGCAGGTTCAGGTCGGACAGCAGCCCGGCCAGCACGGGCAGGTTCTCCCGCTCGTTGTAGGTCGGCACCACGACCACGATCTTCGCTAGCTCACCCATGACATTCCTTCTTCGGAGACACCGGACGCTACCGTATCGGGCGGTCGAGCCGGTGACACGTCACCTGCCGAAGAACGAGTGTCGGCCAGGCCTGGCAACCGTGGCGGATCAGAGCTCCGCCAGGGCCTCCTCGACCGTGGAGTAGATGCGGAACTGACCGCCGAGGCCGGTGACTGCGAGCGGGCGGTCGACCGGACGGCCGACGCCGACGAGGGCCAGCGTGATGTTGTGCTGACCGGCCAGGTTGCGCGCCTCGACCAGGTTGCCGAGGCCGGCGGAGCTGCAGAACGTGACAGCGGACACGTCGATCAGAACCAGTCGGGCCGGCGGTGACACCGCGGCCCGGATCGACTCGGAGGCGAAGTCGGTGGTCGCGATGTCGATCTCACCCGACATCCGGACCAGCAGTACGCCGGCTTCCAGCTCCACGGTCACAGCGTCGAAAGTCGTTCTGATCATCTCGCCGTCCCGCGGCTCTGGGTGGCTTGTCACGCCGGTCTCTCCCCCGGGTAGCCACGAACGCCGGTAGGTCCTGGCGGGATGGAACTGCCCTGCTCTCACCGTATGCCCCAACGGCTTAACGTCACAACGGGTCTGACGCGGATGACCTCGGAGCGTGACCTTGACCGGATGTAAGCGCTGCCAGCCCTTAGGTGTGCCTGCCCGAAGCGTCAAGCCGTGCGGCGATGCGAGCAGTCCGCGCGACGAAGCCGACAGGCCCCGAGCCGGTGGTAGACAGGGAGGAAACAGACGACTGAAGGAGTGGACATGGGCGTACTCGACGGCAAGGCGGCTCTGGTCACCGGCGGCTCGCGCGGGATCGGAGCGGCGATCGTCCGGCGGCTGGCCGCCGACGGTGCCGTGGTGACGTTCACCTATACAAGCAGCGAGGCCGCGGCCGCGGATGTGGTCGCGGAGGTGAAGGCGGCCGGCGGTGAGGCGATTGCGGTCCAGGCCGATCAGGCCGACCTGGGTGCTGTCGACGAGCTGTTCGAGCGGGCGGCCGAGCCGACCGGCACCCTCGACATCTTCGTCTGCAACGCGGCGCAGGCGAAGGTGCAACGGATCGCGGACGTGACCGAGGCCGACTACGACGAGACTTTCGCGACCAATCTCAAAGGCCCGTTCTTCGCGATCCAGCGGGCCGGCCAGGTGCTGCCCGACGGCGGCCGGATCATCGCCCTGTCCACGCTGAACACCGCGGTCCCCGGTCCGGGCATCTCCCTGTACGCCGGCAGCAAGGCGGCGCTGGAGCTGTTCGTCAGGGTCGCCGCCCGTGAGTACGGCGCTCGCCGGATCACCGTCAACGCGGTGTCGCCGGGTGCGACCGACACCGACATGTTCCACCGGGAGAACCCGCCGGAGGCCAAGGACCGTCTCGTCGGGATCACCGCGCTCGGCCGGATCGGCGAGCCGGCCGAGGTCGCCGACGTGGTCGCCTTCCTGGCCGGCCCCGACAGCCGCTGGATGACCGGCCAGAACCTCCGTGCCACCGGCGGCCTCCTCATTTGAGCACCAAGGACCTACTCGATTTGAGTACCAAGGACCTACTCGCTGACATCGACGCTGCGGCTGACCCCGCGGTGGCGGAGGTGCTGTCGCGGTACTTCCAAATGCAGCCCGGTGGGTACGGCCACGGCGACCAGATGGTCGGGGTGAAGCTGTCCACGATCCGCGGACTGCTCAAGCCCTACCTTCGCGCCGGCCTCCCGCTGCCCGAGCTCGAGCAGGCGCTGACCAGCCCGGTCCACGAGCACCGGCTGGCGATCCTTTGCCTGCTGGCCGATCGGGCCGCCCGTGCGCTCAAGCCGCGTACGGCGGACTCCGCGGAAGTCACCGCGATCCACGACCTGTACCTGCGCAGTACGGCGTACATCAACAACTGGGATCTGGTCGACTGCAGTGCGGCGGACATCGTCGGCGGGTACCTGTCCGACAAGCCGCGGGACGAGCTGCAGGCCCTGGTCCGATCGCCGTCGTTGTGGGAGCGACGGATTGCGCTGGTCGCGACCCAATGGTTCATCAGACGCGGGGACAGTGCGGACATCTACGCGCTCGCGCCGCAGGTGCTCGACGATCCGCAGGACCTGATCCACAAGGCCTCCGGCTGGATGCTCCGCGAGGCCGGCAAACGGGTCTCGGAGGACGAGTTGCTCGCGTTCCTGGACGAGCATGCGGCGGCGATGCCGCGGACCATGCTCAGCTACGCGACCGAGCACTTCGCCCCCGACGTCCGCCGGCACTACCGAGCCTTGCGCTGACGTTTCAGTGCAGGTCGAAAGGCCTGCCGGAGGTGGCGACGTGGTCTTACCCTGAGCCCAACCGCTCGCGAAGGGGCCGCCCCGATGAACCTCAAGCGCATCCTCACGTCGTTGGTCCTGACAACACTCGTCGCCGCCGGGCTGATCGCCGTACCGACGGCCGCGATGGCGGCGCCCGGCTTCCAGATGCCGATCCCGTGCGGACTGCGGTGGACCACCGCGAGCCACAGCGGTCACGCCAGCCAGTGGATGATCGACATGGTCGACCCGGGCGGCCACACCCGAGGTACGCCGGTGCTCGCGTCGGCCGGCGGCACGGTCAGCACGTCACTGCTGTCCTCCACCGGCGGGAACATGGTCGTCGTCGACCACGGCGGTGGCTGGCAGACCCGCTACCTGCACATGGATCGGCGTGATGTTGCCGTCGGCAACACGGTGGGCCAGGGTACGCAGCTCGGCATCGTCGGCAGCACCGGCGACAGCACCGGACCGCACCTGCACTTCGAGCAGAAGCTGAACGGTGTCGTGCAGCAGGCGTCGTTCAACGGTCATGCGGTCCCGCTCACCTGGTCGTACAACCAGCACTACGAGACCAGCGCCAACTGCGGCGCGGGCGACGGGAAGTTCTGGGTGGACACCTTTGCGAATGCCCCCGGCTACAGCACCCCTGGTGGCACGCAGACCGGCACCCTGAACAAGGGCACCAACTATGTGTTCTGCCGGGTCTGGGGCCCGGAGGTCCGCGTGGGTACCGCGTTCAATCACTGGTGGCTGAAGACGGACCTGGATGTCGGCCCGGCGAACCAGTGGGTGTCGGCGTACTACCTGTCCCGCTGGGGCAACGACGAGGCCAAGGACAACTCCGGCCGCGACATCCCCGCCTGCGCCTGACAACTGCTTGCCGCCAGCAACAGACAGGCCGGCAACAGCTGTCAGCCCTCGCGGGTCTGGGCGTACGGCGGGGCTTCGACCGCGCAGTGCCGGTGGTGGTGCAGATGGACCGGATGGGCGGTCCGGTCGCCGATCGTGAACCAGGCCACTACGCTGCCAGAGGCGGTCAGTAGCGCTGAGATCCACACCGCCCGGTCGAACCCCTCCTGGAAGGCGGCCGGGTCGCGGTAGACGTCGCCGGTGATCCCGGCCGCCATCGGGATCGCGGCGACCGCCATCAGTTGCGCCGACCGGGCGACCGCGTTGTTCACGCCGGACGCGATCCCGGCGTGATGGTCCTCGACCGACGACAGTACGGTCGCGGTCAGCGGTGCGACCGTCGCGACCAGGCCGAACCCGAGGACGATGACGGCCGGCAGCACGTCTTCGACGTACGACGAACCCGGCTCGATCCGCAGCATCAGCAGCAGGCCCACCGCCATCAATGCCGGCCCGATGGTCATCGGGAGCCTGGCGCCGATCCGCTCCGAGAGTGCGCCGGACTGTCCGGACAGGGCGAGCATCAGGAGGGTCATCGGCAACAGCGCGGCTCCGGCCCAGATGGCGTCGTACCCGAGGGCGGTCTGGAGATAGACGACGAGCAGGAACGTCACCGTGCCGAACCCGCCATACACCACCACCGTGACCAGGTTGGCGCCGGTGAACTGTCTGTTCTTGAAGATGCCGGTTGGCAGCATCGGGTGCGAACTGCGGCGTTCGACCTCGACGAATGCGACGAAGGCGAGCACTCCGATCACCAGCGAGGTCAGGACGAACGGGTCGCCGAAGCCGTCCTCGCCGGCCTGGATCAGGCCGAAGGTCAGGCCGGCGAGACCGATCGTCGCCACCGCCGCACCGGCCAGGTCGAGCTTCCCGGCCGCCGTCTCGTCGCGTGTCTCGGGGACGTGCCGCAGCGTGACCAGGACGGTGACGAGTGCGATCGGCACGTTGATCACGAAGATCAGCCGCCAGGACACGCTGTCGACCAGGCCGCCGCCGACGAACGGGCCGACTGCCGCGGCCACCGATGTCAGGCCGGACCAGGTGCCGACGGCCCTGCTGCGGTCGGAGTGCTGGAAGGTGGTCTGCAGGATCGCCAGGCTGCCCGGGGTGAGCAGCGCGCCGCCGACGCCCTGCAGGACGCGGCCGGCGATCAACACCTCGAGGTTCGGCGCGACCGCACAGATCACCGAGGCGAGCGCGAACCAGATCACCCCGGTGATGAACATCCGTCGTCGGCCGAGCCGGTCGCCGAGCGAACCGCTGAGCAGGATCAGCGACGCGAGCAGCAGCATGTAGCCGTTGACGATCCACTGCAGCCCGCTCATCTCGGCGTTCAGGTCCTCGGCCATCGCCGGCAGTGCGACGTTCACCACCGTTCCGTCCAGGAACGCCATGCCGGATCCGAGGGCCGTCGCCGCTAGCACCCACCGAGCCCGGGCGGTGCCGAACGCGATCCGCTCATCCGTCATGAGCTCAGCGTAGGCCAGGCGTGATCCGGGGTCAGTTGGGCAGATCCAGTTGCAGTACGACGAGCGCCTTGTTGGCCGGGATGTCGGGCAGGATGCCGAGTGCGGGCGGATCGCCGACGGCACATCGGGTCTCGGTCAGCAGCGGGCAAACGGCGTTCAGCAGACCCTGGGTAACGGTGAGATTGGTCGGCAGGGTGCCGTCGGCTCCCGCGGTGAGAGGCCGGATCGCCGCGCCGGCCCGGCGGGACACGGACGGTGTGCGCTGGACGAACGAGCCGGACAGCCGGTAGCTCAGCTGGAGCTTGGTCGCGGCAACGGTCAGCGGAAGGTCCATGGGTGCGGCGAGACTGGTCTGCTCGATCGGCACCTGCTCGCCGTCGGCGATGACCTGCAGGTTCGTCGCCCGCGGCTCCGTTCTGGCCATCATCCCGGGCAAGTGCTCACCGGAGTCCGGCAGTTGCAGCTGGACGATATCTGTGGCCTCAGGCAACATTACGTCCTCGGTGATGTCGAACGACCCGTCGTTACGCGGTACGGCGGTCAGCCGGATGCCTGGCTTGGTCACTCCAGGACCGGGACTGACCGGCACGCCTTCGGCCGGGCTGACGCTGACGGAGGCGGTCAGACCGGGACTGGGGGCGACCGGTGTGCCGCCGGTGTCTGAACATGCAGCGGTCGCGCCGAGCCCGAGCGTCAGCGCGACCGCAACCAGTCCCCGCATTCCTGGGTACCGCCGACGGAGGTCCTCCACCCCCGATGCCTCGCTCGGGAGGAACTCCTGGCCCACCGCCGGTGCTCTGTTCGGAGAACTCCGTCCTGACATCAGTCATCGCCCCCCAGATCGGATCCGGGACGCTTCCTCTGGCGCCGGATCGGACTTGCGCTTACGATACGCCGAAATTAGTGGGGTGCGGCAATTAGTGCCGTATTTTTCAGGCGCACTTCGAGGGGGTTCGGAATGCAGGAACAGAGCGTGTCCGGAAAATTCCGGGCAGTATCCCAAGAGGCATTTTCGAGAATTCGGGGTCCGGTGATTCGAAGGGTGATTCCGTTGCTGCTGGCGGTGACGGTCGCGGCCGCGCCGGCAGTACTGACAGCACCCGCCGATGCCGCCGCGGGGGGCAACCTGTACGTCGTCCAGGGGCTGCCGGGCAAGTCGCTGGACATCAGCATCGACGGGAAGCAGGTCGCCGGCGGGGTGGCGGGCGCGAAGCTGGTGGGGCCGTTCGGTGTTGCCGCAGGCAAGCGGATGGTCACCGCCAAGCAAGGCGGAACGCTGGTCATCCAGCGTGAGGTGACGGTCGGCTCGGGTGCCAGCCTGGACGTGGTCATCCACCAGCCGGTGTCGCCGACGGGTGCGCCGCTGATCACGACGTACGCGAACAATCTGGACGCGGTGCCGGCGGACAAGGGTGGGTTGCGGGTCGCGCACGATGCGGCCGTCGGCCCGGCCGACATCCGGGTGAACGGCAAGGTGGCGTTCGCCAACGTGGCCAACGGGGAATCGCTCGAAGCGGTCGTTCCGGCGGCGACGTACAAGGTCGACATCGTGCCGGCCGGGGCGAGTTCACCTGTTGTTCTCGGTCCGATGGATCTGCCGATCAAGGCCGGATATCTGACCCGTGTATTCGCGGTCGGTGCGCCGACGCAGAAGACGATGACAGTGGCGGCCGGGACGATCAAACTCCCGAGCACGGGATCCGGCAAGCCGGGTCTGGTGAACACCGGGACCGGCGGACAGGCAGCAGGGCCTGACCAGGCGCAGAGCCCTGCCGCTGACGAGTCCGGTCTCTGGGTCGTGGCACTGCTGGTCGGTCTGCTGGCCGCTGTGGTGACGGTCCGGAAGGTGGTCCGCCGCTGAAGAGGCTCCTGCCCGGACTGCTGCTGTTGATGTTCTGCGTGGGCCTGGAGGGGTGCTCCGCGCAGGCCGACGGTGCATCGCCGGGCCCCGGATCGGACGGCGGCGTGTCAACGCCGTCGTCCGATCACGAGAAAGGGACGTCCTGCAGTCGCTGACCGAGCAACACGGCCTGACGCCGGCCCTTGTCTGACAACCCACTCTGATCCGGCACCGCCTCGGCG
>NZ_JBFAKS010000006.1:0-236904 GCF_040655855.1 Kribbella sp. NPDC050281 | reverse complement strand
CACGCACCTCGCGGCACTTGCCCAGCGCCCACGATGCTCCGCATCGAGGCCACTGCTCAAGCACCCCGATGCACGCACCTGAACACCGAAATCTCCCGCCGAACTTCCGACTCAGGACACTAGCCTTCGACCATGACCGGCCAGCCGTTCGTCCCATCCGACTTCGTCGTCCCCACTGAGCTGATCACGCCGTCGTTCCGGCTGACGCCGCTCGGCCCGGAACACAACGCCGCCGACTACGCCGCGTGGACCGGCAGCATCGACCACATCCGCGCGACCCCGAGCTTCCAGGGCAGTTGGCCGCCGGTCGACGGCATGAGCTCGGAGGCGAACCTGGGCGACCTGCAGCGTCACGCGGACGACTTCGTCCAGCGCCGGGGATTCACCTACACCGTGCTCGAGGCCGGCAGCGGCGAGGTGATCGGTTGCGTGTACATCTATCCGTCCCGCAGCGATGCGCGTATCGCCGATGTTCGTTCGTGGGTCCGCGCCGACCGGGCCGAGTTGGACGTGGCGTTGTACGAAGCCGTCAGTTCCTGGCTGGCCACGCTCTGGCCGTTCGAGACGACCGACTACGCCTCCCGGTAACTCAGATCCAGGATTTGAACCACATTCGGCTGAGCCAGTCGGAGTGGGGGAGGACCTTGTCGGTGAGGATCGGCCAGATGTAGGCGAAGTTCAGCACGACCAGGACGACGAAGGCACCGACGACCGCGCTACCGATCAGGCGACGGGGTGTCGCGTTGCCGAACGCCGATCTGGCCGGGCCGAGGATCTTGCCGAGCACCAAGGCCAGCGCCATCACGGTGAACGGGATCATCGTGACCGCGTAGAAGAAAAAGATCGGTCTGTCGTCGAACGCGAACCACGGCACCCAGCAGGTGACATAGCCGACGATCGGTATCCCGAATCTCCAGTCCCGCGAGCCGATCCACAGCACCAGGGCCGCGATCAACGCCAGCGCTCCGCCCCACCACAGGATCGGTGTACCCAAGGCAGAGATCACCGACAGGCAGTTCTGGCCGGCCGGCGGGTTGCAGCCCGGTGTCCCCGGCTTGATGTCGTTGACCGCGTCGAACCCGATCGGGCGGGCGATGATCGGCCAGCCGGCCGGGTTCGAGGCGTACGGGTGGGTGGCGTTCTTGATGTAGTCGCCGGTGTGGAACGCGAGCACTTCCTCGTGGTAGTGCAGCAGCGATCGGAAGTCGTCCGGGACGATCTTCATCACCCCGGTCGCCGGATTCTTGGACGCGTAGTCGTGGTCGTAGGCGTTGTCGTGCAGCAGCCAGCCGGTCCAGGTCGCCAGATACGTGACGCCCGCGACCAGCACGATGCTGATGAACGCCGGGATGCCGTCGACCAGCACCGACTTGAGGAACGCCAGCCGTACGCCGAGCGCGCGCCGGGCACCGTAGTCCCAGGCGAAGACGAGGATGCCGAAGCCGGCCAGCACCCACACCGCCGACCACTTGGTACCGAGCGCGAGGCCGAAGCAGACACCGGCCAGGATCCGCCAGGGCCGGAACAGCAGCCAGCGGCCGAGGCCACGGCGCTCGCCGTCGGCGACCGGGGTGTCGAGGGACTTCGCGTGCCGGCGCCGGGTCCAGTCCCGGTCGGCGACCAGGCAGGACACCGCGGCCACCAGCCAGAACGCCAGGAAGATGTCGAGCAGCGCGACCCGGGACATCACGAAGTGCAGGCCGTCGACCGCGAGCAGGATGCCCGCGATGCTGCCGATCAGGGTCGACCGGGTCATCCGCCGTACGGTCCGGATCACCAGCAGCACGGTCAGCGCCCCGAACAGGGCCGGCATGAAGCGCCAGCCGAACGTGTTCATCCCGAACAGCTGTTCACCGGCCGCGATCATCCACTTGCCGACCTCGGGGTGCACGGTCAGGCTCGGGGTGTCCTTGAAGACGTCCAGGTTGCCGGCCAGGATCGCCTTGTCCGCGGCGCCCTCCGGCTGGTCGATGAACTGCCGGGCGTACCCGAACTTCAGCAGGCTGAAGGCGTCCTTGGCGTAGTACGTCTCGTCGAAGACGAACTTGGCCGGGTCGCCGAGGTGCCAGAACCGGATGAACGCGGCCAGCGCGGTGATCGCCAGGGTCGCGATCCAGCCGCCCTCGAAGTCGCGCGGCATCGGCGGGTACAACCGTTCCTTGAGCGGTGGCAACCGTCTCCCGAGCACGTCCCGCCCCAGCGTCTCCCGCCCGGCGGCAGCGTCCGCACGGCGCGCGGTTCCGTCCTCGATCACAGCAGTCACGCCCGCCATGGTACGGACGCCCCGGTCACTCCGCCTCAAGGACTGTGCAGATCGACAGGACGTCTCGGGTGGAAAGGCCAGGTCTGAGCGATGCTCAGGCGGGGATCGGACGTCCCGGAACCGACACCTCCTGTCGAGATGCACGCGCCCTAGACTCAGCGGCATGACCGGGCGATTGGTGTTGGCGGGGACTCCTATCGGGGACGTGCTGGACGCCTCGCCGAGGCTGGGGCGAGTGCTGGGCGAGGCCGATGTGGTGGCCGCGGAGGACACGCGGCGGTTGCGGCGGCTGACCTCGGAGCTCGGGATCGTGATCGCGGGCCGGGTGGTCAGCTACTTCGAGGGGAACGAGCGGGAGCGGACGCCGGAGCTGCTGGAGGCGCTGACCTCGGGGCAGACCGTCGTGGTGGTGACGGACGCGGGCATGCCGAGCGTCTCGGATCCCGGATACCGGCTGGTCGCCGCCGCGATCGACGCAGACGTCGAGGTGACCGCCGTACCGGGGCCGTCGGCGGTGCTGACCGCTCTGGCGCTTTCCGGTCTCCCGGTGGACCGGTTCACCTTCGAGGGGTTCCTGCCGCGGAAGCCCGGGGAGCGGTCCCGGCGGCTGACCGACCTGGCGGACGAGCCGCGGACGATGGTGTTCTTCGAGGCGCCGCACCGGCTGACCGCGTCCCTCGAGGCGATGGCGGAGGCCTTCGGCCCGGATCGTCGTACGGCGGTCTGCCGGGAGCTCACCAAGACGTATGAAGAGGTCAAGCGCGGCCCGCTCGACGAGCTCGTGACCTGGTCCAAGGACGGCGTTCGGGGCGAGATCACGGTCGTCGTGTCCGGCGCGGACCCGAACAAGGTCCTCACCCCTGCGGAGCTGGCCGCCGAGGTCGCGACCGACGAGGAGGCGGGTACACCGCGCAAGCAGGCCATCTCGGACGTGGCGAAGCGCTTCAACGTCCCGAAACGGACCGTGTACGACGCCGTCCTGGCCGCCCGAGACCCCGGTAAATAGCCCTGGCGTTCGGCACTACCCTTTTCCTATGTCCGAGAAGGCCTATTACGTCACCACCCCGATCTACTACGTCACGGCACCGCCGCACATCGGCAGCGCCTACACGACGGTGGCCGGGGACGTCCTGACCCGTTGGCACGCCCAGCGTGGCGAGCAGAAGTGGTACCTGACGGGTACCGACGAGCACGGCGAGAAGGTGATGCGCAGCGCCGAGGCGCAGGGCATGTCCCCGCAGGCCTGGACGGACAAGCTGGTCGAGGAGTCCTGGAAGCCGGCCTGGGTCGACGTCGACATCGCGTACGACGACTTCATCCGGACCACCGAGCAGCGCCACACCGAGCGGGTCCGGGAGTTCTGGCAGAAGCTCTACGACAAGGGCGACGTCTACAAGGGCGAGTACGAGGGCCTGTACTGCGTCGGCTGTGAGGAGTTCAAGCTGCCGACGGACATCCGTACTGACTCCGACGGCACCCAGCGGTGCATGATCCACGGCACCGAGCTGGAGAAGGTGTCCGAGACCAACTACTTCTTCCGGCTCTCGGCGTACGCCGACAAGCTGCTGGAGCTGTACGAATCCCAGCCGGACTTCGTCGCTCCCGCCAGCGCCCGCAACGAGGTGATCGCGTTCGTCAAGCAGGGCCTGCAGGACCTCTCGATCACCCGGTCGACCTTCGACTGGGGCATCCCGGTGCCGTGGGACGAGGACCACGTCCTGTACGTCTGGATCGACGCGCTGCTGAACTACGTGACGGCGGCGGGCTACGGCACCGACCCGGAGCGGTTCGAGCGGTTGTGGCCGGTCGACGTCCATCTGGTCGGGAAGGACATCCTCCGGTTTCACGCGGTGATCTGGCCGGCCATGCTGATGGCCGCGGAGGTCGCCGTACCGAAGCAGGTGTTCGCCCACGGATGGCTGCTGGTCGGCGGCGAGAAGATGAGCAAGTCCAAGCTGACCGCGATCGCGCCGCACGAGATCACCGACCACTTCGGGTCGGACGCGTTCCGCTACTACTTCCTGCGCACGATCCAGTTCGGGTCGGACGGGTCGTTCTCCTGGGAGCACCTGAGCGCGGTCTACACCTCGGAGCTCGCCAACGGCCTGGGCAACCTGGCCAGCCGGATCGCGGCGATGGTCGGGAAGTACTTCGACGGTGCGCTGCCGGAGCCGACGGACCACGGGCCGGCCGAGCAGGCGCTGGCCGACAAGCTCGCGCAGACCGTGGCGACCGCGGACAAGGCGATGGACACGCTCGCGTTCCAGGACGCCCTCGCCGCGATCAACGAGCTGGTCGGCGCGGTGAACGGCTACGTGACCGAGCAGGAGCCGTGGAAGGTCGCGAAGGACGAGACCCAGCGGGATCGCCTGGCGACGATCCTGTACTCCGCCGCCGAAGCGTTGCGGGCGGTCGCCGTACTGCACAACCCGACGATGCCGAAGTCGGCCGCGAAGCTGTGGACCCTGCTCGGCGCCGAGGAGAAGCTCGGCGCCCTCAGGGATCAGCGTGTCCAGGACGCCGCCACCTGGGGCCAGCTCCCGGCCGGCGCCACCCTGACCAAGGGCGACCCGCTTTTCCCGCGGCTCGAAGAGGTCTAACTCGGTCGCCTGGTGCTGCGCCCGGCCTCTACAGTCGGGCGCATGACCAGCATCCTGTCCGCCGTGGCCTGGCCGTACGTGAACGGTCCCAGGCACATCGGCCATGTCTCCGGCTTCGGCGTTCCGTCCGATGTGTTCAGCCGGTACCAACGGATGGCTGGGAACGACGTACTGATGGTGTCCGGGACCGACGAGCACGGTACGCCGATCCTCGTCCAGGCGGAGCGGGAAGGCGTCACCCCTCGGGAGCTCGCCGATCGGTACAACCGGGTCATCGTCGAGGACCTACAGGCGCTCGGGCTGTCGTACGACCTGTTCACCCGGACGACTACGCGCAACCACTACGCCGTGGCGCAGGAGATGTTCAGAACCGTTCACCGCAACGGATATCTCGTCCCACGGACCGGCATGGGCGCGATCTCGCCGTCGACCGGCCGCACCCTGCCGGACCGCTACATCGAAGGCACCTGCCCGATCTGCGGGTACGACGGTGCGCGCGGCGACCAGTGTGACAACTGCGGCAACCAGTTGGACGCGATCGACCTGCGGAACCCGCACAGCCGGATCAACGGTGAGACGCCGGTCTTCGTGGAGACCGAGCACATCTACCTGGATCTCCCGGCCCTGGCCGATGCGCTCGGAGCGTGGCTCCGCACCAGGACCGGCTGGCGGCCGAACGTCCTCAAGTTCGCGCTGAACCTGCTGGACGACGTACGCCCGCGGCCGATGACGCGGGACATCGACTGGGGCATCCCGGTGCCGCTGCCGGGCTGGGAGGACAACCCGAACAAGCGCCTGTACGTGTGGTTCGACGCGGTGATCGGGTACCTCTCGGCGAGCATCGAATGGGCTCGGCGGAGCGGTGATCCGGAGGCCTGGCGGAAGTGGTGGTCCGATCCGGAGGCGCTGTCGTACTACTTCATGGGCAAGGACAACATCACCTTCCACGCGCAGATCTGGCCGGCCGAACTGCTCGGCTACAACGCCTCGCCCGGGCCGTACGGCGTGCTGAACCTGCCGACCGAGGTCGTGAGCAGCGAGTACCTGACCCAGGAAGGACGGAAGTTCTCGTCCTCGCGATCGGTGGTGATCTACGTCCGCGACGTACTGGAGCGGTACGGGCCGGACGCGCTGCGGTACTTCATCGCCGTCGCCGGGCCGGAGACGCACGACTCCGACTTCACCTGGTCGGAGTTCGTCCGCCGGAACAACGACGAACTGGTCGGCACCTGGGGCAACCTGGTGAACCGGACCGCGTCGATGATCGCGAAGAACTTCGGCGCGATCCCGGCAGCGGGCGAGCTGACCCCGGCCGATCGCGAACTGCTTGCCAGCAGCAAGGAAGCGTTCGGGACGGTCGGCGATCACCTCGGGCACCACCGGCTCCGGCTCGGCATCGGGGCAGCGATGAAGAACGCCGCGGACGCCAACCAGTACCTCTCCCAGCAGGCGCCCTGGAAGGAGTCCGATCAGGAGCGGAAGGCGACGATCCTGCATGTCGCCGCGCAGGTGGTGGCCGACAGCAACCGGCTGCTCGCGCCGTTCCTGCCGCACTCGGCGCAGAAGGTGCACGAGACGCTCGGCGGGTCCGGAGCGTTCCAGCCGCAGCCGGAGGTTCGTGAGGTCGACGATCTCGACGGCGGGCCGGCGTACCCGATCATCACCGGCGACTACACCACGCAACCACGCTGGGAATCGGAGCCCGTCGTACCGGGAACTCCTGTGCGGCCGCCGACGCCGGTGTTCACGAAGCTGGGGCCGGAGGTGGTCGACGCGGAACTGACGCGTTTGTACAAGCGCGAAGGTGACGACGGTCGTACGGTCGAAGCAGAAAGGAGCTGATGACAATGACCGGCTACCTGGCGACTGCCGAGACCGACATCGCGGCGACTCCTGCGCAGGTCTGGGAGGTGCTGATCGACCCGAAGCAACTGAAGCGGCTGTGGTTCGGTGCCGAGGTGGAGACGGACTGGCAGGTCGGCAGTCCGATCACCTGGAGCGGTGAGTGGGAGGGCAAGCCCTATCAGGACAAGGGCGAGGTCCTCGAGGTCGAGTCCGGCCGCTTGCTGAGGCTGACGCATTTCAGCCCGTTGACCGGACAGCCCGACGTACCTGAGAACTACCACACGCTCACCTACGAGCTGACCGGCGACGAGGCGACCCACCTCAAGCTCACGCAGGACAACAACGCGAGCGAGAAGGAGGCCGAGCACTCCCAGGGCATGTGGGAGATGCTCGTGGCCAAGGTCAAAGAGGCTGCAGAAGGTCAGTAACCTGGACCGCATGTCTGCTGATGGTGTGGAGGTCGACCGGCCGACCCGGGAACGCGCGGCGATCGGGGAGGACGGCCGGTCACGCGACCGGCGTCGCCCGGCGCTGCCCGACCCGCTGCCGATGAGCGTGGTCGACGCGCACTGCCATCTCGACATCGCCGACGGCGAGGACGGCGCCTGGCTGAGCCCGGCCGAGGCGATCCGGATGGCGTCGTCCGTCGGCGTCACCCGGATCGTCCAGGTCGGCTGTGACCTGCCGGGCGCGGTCTGGGCGGTCGAGGCCGCGGAGCAGTACCCGAACCTGATCGCGGGCGTCGCTCTGCACCCCAACGAAGCGCCGAAACTCAAGGCTGCAGGGGAGTTGGACAGCGCGCTGGCCGAGATCGAGCGGCTGGCGCAGACCTCGGACAAGGTCCGCGTGATCGGCGAGACCGGGCTGGACTATTTCCGCACCGGCGAGGACGGGCGGGCCGCACAGCACGAGTCGTTCGCCGCGCACATCGAGCTGGCGAAGCGGCTGGACAAGACGCTGATGATCCATGACCGTGACGCCCACGACGACATCCTGAAGATCCTGGACCGTGAGGGCGTTCCGGACCGGCTGGTGATGCACTGTTTCTCCGGCGACACCGAGTTCGCCCGCAAGTGCGTCGACCGGGGCGCGTTCCTGAGCTTCGCCGGCGTGGTGACGTTCAAGAACGCCCAGTCTCTGCGGGACGCGCTGGCGGTGACTCCGCTCGACCGCGTTCTGGTCGAGACCGACGCGCCGTACCTGACCCCGTCTCCACATCGCGGCCAGCCGAACGCGTCGTACCTGATCCCGCACACGGCTCGGAAGATGGCCGGCGTACTCAACATCTCGGTCGCCGAACTGTGTGGCGCGCTGAGCGACAACGCCGACCGGGCCTTCGGCGGCTCGTGGTAGACGTCCTCACGGACGCCGACATCACGGCCCGGCTCCAGCCCGCCGCCGCGGTCGGCTGGATGCGTGAGGCGATCCTGGCCGCGCACGCGGGGCGACTGCACACGCCGCCGCGGGTCAGCACGGCCCTGGGTGACGGCCGGCTCGTATTCACCACGGGAGCGCTGACGGGGGAGTGGTTCGGCTACCGGTCGTACGACTCGTTCGACACCGATCCCGGCAGCCAGGTGGTCGTGGTGCACGACTGGAACACCGGCGCCGTCCGAGGCATTGCTGTGGGCAACGAACTGGGGCCGCGACGGGTCGGTGCGATCGGCGGTGTCGCGGTCGGCGCGCTGGCGAATCCGGACGCGACGACTCTCGGTTTGATCGGGTCCGGCACCCAGGCGTGGACCCAACTCTGGGCGATCGCCACGGTCCGTCCGCTGTCGTCGGTCGCGATCTTCAGTCGTGACCTGGTACGCCGGAATGCCTTTGCAGCAAGGGTTTCCGCGGAGTTGGGACTGCCCGCGGACGCGGTGGAGTCGGCGCGAGACGCGGTCGAGGGGCGGGACATCGTCGTACTCGCGACGAACAGTCCGGTGCCCGTGATCGACGCCGGCTGGATCGCGCCGGGAGCCTATGTGACGACCCTCGGACCCAAGCAGGTCGGGCGGGCCGAGTTCGGTCCCGACCTGGTTGCCCGGGCGGATGTCGCGGTGACGGACTCGATCGCCCAGACGTCGGCGTACGACCCGCCGTTCATCCTGGTCGGGAGCCCGCAGCACGATCGGCTGACCAGTCTTGGTGCGGTGCTCGCCGGGGACGCTCCGGGGAGGACGAGTGCCGAGCAGACGGTGATCTTCTGCTCGGTCGGGCTCGCGGGCACCGAGGCCTACCTGCTGGCGCGGCTGGTAGACAGTGCCCATGGAGTTCAGTGAGGTAGTGCGGCGGCGCCGGATGGTGCGGAACTTCGACCCCGGCCAGCCGGTGCCGGCAGAGGTCCGGGAGCGGATCCTGGAGAACGGTCTGCACGCCCCGTCCGGCGGTTTCAGCCAGGGGTGGGCGTTCCTGACCCTGGAGGGTGACGATCGGGAGCGGTACTGGGGAATCGCGGCCGCCGACCCCGACGAGAAGTATGTGGGATGGCTCACAGGATTGCGCCGGGCGCCGCTGCTGATCCTCGCCTTCGCGCACAAGGACGCGTACCTCGATCGGTACGCCGAAGCGGACAAGGGCTGGACCGACCGCGACGAGTCCCACTGGACGGCGCCGTACTGGTACGTCGACACCGGGATGGCGGTGCTGCTGATGCTGCAGACGGTCGTCGACGAAGGCCTCGGAGCCTGCTTTTTCGGGCCTCCAGCGGACAAGGTGGGCACGCTGTACGACGAGTTCGGGGTGCCTGCCGGGTTCGACCTGATCGGCCTGCTGGCGGTCGGCCACCGGGCCCCGGACAAGCGCTCCCCGTCGCTGAAACGAGGCCGCCGGAACACGGCCGAAGTGGTGCATCGAGGGCACTGGGGCCATCACCTGGCGTAACTGGCCCATTACACTATTTTGCGACTCGCCGACGAGAGGATTGGCGCTTCCGGGACATCTTCGTTACTGTCTCGTGATATTGGCCGGGATCGGGGAAGGTTCCGGGCAGCGCGCCCCTCGGCGATGACCGTGGTCCCCGGGCCCTGAATTACCCGGAGCTTGCGGCCTTACGCCAGCGCTGTCCGCCCCCGTGCCCGGGTGGCCCTACCTGGGAGCGTTAGTGCGTAAGTCCATCATCGCGGCCGTCGGTGCGACGGCCGCGTTCGCCGTTGCGGGCGGTTCCGTGGCGTACGCCGCGAAAAGCAAGACCGTGAGCCTCTCCGTCGACGGCCAGGTGCAGAAGGTGCACACCTTCGGCTCCACCGTGGCAGACGCCCTGAAGGCCGAGAAAGTTCAGATCGGCGAGCATGACGTCGTCGCCCCGTCACCGGACTCGAAGTTGAAGGACGGCCAGGAGATCGCGGTGCAGTACGGCCGCCAGCTGATCGTCAACGCCGACGGCACCAAGAAGGCCTTCTGGACCACGGAGGACAGCGTGAACGAGGCGCTGGCCGACCTGGGTCTGCGGTACGACAGCGCTGCGGTGTTCTCCACCAGCCGGAGCGCGCCGATCGGGCGCCAGGGCCTGGAGCTCGTGGTCAAGACCCCGAAGACGGTGCAGATCGTCCGGCAGGGCAAGGTCGCGACCGTGAAGTCCATGGCATCGACCGTCGGTGAGGCCCTCACCGGCGCCAAGATCGCCTGGGACTCCGACGACCGGATCAGCCCGGCGGCGACCACCGCCCTCAAGCCCGGTGTGAACCGGGTCGGGTACGTGAAGGTCGACGTCAAGAAGGTCACCAAGACCCTGGCCATCGCGCACGGGACCGACGAGACCAAGTCGGCCACGATGCTCGAGGGCACCACGAAGACCACCACGAAGGGGACCAACGGCTCGAAGGCGGTCACCTACGTGTACACCTACCTGGACGGCAAGCTGACGACCAGCAAGGTGCTCACGACCAAGGTGGTCACCGCGCCGGTCGACGAGAAGGTTCTCGTCGGCACCAAGGCGAAGCCCGTGGAGCCGCCGACCACCGACACCGAGCCGCCGGCGAGTGGCAACACCGGTGCCTGGGACCGGATCGCCGAGTGCGAGTCCGGTGGCAACTGGTCGATCAACTCCGGCAACGGATACTACGGCGGCCTGCAGTTCGACCACGGCACGTGGGCGGCCTACGGCGGCACTGCCTACGCCTACAACGCGAACGGTGCGTCCAAGGCGCAGCAGATCGCGATCGCGGAGAAGGTCAAGGCCGACCGCGGTGGGTACGGCGCCTGGCCGGTGTGTGGCCAGCGAGCCTGACACACTGACGGGGTGACCTCGTCTGATTCATCCACTTCCGCCGGACCGAGACTTCTCGGTCCGGCGGAAGTGCGTTCACTGGCCGCCGCGCTGGGCGTCCGCCCGACCAAGCAGCGCGGCCAGAACTTCGTCATCGACCCGAACACGGTCCGCCGGATCGTCAAGGCCGCAGCGCTGACGGCCGCAGAGACGGTGCTCGAGGTCGGGCCAGGGCTCGGGTCGCTGACACTGGCGCTCTTGGCCGAGGGGCACCCGGTCACCGCGGTCGAGATCGATCCGGTGCTCGCGTCCGCCTTGCCGTCGACGATCGCGACGTACGCCCCGGACCGGGCCGGTGACTTCACGGTGATCGAGGCCGACGCGATGACGGTCGGCCCCGAGCAGATCGGGTCGCCGACGGCGTGTGTCGCCAATCTGCCGTACAACGTCGCCGTACCGGTGCTCCTGCATCTGCTCGAGGTCTCGCCGTCGCTGCGGCACGGGCTCGTGATGGTCCAGTCCGAGGTCGCCGACCGGCTCGCCGCCCCGCCCGGTTCGCGGACGTACGGCGTACCGTCCACGAAGGCCGCCTGGTACGCCGAGGTCCGCCGGGCCGGCCCGGTCGGGCGGAACGTGTTCTGGCCGGCGCCCAACGTCGACTCCGGGCTGGTCGCCTTCGAGCGGCGGGAACCGCCGGTCACCAGTGCGAGCCGGCAGGAGGTGTTCGCGGTGATCGAGGCGGCGTTCTCGCAGCGGCGCAAGACCGTCCGCTCGGCGCTCGCGCGCTGGATGCCGGACCGCGATCGCCTCGACCAGGTGTTCCGCGTCACAGGCATCGATCCGGGCCTGCGCGGCGAGATGCTGGGAATCACGGACTTCGCCGCCCTCGCAGGCGCACGACACGACCAGTCGCCTGTTTGAGGCACTAGCCTGTGCCCGTGTCACCTTCTGCTGAGGTCACGGTGCGGTCGCCGGCCAAGATCAATCTCGGTCTGTCGGTCGGTCCGCCGCGTCCGGACGGGTATCACCCCGTCGCCACGGTCTACCAGGCCGTTGCCCTGTACGACGACGTGACCGCGGTGGTGCGGGACGACGACGCGGCGGTCTCGGTCGAGGCGGTCGGTGATTTCGCGGCCGACGTACCGACCGACGAGACGAACCTCGCCGTCCGCGCGGCGCGGTTGCTGCAGGCGGAGTACGACGTCGAGGAAGGCGTCGCGCTGACGATCCGGAAGACCATCCCGGTCGCCGGTGGGATGGCCGGCGGATCCACTGACGCGGCAGCGACTCTGGTGGCGTGCAATCGGCTGTGGGGCCTGCAGTTGTCGCAGACCGAGTTGCAGAATCTCGCGGCCGAGCTCGGCAGCGACGTACCGTTCTGCCTGGTCGGCCACACCGCGCTCGGCCACGGCCGCGGCGAGCAGGTCACCGAGGTGATGTCGCGCGGTACGTTCCACTGGGTCTTCGCGATCGCCGAGGGTGGACTGTCGACGCCGGCCGTGTACGGCGAGCTGGACCGGCTGCGTCCGCTTCGCCGGGTCGAGTCGCCCGAGGTACGCCCCGAACTCCTCACCGCACTGCTCTCCGGCCGGCCCGACGCACTCGCAGTTGCCCTCGGCAATGACCTCCAGGCGGCCGCTCTCTCCCTGCGCCCCGAGTTGGGCGACACCCTCCAGTTCGGCCTCGACCAGGGCGCTCTCGCGGCCCAGGTCTCCGGCTCCGGTCCCACCTGCCTGTTCCTCGCCGCCGACAGCCGCAGCGCCGTCGATCTCGCCGTAGAACTCGCCGAGTCCGGCCTCTGCCGCATGGTCCGCCAAGCCGAAGCCCCCGTCCCCGGAGCCCGAATCCTCCCCGCCCCCGCCAACCGCTAGGCAACGTCGGGGACCCGGGTACACTTAGCTAAGTGGACTAAGGAGGGTTGATGGGCGAGCCGGCGGTGCAATTCAACATCCACGAGGCGAAGACTCAGCTGTCGCGGATCATTGAGCGGGTCGAGCACGGCGAGGAGGTCATCATCAGCCGGGCGGGACGGCCAGTGGCCAAGGTTGTGCCGCTGCCGACGACCGTACGGCGGGTGGGACGGGGCTCTCTCGCCGGCCGGATCCACCGAGCGGCCGACTGAGACTCTCACGAGACCAACGAGTCCATCGCCCGTGACTTCGGCCTGCCCTCGTGATCACCACACCTGCCCGGCTGCTCCTGGACACGCATGTGCTGCTTTGGTGGCTCGAGGACAGCTCCGAGCTTTCTTATGGTCTGAAGGATCAGATCGATTCGGAGCTCGAGGTGTACGTCAGCGCCGCGACGATCTGGGAGCTGGCCATCAAAACCTCGCTGGGAAAGTTGCAGATCCCGGATGACCTGACAGAGCTGATCGACGAGAGCGGGCTGAGCGAACTACCTGTCCGGTACCGGCACGCGGATGTCGCGGGTCGATTGCCTGCTGTGCATCGTGATCCGTTCGACCGCATGCTGATTGCCCAGGCGCTCACCGAGCGGCTCACGCTGGTCACCCGGGACGAGCTCATTCAGCAGTACGACGTTCCGCTCCTCAAGGCCTGATTTCCTCAGCTTGTCAGGGAATCGGGTGGGGGTGGGGCCAGGGAAGGGTCTACCTCTTCTATTACTGAGGTGCCGGTGGCGCCGTCGAGGCGGTGGTAGTGCTCGGTGAGGGTAAGGGTGCCGGCGGGGGTGTAGGCGGGGGTGCTGGTGACCTGGCCGGCGGTGACGGTGCCGTCGGTGGCGAGTTGGCAGTAGGTGGCGGTGATGACGCCGTCGCCGTCACACGTTCCGACGAGGCGACCGAAGTACAGGCGACCACCGCCGAACTCGGCCCAGATCAGCTTGCCGTTCTGGTGGTAGCGGCCGGTCGGCGCGTCCGGCGGGTTGCCGAGCGGGCGGAAGATCCGGCCGTCGTAGTTCGGGACGTCCATGTCACCGCCCGATCAGGATCGACAGCAACTGATCGACTCCGGGTGCACTCGCAGCCAGCCCGGTCAGCGCCGACCGGACCGCGAGCGCCGGATCGAAACCGCGCGGCCTCAACGCCGCCGCACCCCGCTTCACGTCCTCCTCAGCCAGTACGGCGGGCACCGCCGACGTCTTGACCGCACCGTCGAGCAGCGGTCGCACGTACGCCTCGAACTCCCGGTACGACGACACCGTGAAGTCACTGGCGTAGCGGTCGGGCCGGTCCCACGCGAGATACAGCCGCACGATGTCGACGTCCTCGTCGTGCAGGAAGTCGTTCGCCCAGATCGCGTGGTTCCGGCTGGTCGAGAACTTCGAGCCGTCGAGCGTGTAGAACTCGTTCACCTGCGCCCCGCCGATCGCCTCCGGCGGCACCCCGCAGGCCAGATAGACCGCGGGCCAGAACAGGGCGAAGTAGAACCCGTTGTCGATCCCGTTGAAGTGCCACAGCGCGCCGACCTCGGACCACGCTCGCGAGGTCTCCTCCAGTCCCAAGGCCCCGGGTTGCAGCGACTGCGCGACGCCGTACACGGTGGACAACCCGACCTCGGCGTACACCTCCAGCCGCAGACCCTCGTGCGGGCCGGTGCCTCTGAGTCCCCAGTTGGTCTGATACGCGATGGGTATGTCGGGCAGCCGGTGCTCGAGGTAGTGCGTGACGATCCGGCGAGCGCGGTCCGGGAGTTCGGCGCGCAACCAGATCTCGATCAGTTCCTGGCGGTAGTCCTCCATCGACAGCACCGGGACGTTCGCCTGGAACGGTTTCGGTGCGCCACCGCAGCGGTTGCAGACCGGGTCCACGAGGTTCTCCGCCGAGGTGTAGCCGCCGCAGCCCTCGCAGCCGCCACCCGCGGCCTCCGATCCACACCAGGCGCAGGTGCCGACGACGTACGACTGGTGCAGCGTGCGTCCGCAGTCCTCGCAGGCCAGCAACGTCAGCCTGCGCATGGGGAACCGCCCGGCCTCGGTCAGGTCGGCGGCGAGGGAGGTGACGCCGTGCTGGTACGCCGAACTTTGCGGGTCGAGGAACACGTCGTACTGGATTCTGGCGGCATCCAGTGCTTCGACGATCTCGTCCCGGTAGGACGCGGCCAGTTTCTCGACGTCGACGCCCTCCTTCTCGGCGCGGGTCAGCACCCAGTTCTGGTGGACGTCGAAACCGGCGGTCGTCACCACCCGCTCGCCACGCGCCCGCGCCGCCCGGGCCGCGATGTCCGCGGCCAGGTACGGCCCGGACAGGTGCCCGACGTGCAGCGGGCCGTTGGCCGTCGCCGGCGGCACGACGACAACGGTCACACCGGTGGAGGTGATCATGCGGCGGCTCCTACCTCGGGGCGGCAGTGTGTGCGGCCGAACCCCGATCACTCTCCTCACAGGGCCGGTCGCAGTCCGCGAGATTACTCCCCGGAGCCGTCACCCGCTAGCCTGGAAACCCTTGAAAACAAAGGGTTTTCAGACCGCGGGGCGAAGCGAACGTTTGACTACGGTGCCTGGAAGAAGCAGCAGCCGCCCATCGCGCCGGTGGACATGCCGACCACGCCACCGTCGAGATCACGCGATCCGCGGATCAGGAATCCGCCCAAGCCGCCGGCGACCAGGAACGCTCCCCAGGTCAGCAACCACTGCTCGTCCCCGTCATCGGTCAGGAACGTCTCCGGCACCGGATGGATCCGGCGTTGCAGTACCCACGGGTTGCCCATCGCGCTGTCGAGCCGGTCGGCCCAGGTCGCCGCGTCGGTCTGCCAGCCGAGCAGTACGCCGTCCCCGCCGTGCAGCGCGGTCGGCTTGAGGACGAGCTCCTGCTGGTTGGCGATCGCGTACTCCCGGAGATCCGCCTGCCGCCCGTCGACGGTGACCTGACCAGTGCGGACCATCCGCGTCCACGGGAGGATGCGGTCGAGGACCGCGAGTTCGTCGGCCGGGTAGCGATCGCGGTACGCCTCGTCGGACAGCAGCGCGAGCGATCCCTTGCTGCCGTACAGCTCGGCGTCGAGCGGGGTGAAGATCGCGACGTGCCCCCGCTCGGCCGCCTGCAGGACGGGCTCGAGCATCTCGACCGCACCCGGCTTCAGCAGGTCCTCGATCATGAACAACCGGAACACCACGTCGATCGCCTGATCGCCGAGCCACACCCGGTCGTCGGCGTACGTCAGCGCGTCCACAGGGCAGGGCAGCGCGTCGATCCCCATCGGCGCCAGCATCGCGGCGCTCTTGTGCAACTGCCGCTCGAGGTCGGGGTAGCTGTCCGGGAAGTCGGCGATCGCCATCACCGGCCGTACGCCGGTCGGCACCTTCGCCTCGGTCAGGATCGTCCGGACGACCTCCTCCATCGTCTCGGTGAAGGTGAGTCGATGCTCGTCGGTGAACTCGGCGAAGAACGGCAGCTCCAGCCACGCCCGGTTCAGCACCGGGTTGTCCACCCCGCCGACGGTGCTGCCCATGTTGATCTCGAGCAGATGGAAGCCCTGCTCGTCCTTGTACAGATCCGCGCGACCCATCCGGCTCGGGGCCGCCCCGCGACCGCGAACAACGGCCTCGGTCTGCGCCTCGGTCAGGCCGACCGCGCGGGCGAACGCCCCCAGGTCGCCGTTGAACACGCGCTCCGGCAGCCGGGTCAGGGCAGAGTGCAGCAGATCCAGGTCTGTTGTCAGCCGGCCGTACTCGGCCGCGTCCAGGAAGGCCGGACGGCTGAGGGACCGGCCGAGGAACGTGGTGGCGTCGAGCTTCGGGTCGACGGCCGCGCGGATCGCGCTCGGCGTGGGACCCCGGGTGATGGCGGCGGCGAGATAGTCGTCCGTCAGAGACATGAGAACTCCTTGTCCTCCCCAGCGGCCGCCCTGGAAGTCCCGTTCCGCGAAGTATGTAACGGGACCTGGGCGGCTGCGTGGGCGGCAGGTTAGTCGGCGCCGATCGCCTCCTGAAAGGGCTGACGGGAAAATCGCTCGCGACGCACCGGGCCCGGGGTTACCATCCAAGCGTTTGCCATCGAAGGTCCGAATGACCAGGACCAGTGACAGGAGACCGGGATGCGCCGCGCAGTGATCTACCTCGACAGGACTGATCACTTCGACGTACTCGCGAGGACCCTTGAACTCTCTGACGATGGGCATTGTGGCGCATGTCGACGCCGGTAAGACGAGCCTGACCGAGCGGCTGCTGTACGCCGCCGGTGTGATCGACCGGGTCGGCCGGGTCGATGCGGGCGACACCCAGACCGACTCGATGGACCTCGAGCGGAAGCGTGGCATCACCATCCGCTCGGCGGTGGTGTCGTTCGAGTTGGGTGACCTGAGTGTCAACCTGATCGACACCCCCGGTCACTCCGACTTCATCGCCGAGGTCGAGCGGGCGCTGTCCGTGCTGGACGGCGCCGTGCTGGTGATCTCGGCGGTCGAGGGTGTGCAGGTCCAGACCCGCCTGCTGATGCGGACGCTGGCCCGGCTGCGCATCCCGACCTGCCTGTTCGTGAACAAGATCGACCGGGTCGGCGCCCGCTACGACGAGTTGCTCGCGGACATCGCGCGGTTGCTGACGACGTCCGCCGTACCGATGGGATCGGTGCACGAGCTCGGGACGCGGACGGCACGGTTCTCGCCGTTCTCCCTGCAGAACAAGGGACTTGGGGAATTGCTTGCCGAGCGCAATGACGAGTTCCTGGCCAGGTATCTGGACGACTCGTTGTCGGTGGACGACTATGCGGCCGAGTTGCGGCGGCAGGTGGGGGCCGCGCAGGTTCATCCGGTGTACTTCGGGTCGGCGATGACCGGCGACGGGGTGCCGGAGCTGATCGAAGGCATTCGGTCGTGGTTGCCGCGGGCAACGGCTGGCCCGTCGGACGACCTGCGGGCCCGGGTGTTCAAGGTCGAGCGGGGTGCGGCCGGGCAGAAGATCGCGTCGGCCCGGGTGTTCGCCGGTTCGCTCTCGTCCCGCGCGTATGTCGACGTGCACCCTGCGGACGGGCCGTCGTACCAGGCTCGCCCGACGGCCGTGGACGTCTTCGAGCACGGGTCGCGGCGGTCCGTCGAGCGAGCGGAGGCTGGTCAGATCGTGGCGTTGCGCGGGTTGAAGGAGATCCGGATCGGCGATCAGCTCGGCGTACGGTCGTCCGGCGTCGGGCAACTGTTCGCGCCGCCGACGCTCGAAACCGTCGTCTCTGCCCGGGATCGGATGAGGCTCTTCCAGGCGCTCAGCCAGCTCGCCGAGCAGGATCCGCTGATCCGCGTGCGCAAGGCGGAGGACCTCACTGTGAGCCTGTACGGCGAGGTGCAGAAGGAGGTGATCGCCTCGTTGCTGGAAAGCGAGTACGGGTTGGCGGTCACCTTCAGCGAGACCAGTCCGATCTATGTCGAACGGGTGGACGGCGTGGGAACGTCGTACCGGGAGATGGGTGCTGCCGACAACCCTTGGACGGCGGGCGTCGGTTTCCGCGTCTCACCGCTTGCCGAGGGCATCGATTACCGGCTCGAGGTCGAGCTGGGGGCGCTCCCGCGGGCGTTCCACACGGCGATCGAGGAGACGGTCCGGCAGACCCTGCAGCAGGGCTTGTCGGGCTGGGAGATTCCGAGCTGCCGGATCGACCTCACCTACACCGAATACAGCAGCGTGGGCACGGTCGCCGCCGACTTCCGTCGCCTGGTCCCGCCGGTCCTGATGCAGGCCATTCACGACGCCGGGACGACGGTGCTGGAGCCCATCAACCATTTCGAGCTCGACATCCCGCCTGACTCGATCTCCCGCGTCCTCGGCCACCTCGCCGAATCCCGCGGCCTGGTCGACCACACCACCCTGCACCCCGACCACGCCCACCTCGAAGGCACCATCCCCGCCGCCACCACCCACCCCTTCGAGTCCCACCTCCCCACCCTCACCCATGGCGAAGCCCTCCTCACCACGACCTTCCACACCCACCACCCCGTCCCCGCCCCAGCCCCCACCCGCCCCCGAACCGACGGAAACCCCCTGAACCACAACGAATACCTGGTCCACCTCAACCGCCAATAGGTTCAGAAGGGTTGGAGGGTGGTGTGGAGTTTGGTGAGGGTTTCGGGGGCTGGGCCGAAGTGGGCCAGGACGCAGAGGTGTTCTCGGAGGTGGAGGAGCGGGAGGCGGTCCAGCCAGCCGGGGCTCAGGGGGTGGAGTTCTTGGTAGGCGTCGTAGAAGGGGGTGGGGATGTTGCCGCAGCCATGGAGCATGGAGAGTTCGGCTTCGGGCCAGCCGTAGTAGACGGCGGGGTCGATCAGGGCGGGAGCCGGTAGGAGGTTGCCGTGCCAGAGGTCGCCGTGCAGGAGGGACGCGGGCTGCGGCGGGATCAGGTCGGGCAGGCGGTTGGCGAGGCGTTCCAGGCGGCGGCGGTCGTCGGGGGAGAGGGCGTTGTAGCAGTTGGGGACTTCGAGGTAGCGGAGCAGGCGGTGCTCGGCGAAGAAGGCGTGACCGTCGTCGTTCCACGGATTGCGTTGCGGGAGCACGCCCAGGTAGTTGTCCTGGTGATAGCCGAACTTGTCCGCGGTCTGCTGGTGCTGCACGGCCAACCGACGGCCGGCATCACGCCAGAAGTCGTCAGAGTCCGCCGGCAGCGACGACGGCCCAAGGTCGGACAGAACGATGAACGTCGGCGTAACCCGCAGCACCTCCGGTACGACGAACGCCCCCGGCACGCCCAGCGTCTCGAGCCCATCCGCCTCGAGCGCATACAGATCAACCGGTACGTCGTCGTGCGTCTTCACGATCACCGACCGGCCGAGCGTCGTACTCACGCGATAGGTCTTGCTCGCGTACCCACCGTCCACCGGTGAGGCGCTCACGGCGTCGCCGAAGGAGAGGCCGTCGAGCCAGGCGGGATTCAGCACGTGGACGATCCTGGCACGTGCCGACCGGTCGGCTACCCTGGGGCGCGTTATGGCGGCACCTAACTTGGTCAATCTGGAAGCTGTTTCGAAGGGCTTCGGGACCCGGACACTGCTCGACTCGGTAAGTCTTGGCGTAGGCCGGGGCGAGCGCGTCGGCGTGGTCGGGCGCAATGGCGACGGTAAATCGACGCTGCTGCGGCTCCTGGCCCGGCGGGAGGAGCCCGACAGCGGCCGGATCACTCACAATCGCGACCTCCGGCTCGGGTACCTCGGTCAGAGTGACGACCTCGACCCGGAGCAGACCGTGCTGCACGCGGTGCTCGGTGATGTCGAGACGTACACCTGGGCCGCCGATCCGCGGACGCGGTCGGTGATGGAGCACTTGCTCGGCGGAGTGGACCACGGCGCGCTCGTCGGCACCCTGAGCGGTGGTGAACGCCGCCGCGCATCGCTGGCGAGGTTGCTGCTGATCGAGGTCGACCTGCTGATCCTGGACGAGCCGACCAACCACCTCGACATCGAGGCGGTCAACTGGCTGGCCGATCACGTGGTCGACCGGGCCGGTGCGCTGATCGTCGTCACCCACGACCGCTGGTTCCTCGACGCGGTCTGCACCGACACGTGGGAGGTGCAGGGCGGCCGCATCACGTCGTACGACGGTGGGTACGCCGCCTACGTGCTCGCGAAGGCGGAACGCGCCCGGAGCGCCCAGGTCTCCGAGACGAAGCGGCAGAACCTGCTGAAGAAGGAGCTCGCCTGGCTGCGGCGTGGTGCTCCGGCCCGGACCAGCAAGCCGAAGTTCCGGATCGACGCCGCGAACGCCCTGATCGAGAACGAGCCGCCGCCACGCGACAAGCTCGCGCTGTCCCAGTTGGCGACCGCGCGCCTCGGCAAGGACGTGTTCGACGCCGAGGACGTGAGCCTCAGCTTCGGCGACCGGCTGATGTTCGACCACGTCACGTTTCGCCTGGGGCCGGCCGACCGGATCGGACTGCTCGGACCGAACGGCGCCGGCAAGACGACGTTCCTGAGGCTGCTGACCGGTCAGCTCGCCCCGGACCACGGCCGGGTCAAGCAGGGCAAGACAGTCCGGACCGCCAACCTGTCGCAGAACCTCGACGAGGTCGACGGTACGGCGACCGTCCTCGACCACATCACGGCGATCCGGCGTACGGCGGCCCTCGCGGGCCGGGGCGGCGAGCTCACGTCGTCACAACTGCTGGAGCGATTCGGGTTCACCGGCGACAAGCTGACGACCCGGATCTCGGACCTGTCCGGTGGTGAACGGCGCCGCATGCAGCTGCTGCGCATCCTCCTCGACGAACCGAACGTACTGATCCTCGACGAGCCGACCAACGACCTCGATGTCGAGACCCTCACCGTGCTCGAGGACTTCCTCGACAGCTGGCCGGGCGTCGTCGTCACCGTCACCCACGACCGGTACTTCCTCGAGCGCGTCAGCGACATGGTCTACGCGATCATGGGCGACGCCCGGGTCCGGCATCTGCCTCGTGGCGTCGACCAGTACATCGAGGAACTCGCCGGCCGAGGCCCTCGCCGTACGACGTACACGTCCTCGACCTCCGAGCCCGTGGTGTCCGACGAATCGACGCCTACGGACGAGCCGGTCGTTGACGCGGCAGTGGCCCGGGCGGCGAAGAAGGAACTCAACCGGATCGAACGCCAGCTCGCGAAGCTCACCGAGGCGGAGGCCAAGCTGCACGACCAGATCGCCACGCACGCGAGCGACTACGAGCGGCTGGCCGAGCTGGACACGGAGTTGCGCAAGCTGGCCGAGGAACGCGGCGAACTGGAAACCGCGTGGTTCGAGGCGGCCGAACGCGCCGAATGAGCGCGAATCCCGGGTGATTTTCCACCGCGAAATCGCGGCGTGATCAAATCCCACCGAGTCGCGGCGCGTCCTCCGATCCCCTGTTCTTCGGAGGGCGCGCCGCGCCTACCGGGTGAGCGGGCCCCGTGCCGGCCGGCGTTGTTCGGGCCCCGAGCCCCGGACACCGCGCGGCCACTTTCGGCGGATCACCTCTTGCCGCCGAAGTCACCGTATTCTTGACGTTTCGTGGTCGATTGGACACCGACAGTGAGGACCATAGTGCGCGTGCTCACTCAGTGTCGATAGCCGTCCGCTACAGCAGCCTCTCGATCTCGTTGCAACTAGCAACGATCGGAACCCCGGTGAAGTGACGGGTCGTCTTTTCGGATTATTCCGGCACAATTCCCGGGGTTTCTCCGCGGCCGGAAAAAGTCACCCGTGAATGTATACAGAACGGCACCCGTCAATGCTTTTCCAGGTCGAACGGCCGGACGAGTTCGCGTAGTACGCGGGCGATCTTGGCCTGGTCGCGCTCGCTGATCGTGCCGAGCAGCGAGCGTTCGTGTGCGAGCAGATCGGCCATCGCGGCGTCCACCGCGTCGCGGCCGGTGGTGGTGAGCTGGACGAGCACGCCACGCCGGTCGCCCGGGTCCGGAAGCCGCTCGACCAGTCCGCGGGCTGCTAGCCGGTCGACCCGGTTCGTCATGGTGCCGGAGGTGACCAGGGTCTCCTTGAGCAGCCGGCCCGGCGACAGCTGGTACGGCGCTCCCGCGCGACGAAGGGCGGCGAGTACGTCGAACTCCCATGACTCCAGACCGTGGGTCTCGAAGGCCTGGCTGCGGGCGCGGTCCAGGTGTCGGGCCAGCCGGCTGACCCGCGACAGCACCTCCATCGGCGCGACGTCGAGGTCGGGGCGTTCCCTGCGCCAGGCCTCGATCAGCCGGTCGACCTCGTCATCCATGCTTCGAGATTACGTCATCAAGAGTCTTGACATCAAGACAAGTGGGAGGGCTAGAGTATCTCGACATCAAGATAAATGCGTCAGAGAGGTGCTCGCCATGCGCACGTCACCGGTGTGGAACCCAGTGCAGTACGGCACGTACGCCGACGAACGCGGCCGGCCGTACGCGGATCTGGTCGGCCGGGTCCGGGCCGAGGACGTCCGCACGGTCGTCGATCTCGGCTGTGGTCCCGGCGGCCTGACCGTCACGCTGCGGGAGGTGTGGCCGGAGGCAACCATCGTCGGCGTCGACAACTCGCCGCAGATGCTCGAGGCGGCACAGCAGTACACCGACGACCGGCTGACGTTCGAGCTCGGCGACGTACGCGAATGGTCTGCGCCGGCAGGTTCGATCGATGTGATCGTGACCAACGCGACGCTGCAGTGGGTCCCGGAGCAGGTGGACCTGCTGCCCGGCTTCGTCAACGCGCTGCGGCCGGGTGGGTGGCTGGCGATCCAGATCCCCGGCAATGGCAACGCCCCGTCGCACGCGATCCTGCGTGAACTCGCTGCCACCGAGCCGTACGCGAAGTACGCGAAGGACACGTCGCTGCGGCCCGATGTCCCCGGTCCGGCGGAGTACATCGACGTGCTCAGTGCTGAAGGGTGTGTCGTCGACGCGTGGGAGACGACGTACTTCCACGTGCTGCAGGGCGACAACGCCGTACTCGAATGGGTGAAGGGGACCGGCGCGCGACCGGTGCTGCAGTCGCTGCCGGACGACCTGCGGGTGCGGTTCGAGGCGGAGTACGGCGCTCGGTTGGCGGAGGCGTACCCGCAGCGGGACTACGGGACTCTGCTGCCGTTCCGGCGGATCTTTGCCGTGGCTCAGAAGAAGGAGAGCTGAGGATGCGGCTCGATCACGTGCAGGTGTCCTGTCCGCCAGGCGGGGAGGACGTCGCGCGGGCCTTCTACCGGGACGCGCTCGGGATGACCGAGGTGGAGAAGCCGGAGTTGCTGAAGGCTCGGGGCGGCTGCTGGTTCAAGGAAGGTGCCGCGGAGGTGCACGTCGGCGTGGAGCAGGACTTCCGGCCGGCGAAGAAGGCGCACCCTGCGCTGGCCGTCGACGACCTGGACGCGCTGGCTGCCAAGCTCACCGAGCTCGGATATCCGGTGACCTGGGACAACGAGACGATCCCCGGCCGCCGGCGGTTCCACACCGCCGACGGCCACGGGAATCGGGTCGAGATCGTCTGACTACTCGGTGGCCAAGGCGCCGGCAGGAGCGACCTTGGCGGCGCGCCGCGCCGGCAGGACCGACGCGAGCAGGCCGGCGACCGCAGCGACCGCGGCGATCGCGACCAGCAGCGTGACGGGTACGGCGTACTCCACGCCGCCGTCGACGGTCTGGCCACCCATCAGGGCGCTGGTCCCGGTCCAGCCGTAGATCAGGCCGAGGACGATGCCGAGCGCGGCCGCGACCAGTGCCATCAGCAACGACTCGACTGCGAGCATCCCTCGGAGCTGGCGCCGGGTCAGCCCCATGGCCCGGAGCAGCGCGTTCTCGCGGGTCCGTTCCAGCACCGACAGGCTGAGCGTATTGCCCACACCGACCAGGGCGATCAGGACCGAGACCCCGAGCAGACCGATGCCGACGAGCAGCAGGACGTCGAAGATCTTCGTGTAGCTGGTCCGTTCGGCCAGACCGCCGCTGACAGACAGATCCTTGACCGTCGGGATCGACTGCTCCACCGAGTCGATCACCTGCGACCCGTCCGCCTTCGGGTCGGACGCCACCCAGAACCCGTTCACCGAGGCGTTCGGGACGAGCTTCGCGAGGTCGGCGGCTGTGATCGTCATCGGGTCCAGCCCGGTCGCGCCCTGCGCCGTGACCGTCAACTTGTGCTGACCGGAGACGAGCGTGATCGGTGTGCCGCTCTTGATGTCCAACCCGTTCATGGTCTGGTAGTCGAGCAGCGCCGTACCCGGCTTCAGCTGACCGGCCAGCGTCGGGTCGTGGATGACCGATCCGGCCCCGGCCTGGTCGATCCCGGTGACCGGCACCTGCTGGTTGCCGGCCTTGAGCGTCACCTGGCTCACCGGGACCACCTGCGTGATGCCCTTGACGTCACGCAGTTGCTGCTCGGCACTGGCCGGCATCTTGTCGTTGTACGCCCGCACCACCAGGTCGACCGGGTACTGACTGTCCATCGACACGTCGAACGTCTTGCGCACCGACGCGATCCCGACACAGGTCAGGCTGATCAGGGTCACACCGATCAGCAGTGCCGAGGTGGTGGCCGCCGTACGCTTCGGGTTCCGGACCGCGTTGGCGACGGCGATCCGCGACGGTACGCCGGTACGGGCCGGCAACGCGCCGATCACCCGGATCAGCGCCGGTACCAGGAGCGAACCGACCGCGAGAACGCCGAGGAACGACAGCACACCGCCGGCCACGCCGACGATCACCTGGCTACTGCCCGCACCCACGGCCAGCAGCAGGCCACCACCCGCGAGCAACAGGAAGCCGAGAACCAGCCGCACTACACCGGCCTTCGACCCGGCGGCCGGAGCGGCCTCGGGACGAAGCGCTGCCAGCGGCGCGACCCGGGTCGCCCGGCGAGCCGGTACGACGGCGGCCACGATGGTCGCCACGGTCCCCAGCAGCAGCGGCAGGAGCACCGACCACACGTCCAGGTGCAGCGGTACCGGCGGGATGCCCCAGTCGAACTCGCGGGCGAGCGCCAGCGCCAGAGCGGAGAGCGCGACCCCGAACACGACGCCGATCGCGGACGCGACTACGCCGACCACGCTCGCCTCCGCGAGCACGGAGGAGAACACCTGCCGGCGAGACGCGCCGACGCAGCGCAGCAGCGCCATCTCCCGGGTGCGCTGGGCGATCACGATCGTGAAGGTGTTGCCGATCACCAGGCAGGCGACGAACAGCGCGATCACCGCGAACATGCCGAACACACCGCCGAGAACGTCGATGCCGTTCGTGAAGCCCTTCACCTCGTGGTCGATCCACTCCTCACCGGTGTAGACCTTCAGGTCCTGTGGGACGACGTTCTGAACTGCGACGGCGAGCGCCTCCTGGTCCACGCCGGGCTTCGCCGCGATCGCGACCGCCCGGGTGAAGCCGTCCGGTTCGAAGATCTTCACCGCCGCCGGGGTGGCGACGGCATGCGCCTGGCCGACCGAGTTCGAGTCGTCCAGCAGGCCGACCACGGTGACGTCCCACGACTTGTTGTTCCACGAGTTGAGGCGGAGCTTCTGGCCGACCGAGACCTTGTGCTTGTCCGCCGGCTTGGCCGGGAGCGCGATCTCGTTCGTTGCGGTGGGCAACCGGCCCGACGACGTACCGGGGCCGGCGATCTTGGTGGTGTCGTAGAGCGCGTCGACCTCGAGGGCCTCGTCCCGGACCAGCCCGGGGTACGACGCCTCGAGGTACGCCGTCGTCATGGTCACCACCGACGCGGCCTGCGGCACCTTCTGGACCTTCGCGACATCCGCCGCGGTGATCTCGGCGTTCTCCGGGTAGACCAGGGCGTCGACACCGCGGTACTTCGCTCCGATCGTCGTGTCGACACCGTGCGCCGCGGACCCGTGCGCGGTCATCGCCAGGGTGCCGAAACCGACCCCCAGCACGATCGCCAGACAGGCGGCGACCAAGCGGCCCAGGTGGGCGCGCAGCGAGGAGAGAATCGAACGTCGCACGTCAGGCCCCCAGCTGCCGCAGCGCGTCCAGTACGGTCTCCGGCTTCGGGTTGTGCAGTTCGCCCGCGAGCTTGCCGTCGGCAAGCATCACGACGCGGTCGGCGTACGACGCGGCGAGCGGGTCGTGGGTGACCATCACCACGGTCTGGCCGAACTCGCGGACCGAGCGGCGCAGGAACCCGAGCACCTCGGCGCCGGAGCGCGAGTCGAGGTTGCCGGTCGGCTCGTCGGCGAACACGACCTCCGGCCGTCCGACCAGCGCGCGAGCGACGGCGACGCGCTGCTGCTGACCGCCGGACAGCTCCGACGGGCGGTGCGTGAGCCGGTCCTGCAGTCCGAGTACGTCGATCAGCGTGCTGAGCCACTGCTGGTCGGGCTTGCGGTTGCCCAGTTCGAGCGGGAGCAGGATGTTGTCCTTCGCCGACAGCATCGGCAGCAGGTTGAACGACTGGAACACGAAGCCGACGCGGTCCCGGCGGATCTTGGTCAGCTCGGCGTCCGGCAGCTGGGTCAGCTCGGTCTCGCCGAGCAGGACCTGGCCGCTGGTCGGGGTGTCGAGCCCGGCCAAGCAGTGCATCAGCGTCGACTTGCCCGAGCCGGAGGGACCCATGATCGCGGTGAACCGGCCGACGCCGAAGTCGACCGACACGCCGTCGAGCGCGGCGACCGCGGTGTCGCCCTGTCCGTACACCTTGCGCAACTCGTGCGCCCGGATCGCGGTCCGCGGCGTCCCGTCCTGCGGCAACCGCCCGACCGCAAGCTCACCGGTCTGCAAACTCATGTCACTCCTTGATTCAACTGAACCTGACGTTGGTCAAGAAGTTAGTGATTCCGCCACCGGATCTCGTCGGACCGCAGACTGGAGTCGGAGTACTACCTGGGTATTACTTGGTCGGCCGGACCAGTCCCGTTTCGTAGCCCAGCACCACCAGGGCGACCCGGTCACGCAGCCCGGTCTTGGCCAGGATCCGGCCGATATGCGTCTTGACCGTTGCCTCGGACAACGTGAACAGCTGGGCGATCTCGGTGTTCGACAGGCCACGGGCGACCTCGAGCAGAACCTCGCGTTCCCGGGCGGTCAGCTCGGCCAGATCCGGCCGTTCGGTCCCGGTGTCGGGCAGTGCGCCGGCGAAGTGCTCCAGCAGCCGCTTCGTCGTACTGGGGGAGACCACTGCGTCACCGGAGTACACCTGGCGGATCGCCGACAGCAGGTCGGCCGGCGGCGTGTTCTTGAGCAGGAAGCCGGCCGCGCCGGCCTTGATCGCGGCGAACGCGTACTCGTCCAGGTCGAACGTGGTCAGTACGATCACCTTCGGTGCCTGCGGCAACGACTGGAGCCGCTGGGTGGCCTCCACGCCGTCCAGGCGCGGCATCCGGACGTCCATGAGTACGACGTCGCACGCGGTCACCTGGATCTTCTCCACCGCCTCGCCACCGTCGCCGGCCTGGCCGACCACCCGCATGTCCGGCTGCGAGTCCACCAGCATGGTGAACCCGGCCCTGACGAGCTCCTGGTCGTCCACGAGGAAGACCCTGATCACGTCATCGCTCACTGCTCGCCTCCAGTGGGAAGGTGGTACGGGAGTTTGGCGATCACCTCGTAACCGCCACCCGCCTTCGGTCCGGCGCTCACCGTACCGCCCGAGATCGAGGCGCGCTGCCGCATCCCGACCAGACCGTGCCCCGGATCGGCACTCGGCGCCACCCCGGCACCCCGGCCGTCGTCGGTGACCACCACGGTCAGCATCTCGCGCCCGAAGTCCAGCAGGACGGAGGTCCGCGCTCCCGGCCCGGCGTGTTTCAGCGTGTTGGTCAGGCCCTCCTGCACGATCCGGTACGCCGTCAGGCCCAGCAACGCCTCCAGGTCGCGCGGTTCGCCGGTCACCTGGTAGTCCACGGTGAGCCCGGCGTCGCGGACGTTGTCGATCAGCTCGGGCAGGGACGAGACGCCCGGTTGCGGGCGAGGCTGGTTCGGGTCGAGCTCGGGCTGCTCGTCCTGCTTGAGCAGGCCGAGCATCTTGCGCATCTCGGTCAGACTCGCGCGTCCGGTGTCGCCGATCGTGGCCAGCGCCTTCTTCGCCTGCTCCGGTGACTTGTCCGCGGCGTACAGTCCGCCGTCGGCCTGGACGATCATGATCGACAGACCATGCGCGACCACGTCGTGGATCTCGCGCGCGATCCGGGTCCGCTCATTGGACACGGCCAGCTTGGCCTCACGGTCGCGGTCGCGTTCCAGTTGCTCCGCGCGTTCCTCGAGCTGGGCGACGTACAGGCCGCGGGTACGGCGCCGTTCGCCGAACGCCCAGACGCCGAACACCAGCGCGCCGAGGGCAACCATCATGGTCACCTGCTGGCGCCAGTCGGAGTTCGTCCAGTACCGCGACGTCGCCATCAGGACGCCGAGGCCGCCGATTCCGAGCGCGATCCGGCTGTAGCGGACCTCGCCGTACACCGAGATCGTGTAGAGGGCGACGAGCAGGCCGACGTTGGCCGGCATCAGCTGGGCGCCGAACAGCCACTGCACCGAGGCGACCGCGGAGACGCCGAAGAAGACGAGCTCGGGATGGGTCCGGCGCCAGATCAGCGGCACCAGCATGCCGAAGCCGAGGATGCCTTCGAACCCGGACTGCGCGATCGACAGGAGTCCGAAGACCATGCACAGGCCGCCGGTCAGCAGCAGGTCGAACGCCTTGCTGCGGGCAGGCACGGGCCGCGCGGTCAGGATCCCCGTCATGCGGGCCAGGGTACGGCGCGGTCACCGCCGAGGGGTCATGCCACGGGCGGATGTCGGCGTACGACCAGAGGTTGTTACTTGTGCGGTCGGGTCGACAGGGTCGGCTTGGCTTCGAGGCCGGACAGGCCGTTCCAGGCGAGGTTGACCAGGTGGGCGGCGACGTCCGGCTTCTTCGGGCGGCGGGCGTCCAGCCACCACTGGCCGGTGAGCGCGACCATGCCGACCAGCATCTGGGCGTACATCGGGGCGTTCTTCGGGTCCAGGCCGCGGCGCTTGAACTCCTCGGCCAGGATGTGCTCGACCCTGGTGGCGACGTCGCTGAGGATCGAGATGAACGAGCCCGTGGACGACCCGACCGGCGAGTCACGGACCAGGATCCGGAAGCCGTCGGAGTTGTTCTCGATGTAGTCCAGCAGCGCGAGCGCCGCCTGCTCGACCAGTTCGTGCGCGCGGCCGGCCGTCAGCGACTGGGTGACACCGTCGAGCAGCGCCCGTACCTCGCGGTCCACGACCACGGCGTACAAGCCTTCCTTGCCGCCGAAGTGTTCGTAGACGACCGGCTTGGAGACCTCGGCGCGCGCCGCGATCTCCTCCACCGACGTCGCCTCGTACCCCTTCTGGGCGAACAGGCCACGGGCGATGGTGATGAGTTGTTCGCGACGCTCGGCACTCGTCATCCGGATCCGGCCGGACCGCCGCGGTTTGGGTTCCGTCACGTCAAGATCACGTCAGCATCATGCCGTACTTCGGTGTTGCCAGCGGGAGATTTACCGGTGGCGCCTCAGGCAGCCGCTTTCAGCGGGGTCTTGGCGTCGGCGTCGACACGGCGGGCCTCCAGGCGCTCGCGCACCGGCCAGCGGACGTCGCTGACCCAGCCCATCTTCTCGAAGAACCAGATGCACCGGGCGGACGTGTCGAGCTGTCCCTTCAGCACTCCGTGCCGCGCGCAGGTCGGGTCCGAGTGGTGCAGGTTGTGCCACGACTCGCCCTGGCTCAGGATCGCCAGCCACCACACGTTGCCGGACTTGTCCCGGCTCTTGAACGGCCGGTCGCCGATCGTGTGGCAGATCGAGTTGATCGACCAGGTGACGTGGTGCAGCAGCGCGATCCGGACCAGGCTGGCCCAGAAGAACGCGGTCAGCGCGCCCTCGATCGACCAGGACCACAGGCCGCCGATGACGGCCGGCGCGAGCAGCGAGACGGCGACGAGCATCGGGAACATCCGGGACACGTGGACGACGTCCTTGTCCTTCAGCAGATCCGGCGCGTACTGCCGCTGCGGAGTCTGCTCGGTGTCGAACAGCCAGCCGACGTGGGCGTGCATGAAGCCCTTGGTGAGTGCGCGCACGGTGTTGCCGTACTTCCACGGGCTGTGCGGGTCGCCGTCACGGTCGGAGAACTTGTGGTGCTTGCGGTGATCGGCCACCCAGCGGACCACCGGGCCCTCGATCGCCAGCGAGCCGGCGATGGCGAGCGCGTACTTCATCGGGCGGTTCGGCTTGAACGACTTGTGCGTGAACAGCCGGTGGAAACCGATCGAGATGCCGTGCCCGGCGACCGTGTAGAAGACCACCGCCAGGACCACGTCGCGCCAGCCCAGGAATCCGCCCCACGCGATCGGTACGGCGGCCAGCACGGCCAGGAACGGGATCCCGATGAACAACGCCAGCGCGACCTGTTCCCATGGGCGCTTCTGCTCACCCCCGAGCGTTCCGGTGTCGACGTCGAAATCGTCGGCCTGCTGGGCGCGGGTGGGCGCCTCCGGTGCGGCAACGGCGGGTGGAGTCATGTGTTCGATCCCTCGGATGGAGGACGGCTTACCTACGCTACCGTAACCTACGGACCCGTAGGTAAGGAACCCCTCAGCGTGTCGTCCACCCCACTCCATGGCAAACTGTCCCGGCGACCACGATCCCCCGTGGGGTAATCGGCAGCCCGCGAGACTTTGAATCTCGAAGACCAGGATCGAAACCTGGCGGGGGAGCAGCGTGAAACCCCGGTCCGGAGCCCTCCGAGCCGGGGTTTGCTCACGGATCTGCTAACACGCCGCTACTCGTCGGTGTGCGTGCGGAGGACGTGCGCGTAGACCGGAGGGTCTGCTGCTCTGCACGTCGGAATCAGACCGGCTACTCCTCTGGGGAACCTGAGAACACCCGGAGCACATGTCCGTCCGGGTCGGCGACGCGGAATTCACCATCGTCGCCTGCAGAGGGCAGGATCTGCTCCTTCAGGGTCGTTCTTGCCAACGCTTTTGCTAACAACAACTGTGGACTAGGGCAGACAGGCCCAGCACAGTTTGGCTCTTATGGATCACGGCGTGGACGTGTGGATGCGGCCTCCGGCCGTTCGGGGTGCTTGGAGCCTCATCGCGGAGGGGACCGCCTCGCTAGCATCGCCACCATGGCAGTGACAGCGTCTGGGGTGTTCCGACGAACCGCGATCGAGCGGGCGGATCAACGAGTCTCCTGGGAGCGAACGGATCGGGCCTTCTTCTCGAGTGGGGCATGCCACGTGCTGGCCTGGACGTGCAGGGATTTCTATCCCGATCAGGGGATCGCCTTGGCGGCGGTGTACTTGGGTGACTTCGAGCATCCACTTCACACGTACGCGAGGCGGGGCACGTGGGCGTTCGATGCGTCGGGTTGGAACCTTGAGTCCGAACTTCTGCAGGTCAACAGCGACTTCGAGGGTCTCCCCGTCCGTCAGGTGGAGACGATCAGCAGTGACCTTCGGGAGTTCTGTGAAGAGCACGTGCATCGCCAACCGCACCAGTACTGGGCAGATCCGACAGAACGCGCACGCGCCTATGTGGGCCGCTACGACCCGCCCTGGCTCTAGGCACTTCCGCCAGGTTTCGATCCTGGTCTTCGAGACCGGCGATCAGGAGCAGGGCGGCGTACACATGCCGAACGTCGTGCAGCCGAGCAGGCGGCACGAGCCGTCCCAGCCCACCAGCACACCGCAGAAGTCGACCGCCTCGCTGAGGTCGGGCAGCCATTTGACCTGGATGCGTGCGGCCCGGGCAATTCTGGTGCGTCGATGAAGTGCGGGTCCTAGAGTGCGTGGGGTGGATCTTTCGCATCTCGGTACGCCGATCGGGCCGATGATCCGGGTCCATGGCGGGTTCGCCAACCGGACGTTCCGGCTCGACACCGACCAGGGGTCGTTCGCGGTGAAGGAGTTGAACCTCGTCGACCGCCGCTGGACCTACCGCTTCGAGGACGTGTTCAGGTTCGAGCGGGCGGCGTTCGCAGCCGGCGTACCGATGCCTGAGCCGATCTCGGTCAGCCGTCACGCGCTCGTCCACCGGTGGGTGGAGGGCGAGAAGGTGCCCGAGGCACCGGTGTCGGCGGCGTACGCGTTCGAGATCGGTGAGATTCTCGCGCGCATCCACGCGCTGGACGTCGAGTGGACCGACGTTTCGATCGAGGACCCGACGCCACGGGACTGGCCCGAGCTCGCCGAGCGGGCGGCGGCGACCGGGCAGCCGTGGGCCGACGAACTCGCCTCCCACGTCGAGACGCTGCTCGCGATTGCCGACTTCGTCGACACCTGCGAACGGCCAGGCCCTGTTGTGCTGACCCACAAGGACATTCAACCCTGGAACCTGCTCGCTCGAGACGGTCGGCCGGTAGTGCTCGACTGGGAGCTCTCGGGGATGCTCGACCTGTCCGGTGAGCTCGGCTCGACCGCGCTGAGCCTCGCGAAGGGACCTGGCTTCGACACCATCGAGCCGGCCATTTTCCGCTCGGTCCTCGACGGCTACGTCGCCGGGGGCGGAGCGCTGCCGCCGGCGGGTCCAAGCTGGTTCGTTTTCATGATCGGTGGCTGGCTGGGGCACACACGGTGGAACATCCTGCGCTGCCTGGCCGGCGTCGAGGCGAGCACAGGCCCTGACCTCGCGCTATCGCACGAGGCCGTGCGCAACGGCGTACGCGGCCTCCCCGACATGTTCGCCCGACTTCCAGACCTCGAGACCCTACTCCTGCAACAGTGACCCCCTTCCACGCCGGATGCGCGGCGTAACGCGCGCTCTCAGCCGAGGCCGGCCCCGGCAATCCACCAACCTGCATCTCAGCGGACGCGCAGGACTGCCTTGGCCAGACGGCAGGTCACGGACGCTAGCTCCACGTTCAGCGGATCGGCAGCCGCCGCGATCTTCGGAAACAAAGGGGCTCCCAGGGACGAACAGTTTCCGGTGAGCGGTGCATTCGCGTGCTCGTACCCGCCCGTGGGTGCGGGCTCCTGCGGCGCCTGGTGGTGCGTTCTGGGGGCGGGTTTCTGGCCGGGGGCGGTGGTTGAATGCGGGGATGGACTTGATGGTTCGGGCGGTTGATCAGGGGCGGTGGGGGGACCTGGTTGAGTTGTTCGGGCCTAGTGGGGGGACGCGGGGGTGTTGGTGTATGGCTCGGCGGTTGCCGAGTTCGGTGGTTGCTGGGAATGGCAGTGCGGAGAATCGGGCCGCCATGGAGGGGTTTGTACGGGCAGGGGAGCCGGTTGGGCTGATCGGGTATGTCGATGAGCGGCCGGCTGCCTGGTGCGCGGTTGCGCCGCGGACGGAGTACTACGCGATCGTCCACTCGCGGGCGTTGCCTATCGACGAGCCGGACGATGAGTCGATCTGGGCGATCAACTGTCTGTTCGTGAAGAGTGGGTATCGCGGGCGTGGCACGACGCTGCCGATGGTCGAGGCGGCAGTCGAATACGCTCGCAGTTCGGGCGCGCGGATGGTGGAGGCCTATCCGGTCAAGGCCCTGCCCGGGGATCCTGGGCGCGGGATGCTGAGTACCTTTCTCGCCGCCGGGTTCACGGTGTACGGCGAGGAACGCACCAAGGCGAAACGCAACGTCGTCGTACGCCGAAGTCTGTGAGCGGCTGGATGAACCAGCGGCCCGAGTGGTTGGGGCCGACGGTCGATGAGTTGGCTGAGGCGGCGTACTGGGCTCGGCTGTATGGACGCTGGGAGGCGATGGATCTGGCTGGGGTTGCCGGGTTCATGGAGGGGTTCGGGCGGCCGTGGTGGGTAGTTGGTGGGTGGGCCGTCGATGCGTTCACGGGGGTGGCCCGCCGGCATGACGATGTGGATGTCTCGATCTTTGCTTCTGATGTGCCTGCGCTTCGGGCGTACGTCGGGGATCGGTGGCATCTGTGGTGTCTTGCCGGAGAGGACATGCGGCCGCTGACTGATCGGCATCCGGAGGTGTTTCATCCGGCGAGTCAGATCTGGGTGCGCGAGCATGGTGATGCGCCGTGGGTGATCGACCTGCCGTTGACGCCGGATCGCGATGGTCTGTGGACGAACAAGTTCATCGCTGATCACGTTGCGCCGCTCGATGAGGTCACGTGGGTTGCGGGCGACGGGATTCGGTACCTCAACCCTGAGATCGTTCTGCTGTTCAAGGCCCGAAAGCGGCGTACGAAAGACGAGCGCGATCTCGTGTGCGTCTGGCCGCTGCTGAGTGAGGCCAAGCAGCTCTGGCTCCGCCACATGATCCGTCGTACTGACAACAGCCACCCCTGGCTGCAGCAACTCACCCGCTAACCGGCCTCAGCGGTCGGCGGTCTGCTCAGGGGACTGGAGGAACTCGCGGATGTGGTTGGACCAGGTGGTTGGGTTTTCGAAGTGGCACATGTGGGCGGTGTTGGGGATGACGGCCAGGTGGCTGGTGGGGAGGGCGGCGTGGAGGCGGCGGGCAAGTTGGACGGGGAAACCCATGTCATGTTCGCCGTGGAGGATGAGGATGGGCTTGCCGGAGTCGCGGAGGATGCGTTCGGGGTCGCCGGGGCACCACGGGTGCATGTCGCCGTTGATGGCGCGTTCCTCGCTCCAGTCGCCTGTGTCGGAACCCAGGCTTTCCAGCAGTTCCAGGTACGCCGGTGCGAGGTCGAGGTCCCAAACGAAAACGGTGGAGTTCCGCAGCTTCCCGCCGGCGGCGTCCTCCGCTCGCTGGCGCCGCTGGTATTCCTCCCAGCCCGCCAGGTACTGCTCCGCATCGGTGTAAGCCGTGGTCGACGCGAGGACGAGCCGCCGTACCTGCTCAGGATGCTTGTCCACGAACTGCATCGCCGCCCTGCCACCGGTGGAGAACCCCAGCAGGTCCACCTGCCCGAGGCCAAGCTTGTCGATCAGCCGATGTGTGTCCTGCACGACGTACTCCGGTTGAAGGTCCTCGTCGGGAAGACCCCGCGCGCTCCGGCCGCAGCCACGGAAGTCGAACAGTACGACGTGATGGTCGCGAGCCAGCGGTTCGAACCCGGGCACCAGATAGCCGTGCCCGACATCCGGCCCGCCGTGCATCACCACCAACGACGGCTTGTCACCACGCTCGCCGAGCTCCCGCACGAACAACGTGACATCCCCGACGTCGACCAGCGCCCCATCACCCATGCGACCGAGCATGCCAAAGCTCAGGGCCGGAGTGTTGCTCGTCGGTGCGTCAGATGGTCCCGTTCAGCCGCGTTGTCGCAGGCTGCGAGGGCGGCGTCGTACGCCGTCACAGCTTCCTCGGGACGGCCGGCGCGTGCCAGGAGTTCGGCACGCACCGCGGGGAGGCGGTGGCCGGGCACCTGCAGTCCGTCAAGCAGGCACAGCCCGGCGGCCGGACCTTCGGCTTCCGCTAGGGCGACGGCGCGGTTGATCCGAACGACCGGAGATCCCGTCATGCTCTCGAGCTCTTCGTACCACTCGGCGATGCGTGTCCAGTCGGTGTCGGCTGCGGTCGGCGCGATCGAGTGTTCGGCCGCGATCAGTGCCTGCAGCAAGTACGGCGTGGAGGGTGCTTGCTGGGCCATCGGGGTCAGCAGGGCAAGCGCTTCGGCGATCTCGGTTGTGTGCCAGCGGCTGCGGTCCTGATCGGGGAGGAGCACGAGCTTGCCGTTGTCGACGCGCGCGTCACGGCGAGAGTGCTGGAGCATCATCAATGCCAGAAGGGCGTCGAGATCACCGCTTTCCGGGCCGACCTCGCGCAGTACCTGGACCAACCGGATCGCCTCGCCTGCTTCAGTCGCGCGTACGACGTCTTGACCGGAGCCGGGCGCGTACGCCGCGGTGAACGCGAGGTAGGCGATGTCGGCGACTGTCGAGATCCTTGCCTCTAGCACCGATCCTGTCGGCACCTCGAACGCCGCGCCCGCGAGGCTCTTCCGGGCCCGGGTGAGCCTCGCGGCCATCGTGGTGGTCGGGACGAGGAACAGGCGCGCGATGTCGCTGGTCGGAACGCCGAGTACGAGCCGCACCGTGAGCGCGGCTGCGGCCTCAGGTGCGAGCGACGGATGAGCGCAGAGCAGGATCAGCCGCAGGCGTTCGTCCACTGCACCGATCTCTTCGGGAGCCGAACCGTCGGCGATCACCCGTCGTGCGTTCTCGGTGAGGCCGGCCTCGACGGCCAGGAGCGGGAGGGACTTGGCGGCGACTGCCTCGGCACGCAACCGGTTGAGGGCTCGGCGGCGGGCCGCGGTCAGCAGCCAGGCTGGTGGGTTGGCCGGCGCGCCTTGGTCAGGCCAAGTTCGTGCCGCCGACTCGAACGCCTCGGCCAATGAGTCCTCGGCCAGATCGAGGCGCCGGAACTGCGCGACGAGCAGAGCCAGCAGCCGGCCCCACTCGTCACGCAGCGCCGTTTCCAGCGGGGTCATTCGTCCGGTACTCCCACGTCGAGACACTCGCGCACCTCGACGTCGTAGTCGCGGGGGAGCAACGACGCCACCTCGATGGCGGTGGCGAGGTCCGGCAGTTCCACGAGGTAGAAGCCGCCGAGTTGCTCGACGGTCTCGGCGTACGGGCCCTCGGTCACCCGCCTCCCTTCGCCGTCGGGCCGCAGCGTGCGCGCGTCCTTCGGATGGACCAGCGCCTCTCCGCCCCGAAACCGTCCCCGCGCGCGAACCGCGGCCGTGAACGCCCGGAAGTCGGCGAACACCTGCTCCCGTGTCGCGTCCTCGGCCGCATCCCACCGGGCGAAGTGATCCTCCTCGGCCATCAGGATCAAGAACCGCGCCATCAGCCCACCTTCCGTCGACTGCCGAACAACTCTGTCACCACGATGACCCCCGCCACCCTTCGAAATCGACAGCCGCTTCCTGTGAATACTGAGCTGGTGCATGCAGCGTCGGGGCTGGAGAAGGCGACGCGGACTTCGAGGTGATGGGCTGGCACGACTGCCGCACGTGGGACGTGTCCGGCGACCTCGGGCCGCTGCACGAGTTGCTGGAGATCGACGCACTCCACCGCCTCGCGTCACCCGACCGAAACCTGGCTCCGCTGTGGCACCTCGAAGGCCACAACTTCGACCTCCGCCGGCTTGGCCTGGACGAAGCCGAGTTCGTTGTCGTCGGAGTGGGTGGGACCGCTCACCCGATGATGCAGAAGATGGTGTCGTCGGGGGCGGCGAGTACGACGAAGTCCGCGTTGGGTGGGTAGGTCCAGTCCTCGACGCGGCGGGCGCCGAGGGCGATCAGGCGGTCGATCTCGGCCTCGACGGTGGACGTGCTGCGGTCGACCCAGAGGTCCAGGTGGGTGCGGTCGGTTTCGTCGAGGTGGAGTTCGGTGGGCCGGCCGCCTGGCGGGACGAGGAAGTCGGGGTTGTCAGGCGCGGCGCCGTACCCGAGGGCCTGGCGCCAGAACTCGGCCGCGGGGCCGATGTCCTTCACGTTGAGAACGATTGCTCCGAGAGTGAGTCCCATGGTTCGCTCCTGGTCATTCGCCGGTTCGGCCGTCGAGTGCTTCGCGGATCAGGTCGGCGTGGCCGTTGTGGCGGGCGTACTCGCCGACCAGTTTCTGCAGGTTCCAGCGCAGGCTCATGCCGCTGCCGGGTCCGACGTCGTCGAGTGAGGTGTGCCGCGCGATCAGCTCGTCGTGGGCCGTACGTTCGCGTGCCCAGGCAGCCATCGACGCGTCCACCATCGAGGCGTCGACGTCGAAGTCCCACTCGGGTCCGTCGTCGGTGTACTGCCCCCAGACCCATTCCAACTCGGTCTTCGGTCCGAGTGCCCAGACGCCGTACGCGCGCTCCATCTCCGTCATGTGCCGGACGATCCCGAGCAACGACAACGCCGACGGCACCACCGCCCGCGTGACCAACTGCTGCGCGTCCAGCCCGTCACACTTGGCCCGCAACGCATCCCGATGAAACCCCAACCACCCCAGCAAGATCCCCCGCTCATCCCCATCCCTCGGCTGCCAAACCCGCTCCATACCACCCCATCCTCCCCCTGCAGAGGTCACTCCCACACCAGCTGCCCAACCATCACAACAAACTCACCACGGTCCTCCGGGCGATCGGTCGTGATCAGCACCCGCCCGTCGTCTCCAGGTGGGTCGAGCACTCACAGCCGACCAGAACATCCACCGGGTACGGCGTACCCGGCGTCAGGCCGCGCCATGCGCAGGTCAGGCGTGACGGGATGTGGGGGTGAATGCGTCTAGAGGTGTGGTGCCTGCGATTCGCGTGGGACCGGACAGTGATGTGGAGGCCTTCAGTGCGGGAGAACAATCGGGGGACACGCAGGCTTGTGGCGGTTCTCGGGGCCGTTGCGTGCGTGTTCACAGGCAGCTCGATCACCGCGGAAGCACAGCCGGGCGCCGCGCAGGCGGCGTTGCAGTGGACGGTGACTCCGACCGGGCGGCAGCCGGCGAACCTGGACGACATCGACAGCCGGGCGGGGGAGACCTGGGCCGTAGGTGGTGACCAGATCGACGGATTCCAGGACCAGCGGCCGCTCGCGCTGCGTTGGGACGGCAAGCGCTGGAAGGCCACCGCACAGCCGGTGCGCACGAACGCGACGCTTCAGAGCGTGGCAGTGGCCGGCGCCGAGAACGTCTGGGCGGTCGGCGAGGACCGTGCCGATCCCGCGACCCCCAAGCCGTTGGTGATGCACTGGAACGGCGCCCGCTGGCGCGTCGTACCGGGGCCGTCAGTGCCGACCGGGTCGTTCGGCAGCGTCGCCATCGGTCCGAACGGCGCCGTCTGGGCGGCTGGCTGGGCCAACGTCGATGGGCAGGAGCACGCGGTCGTCTACCGGTACGCCGGTGGATCGTGGCAGCCACTCACGGCGGGACTCGAGGGATCCATCAACGGCAATACCCTGGCCGTCATCTCCGCGAAGGACGCTTGGCTCGGGCTGAACGGCGGACTGGCGCACTTCGACGGCAAGCGATGGACGCTGGTGGACGACGTACCGGCCGATGGTTCCCAGATCCCCACCGGCATCGCGGTGGCCGGGCCGAAGAACATCTGCTTGTCGGTGTGGAGCATGTCGCCCAGGACCGTCCGCTGGTCCTGCACTACGACGGCGTCTCCTGGACCCGGGTGCCGGCCCCGACCGGATGGTCACAGCTGTACGACGTCGCACTGCGTGACAACCGCCCGGTCGCGGTGGGGGAGCGATTCGAGGAATCCGGCAACAGCATCTTCGCGAAGCCCTACGTGCTGGAGTACCGCGGTTCGAAGTTCGTCGAAGCACCGAGCCCGGGCGCCGAGTACGGCACCCTGACCGGAGCCGCCGCTGCCGACGGGCGGCTGTGGACGGCCGGCCTCACCAGCGCCACTCCGGACGCTCCGTTCTCGGCCTTCACCGCCTTCGCCCGCTGACAATGCCGTGAGACGAGTCACGTGATCCCGCACGGCCGCGCGGAGGCCGTGCGGGATCCGGTCTGAGGAGCAAGTAGGCTTGCGCGGGCACAGTTTCGAGTGTCCGTGCCGATACTTGTTCCAGAAACTCGCAGGGAACTCGAGGAGAAGACCGCGTGACTTCCCATCGTCCCGCGGCGGTCGTCATCATGGCCGCCGGTCTGGGAACCAGGATGAAATCGGCGATCCCGAAGGTGTTGCACGAGATCGGCGGGCGCAGTCTCGTCGGGCACGCGGTGGTCACCGCCCGTGCACTCGACCCCGAACACCTGGTGGTCGTGGTCGGCAACGGCCGGGAGCTGGTCGAGGCTCATCTGGAGGAGATCGACCCCGGAGCCCGGACCGCCGTCCAGGAGCGGCAGCTCGGCACCGGTGACGCGGTTCGCGCCGGGCTGACCGCCGTACCGGCCGACTTCGAGGGCTCGGTCGTCGTCACGTCAGGCGACGTACCGCTGCTGGAGGCCGAGACGCTCCAGGAGCTGATCGCCGAGCACGACAAGCAGGGGAACGCGATCACCGTGCTGACCGCGCGGGTGCCCGACCCGACCGGGTACGGACGGATCATCCCGGGAGACGACGGCACCGTCGCCGGGATCGTCGAGCACAAGGACGCGACGCCCCAGCAGCGACAGATCGACGAGATCAACGCCGGCATCTACGCCTTCGACGCGGCCACGCTGCGTGATGGGCTGAGCCGGCTGACCACCGACAACGTGCAGGGCGAGCTGTACCTGACCGACGTACTGGCCATCGCGAAGAGTGACGGCAAGCGGGTCGGCGCGTACGCGACCGAGGATGCGATGCAGACCGAGGGCGTGAACGACCGCGTCCAGCTGGCCACGCTGCGAGCCGAGCTGAACCGCCGGAACCTCGACAAGCTGATGCGCGCCGGTGTCACGGTCGTCGACCCGAACACGACCTGGGTCGACCAGACGGTCCGGATCGAGCGCGACGCCACCCTGCTGCCGAACACGCAGCTGCACGGCGCGTCCACGGTCGGGTCCGGTACGACGATCGGCCCGGACACGACGCTGACCGACGTACAGATCGGCGAAGGCGCCACGATCATCCGGACGCACGGGTCGAGCTCGGTGATCGGCGACGGCGCGAACGTCGGACCGTTCGCCTACCTCCGCCCCGGCACCAAGCTGGGCGTGAAGGCCAAGATCGGTACGTTCGTCGAGACCAAGAACAGCACCATCGGCGACGGCGCCAAGGTGCCGCACCTGTCGTACGCCGGAGACGCGACGATCGGTGAGGGCGCGAACATCGGCGCCGGCACGATCTTCGCCAACTACGACGGCGTCGCGAAGCACCCGACGATTGTCGGCAAGCACTCGTTCATCGGCAGCAACTCGGTGCTGGTCGCGCCGCGGACCGTCGCCGACGGCGCCTACCTGGCCGCCGGTACGGCGCTGACCGAGGACGTCGGCCCGGGCGAGATCGCGGTCGCGCGCGGGCGGCAGCGCAACATCAAGGGCTGGGTCGCGCGCAAGCGGGCCGGCACCAAGACGGCGAAGGCGGCCGAAGAAGCCCTGTCGGCCGATGCCGGACAGGCACCGGCGGATCACGCGGCGTTGGGCGACACTGGCGAGAAGAAGTAACGGGAGGCCGGGCCATGAGCGGGATGAAGCGAACCACCGAGAAGAACCTGATGGTGTTCTCCGGCCGGGCCCATCCCGGTCTGGCCGAGGAGGTCGTCGAGCAGCTCGGCACCGGCCTGGTCCCGACCGCGGCGTACGACTTCGCCAACGGCGAGATCTACGTCCGGTTCGAGGAGTCGGTCCGGGGCAGCGACGCGTTCGTGATCCAGAGCCACACCTCGCCGATCAACGAGTGGATCATGGAGCAGCTGATCATGGTCGACGCGCTGAAGCGGGCGTCGGCCAAGCGGATCACCGTGGTGCTGCCGTTCTACGGGTACGCCCGGCAGGACAAGAAGCACCGCGGCCGCGAACCGATCTCGGCCCGGCTGATGGCCGACCTGTTCAGGACCGCCGGCGCGGACCGGCTGATCTGCGTCGACCTGCACACCTCGCAGATCCAGGGCTTCTTCGACGGCCCGGTGGACCACCTGATGGCGCTGCCGATCCTGAGCGAGTACGTCCGGACCAAGTACGGCGACCAGCAGCTGGCCGTGGTGTCGCCGGACGCCGGCCGGATCAAGGTGGCCGAGCAGTGGTCGGCGCGCCTGAACAACGCGCCGCTGGCGTTCATCCACAAGACCCGCGACATCGAGCGGCCGAACGAGACGGTCGCGAACCGGGTCGTCGGTGAGGTGAAGGGCCGGGTCTGCATCCTGGTCGACGACATGATCGACACCGCCGGCACCATCACCAAGGCGGCCGACGCGCTGTACGCCGAGGGCGCCGTCGGCGTGGTGATCGCCGCGACGCACGCGATCCTGTCCGGCCCGGCGGTGGACCGGCTGAAGAACTGCCAGGCCAGCGAGGTGATCGTCACCAACACGCTGCCGATCGCCGAGGACCGCCGGTTCGACAAGCTGACCGAACTGTCGATCGCGCCGCTGATCAGCCGAGCCATCCGCGAGGTCTTCGAGGACGGCTCGGTGACCAGCCTGTTCGAGGGCCGCGCCTGACCGTCAGGCGCTGATCCGGCGACCCGTCAGCTTCCCGGTACCGGTCTCCACCACCTGCGTCTCGCTGTTCGGCGCGTACACGGTGAAGCGGTACGTCGCCGACAGCTTGCCGTGGGACACCGATCCGCGGAGCTGCACCCGGACCGTCGGACCGACCGACTCCGGACCCTGCTCGCCGGGGAACCCGGTCCAGAAGGTCGCCTGGAACCACTTGCCGTGCTTCGACCACGTGCCGGTGAACGGCGGTCCGGCCGGGCTGATGTCGTGCGACACGATCACACCACCCGCGGCGAAGCTCAGGATCAGCCGTACCTTGTCGGTCGAGCCGTCGTCCTGCCGGCGGCACATCCAGCTGCCGGACAGTCCGTTGTCGTCTGCCATGGCCGGCGTGGCAGTCGCCAGCCCCGCAATCGCCACGCCACCCGCGGCGATGCCTGCACCCCTCAGCGCCTGGCGGCGCCCCATTGCGTTCTCGCTCATTGGAGTCCCCTCCCCAGAGATCCGCTGTTCCTTCCACGCTGCACCTTGTCGCAGCCCTGGGCAACGGCTCGGACCGAACGACGACGAGGGGTAGCCTCCCGTCTCCAGACGGTCAGGCCTGGCGCCAGGCGTAGTACGCCGTACCGAGTGATGCGGCGGTCATCGGCAGCGCGGTGAGCAGACCGGCGATGCCGTTGCCGGGTACGACGAACGTTGCGATGATCGTCAGCCACAGCACGGGGATCCAGCGGGGTACGGCGTGGGAGCGCCAGAGGCCGACCGCCTGGATGACGGTGCCGACAGCAACGAGTAGGGCGCCGGGGATCATCACGCCGAACAGGTGGGCGGAGTCGTCATTGATCCGCTCGATGACACTGGCGTCGACACCGGGTGCGGTAGCGAAGTAGTACGCCGCTGCCCAGCCGGCGCCTCCGACGGCGTACAGAGCGGTGCCGATCCACATCACCACGGCACCGGTGGTCGCCCAGGCGGCTCCGCGGCGGCGCACGAGCAGCGTCGTCAGCAGTGCTTGAGCGGGCACGTTGATCACCAGTGCACCGCTGAGAACCACCAGCAGGCCCCACCACAGGTCGCGGACCGGCTGGATGTCGCCGTAGGCGTACGTCTCGCCGCCCGCGGCCGGTTCCGGCCAGAGCAGTCCGCCCGGAACCGCTGCCACGGCGGTGATCGCCAGGAGGAAGGCAACGATTCCGACCCGGCGCCGGCGTACGAGATCGGCAACGGTGGGAGGTGGTGCGGTTCGGGTCGTCATGGTGTTCCTTCGTGAGGTGAGCTGACGACCTCAGGAAACGCCGGGCGGGCGCGGTGACACATCGGAGCGGGTACGGAGGCGCATCTCCGTGCTGGCGCGGAGTCCGGACGGCGGATTGCGGCCTTACTCTGACGACATGCGGTGGCCGCGATGGGTCGCGCTCGGTACCTTCCTGCTCGTCCTGGCGATGGTCGCGGGGAGCTTCTGGCTGCTGATCGCGTACCGCACCGGTCCGCACACGGTCCGGAACTTCGTCGGCCTGGCCGCGATCGGTACCGCGATCGCCGTACTCGGGCTCGTCGTCAGCCGGCGTGAGCCGGTCAACTCGGTCGGGGCGATCCTCGGCTGGATGGGTGTGATCGCGGTCTTCCTGACGGGACGCGATGTCTACTACAACGCCGTGGTCCACGATCCCGGTCGGCTGCCGTTGGACAGTCGGGTCGTGGCCTGGCTCGAGGAGAGCGGCTGGTGGCTGCTGGTCGCGGTTGCGTGCCTGTTGCTCTACTTCCCGACCGGTCAGATGGTGAGTCGCCGGTGGAGACCGGTCGCGCCGGCTCTGCTGCTGCTCGGTGTGGCACAACAGGCTTTCGGTGTCTTCGCCCCAGAGCCCTTCCTGCCACCTCTTCAGGACCTGCCCCGGCCGTACGAACCGTTGTCCGGAGTACTGCGGATCGTCAGCGACGTGGTGTTCTTCGGCTTCCTGGCCGTGTGCCTGGCCGCGGCGGTCGCGGTGCTGATCCGAGCCCGCCGGTCGACCGGCAAGGAGCGTGCGCAGCTCAAGTGGCTGTCACTCGCCGGACTGGCCGCTGTGCTCTACCCGGTGGTCTGCGGAGCCGAGATCGTCGTCACCGGACACACCGGCATCGTCGCGACCGTCTTCGGCCTGATCGCGCTGGTGAGCCTCCCGGCGTCGGTCGCGGTGGCGATGCTCCGCCACGACCTGTACGACGTCGACCGGGTGCTGGCCGACACCGTCACGTACGGGATCGTCATGGTGGTCCTGCTGGGCACCTATGCCGTCGCCGCCGTGTCCCTTGGGCTCGTGCTTGGTCGGGACTCGGCCGTCGTGGCGGCAGCTGCCACAGCGCTGTGTGCGTTGGTGCTGGCTCCGCTGCGCTCTCGCCTGCAGCGCTCGGTGGACCGGCGGCTCTACCCGCCGCGTCGTGCTGCCCTGCTGGCGATCGAGGATCTGCAGCGGCGGATTCACACCGAGCAAGCGCAACCGGAGGAGCTGGAGTCCGCACTGCGCACCGCGCTGCGCGATCCGGCGCTGCGGGTGGGTTTGCTCGTCCCGGGCGCGTCCGGCTTCGTCGATGCGGCCGGTACGCCGGTCAGCGGACCACAGCTGGTACCGGTGACGCTGGGTGGTGAGCAGATCGGCGTACTGGCGTCCAACGCGACCAGTCCCGCCGTACTGAAGGCTGTGGCGGCTGGGGCGGCCAGCCTGGTCGAGGTGACGCGGTTGCGGGCCGAGCTGGCTGGTGCGTTGCGTGAGGTCGCGGCGAGCCGGGCGCGTCTGGTGCAGGCGGGGGATGCTGAGCGGCGGCGGCTCGAGCGGGATCTGCACGACGGGGCGCAGCAGCGGCTGGTGTCGCTGGGTATGGCGCTGCGGCTGGCGCAGCGGCATTTGGACGACGGATCCGTCGATGTCGACGGGCTACTCGATCAGGGAGTCGCGGAGCTGACCACTGCGGTCGCCGAGCTGCGGCAGATCGCGCACGGGCTGCGTCCGGGGAGCCTCGACGACGGATTGCACGCGGCGTTGAGCGCGATCACGCAATCGCTCCCGATCCCGGTCCGTCTGCAGATCCCGCCCGATCTGCCCGAGGAGTTGGCTACCACGGCGTACTTCGTGGCGGCGGAAGCGGTGACGAACGCCGCGAAGTACGCGAACGCGACGTCGATCGCGGTCCGGGTGGCGCGGTCGACGGGTGAGGTGCGGGTGCGGATCGAGGACAACGGGTGTGGCGGAGCGGCGCCTCGGCCGGGGTCGGGCCTGAGTGGGCTACTCGATCGGGTCGCGGCCGTGGGTGGGTCGCTGGAGCTGCGGAGTCCGGTCGGCAGCGGCACGACGGTTGAAGCGGTGCTGCCATGCGGATCGTGATCGGGGAGGACTCGGCGTTGTTCCGCGAGGGGCTGGCACGGTTGCTGGCCGACGCCGGGCACGAGATCGCCGGTCTGGCCGTGGACGCGCCCAGTCTGCTGACCACAGTCGCCGAGACGACGCCGGACCTCGCGGTGATCGACATCCGGATGCCGCCGGACCACACCGACGACGGCGCCCGCGCCGCCCGCCGGCTCCGGATGCAGAACCCCGAGCTGGGCATCGTCCTGCTGTCCCAGCATGTCGAGACCCGGCACTCGGTCGAGCTCGTCGCGACGGGCCGCTTCGGCTACCTGCTGAAGGACCGTGTGCTCGCGGTGGACCAGTTCCTCGACGCGCTGGATCGGGTCGCGTCAGGCGGATCGGCGCTCGACCCCGAGGTGGTTGCCCGGTTGATCGGGCGCCAGCGCGCCGACGATCGGCTGGCGCCGTTGACCCCGCGTGAGCGTGAGGTGCTCGCGTTGATGGCCGAGGGGTGCACCAACGTCGGTATCGGTCGCCGCCTGTTCCTGACCGAGCGGACCGTCGAGACGCACATCGGCAGCATCATGGCGAAGCTCGGGCTGATCACGAACGACGAACAGCACCGCCGGGTGCTCGCCGTACTGGCCTATCTTGGTGGGCACTGACCGCTCTCCCAGAGGACTGGCCCATGCGAATCGCTGTCTTCCATCCCGGTGCGATGGGCTCGAAGCTCGCGGCCCAACTGGTCGCCGCCGGGCACGAGGTGCACTGGGTGCCGGAGGGACGGAGCGAGGCCTCCGCTGCGCGCGCCGCGGAGGCCGGCCTGATCGGTACGCCGTTCGCCGATGCGGTGCGTGAGGCCGAAGCGGTGCTGTGCTCGTGCGCTCCTCAAGGCGCGGTGGACATCGCCAAGCAGGTCGGCAGCGCGGGCTTCGGCGGCCTGTACATCGAGGCGAACCCGCTGTCCCCGATGTCACTGCGTGAGGCGCAGTCCGCCGTACCGGAGGCGACGTTCGTGGACGCCGGTGTGGTTGGCCCACCGCCGACCGGTGGACCGAGTCCGACACATCTGATGCTGTCCGGTGCTGCTGCTGATCAAGCGGCCGGGCTGTGGGCCGGCACTGCGGTCAGCGCGATGGTGGTCGGTGCGGAGCCGGGCGCGGCCAGCGCGGCCAAGTCGTCGTACGCCCTCTACAACAAGGGCAAGGCGGCGCTCGCGGTGCTGGCCTTCCAGTTGGCCGAGAAGCACGGTGTCACGGAGGCGTTGACTGCGCAGCAGGTCCGCGCGGACGCGGGATCACTGAAGGATCCCGGGCTGCCGGAGCAGTTGCGGAGCGTCGCCTGGCGCTGGGGACCGGAGTTCGACGAACTCGCTGCCACGCTGGACGCCGCCGGCCTCGAAGGCGATGCGGCCCGAGCGCTCCGTCAGGTCTGGACCAAGCTCACCTGAGCGTTCGGAAAAGGGTCACGGGGAGTGGTGGCGGAGCGGGAGCAAAGTGCCTGGGGGAACGGATTTCCCGTCTGGGCGGAGTGGTGGGTAGACTGTTTTGGTTGCCTCGGCGAGGGACGCCCCCCGAGAACTGTTGGGCGCGGCTCCGTGATCGACGCGGTGGTTCGTTGCCTGACGCCTTCTCCGGGGTCACAAAGCGCCCGCTGAGGCCGCAGCCGAGTTCCACCTAGTCAACTGATCACCGCAACGCATCTGAGGAGTTCATCTCGTGGCCGAGGTCAAGATCCAAGCCGAAGCGCGCACGGAGTTCGGCAAGGGTGCTGCCCGCCGAATCCGCCGGGACAACAAGGTTCCCGCCGTCCTGTACGGCCACGGCAGTGACCCGGTGCACATCACGCTGCCCGGTCACGACACCATGCTGGCCCTGAAGACCGCCAACGCCCTGCTGCTGATCGAGGTCGCCGGTGGCGAGAGCCACCTGGCGCTGCCGAAGCAGGTTCAGCGCGACCCGATCAAGGGCTTCATCGAGCACGTCGACCTGGTCATGGTCCGGCGCGGTGAGAAGGTCCAGGTCGACATCGCCGTCCACCTCGAGGGCGAGGCCGTCAGCGACACGCTGGTCGTGCTGGAGCAGCCGAGCGTGCTGGTCGAGGCCGAGGCGACCCACATCCCCGACGGGGTCACCGTCTCGATCGAGGGCCTCGACGTCGGCGCCCAGATCCACGCCTCCGACCTGCCGCTGCCGGCCGGTACGACGCTGGCGATCGAGCCCGACACCCTGATCGTGAACATCACCCAGGCGCAGACCGCCGAGCAGGTCGACGCCGAGCTGGCCGACGCCGAGGCCGAGGCCGGCATCGAGCGGGACGAGCCGGAGGCCCCGGCCGAAGAGCCGGTCGCCGCTGCCGCGGAGTAATCTCCAGCACAGCACACAGCGACATCAGGAGGGCCGGGATCCGTGGCGGACGACGTGTGGTTGGTCGTCGGACTGGGGAATCCCGGCCCTTCCTATGCGCGCACCCGGCACAACATCGGTCATCTGGTGGCCGATGAGCTGGCCGCCCGGACCGGCGGCAAGTGGAAGCAGCACAAGCAGGTCAAGTCCGAGGTGATCGAGACCCGGATCAGCGGGATCCGGACAGTGCTGGCCAGGCCCCGCTCGTACATGAACGAGTCCGGTGGGCCGGTGTCCGGGCTGCTGAAGTTCTTCAAGGTCGAGCCCGCCAACCTGGTCGTGGTCCACGACGAGCTGGACATCGACTTCGGCGTACTGCGCTGCAAGTTCGGCGGCGGGGACAACGGGCACAACGGGCTGAAGTCGATCCGGAAATCGCTTGGCACCGGTGAGTACTATCGAGTCCGGTTCGGTGTGGGTCGTCCGCCGGGCCGGCAGAACCCCGCCGACTTCGTCCTGAACGAGTTCTCCTCGACCGAACGCAAGGACCTCCCCTTCGCGGTCGACCGGACCGCGGACGCGGTCGAGTCGCTGCTCACCGACGGCCTCGATGTCACTCAAGGGAAGTACAACTCGTGAAGCTGAGCGGTCTGGTTGACACCCTGATCACCGATCCGGTGGTGGCCCAGGCCGTTCGTGATGCCCGGAGTTCCACCCAGCCGGACGGCGTCACGACTCTTGACCTGAGCGCACCGGGGCCGATCCGCCCGGTCCTGCTGGCCGCGATCGCATCCGAGCAGAAGGGCGCCGATCGCCCGGTGCTCGCGGTCACCGCGACGTTCCGCGAGGCGGAAGAGCTCACCGAGGCACTGCAGTGCCTGGTCGAGCCCGGCACGGTCGCCTACTACCCGGCCTGGGAGACCCTCCCGCACGAACGGCTCTCGCCCCGGTCGGACACGGTCGGCCGTCGGCTGGCCGTTCTGCGCCGGCTGGCGCACCCGGACCCGTCGGACGAGACGACCGGGCCGATCAAGATCCTGGTCGCGCCGGTGCGGTCGGTGCTGCAGCCGCAGGTGGCCGGTCTGGCCGACCTGAAGCCGGTGCAGTTGCACGTCGGCGACTCGGTCGAGCTCGAGGATGTCGTCGAGCAGCTGGCCGGGGCGGCGTACCACCGGGTGGACCTGGTCGAGCGGCGTGGCGAGTTCGCGGTCCGCGGCGGCATCATCGACGTCTTCCCGCCGACGGAGGAGCACCCGCTGCGGGTCGACTTCTTCGGCGACGACATCGAGGAGATCCGGTACTTCGCGGTCGCCGACCAGCGGTCGCTGGAGATCGCCGAGCACGGCCTGTGGGCTCCTCCGTGCCGTGAGTTGCTGCTGACCGACGAGGTCCGCGCCCGGGCCGCCGTACTGGCGAAGGAGCACCCGGAGCTGGCCGAGCTGTTCGAGAAGCTGGCCGAAGGGCATGCCGTCGAGGGCATGGAGTCACTGGCGCCCGTACTGGTCGACGACATGGAGTTGCTGGTCGACCTGATGCCGGCCGGGACGCACGTCGTGGTCAGCGACCCGGAGCGCGTGCGGGCTCGGGCGCACGACCTGGTCGCGACCAGCCAGGAGTTCTTGGAGGCGTCGTGGGCGGCCGCTGCCGGCGGTGGCGAGGCCCCGATCGACCTGGGCGCGGCGGCGTACATGGCGCTCGGCGACGTCCGGGAGCACGCGCTGGGCAAGGGCCTGGCCTGGTGGAGCCTGTCGCCGTTCGCAGCGGCCCCGACCGACGCGCCGGAGCTGCGCGACTCGATGGGCGAGCGGATCTCGTTCGACATCGACCCGAACGCCGGCGCGGTCCGGAGCCGGGTGATCGCGGCGCACGAGGTCGACCCGTACCGCGGTGAGACGGCGGCCGCGGTCGAGGACGTCCGTGGCTGGTTGCGCGACGGCTGGCGCGTCGTCTGCGTCACCGAGGGCCACGGCCCCGCGCAGCGCCTGGCCGAGGTCTTCTCCGAGGCCGAGCTGCCGGCTCGCGCGGTCGAGGGCATCGACGAGATCCCGGCGCCGGGCGTCGTCCTGATCTCGCAGGGCCAGCTGGACCACGGATTCATCGCCGAGGGCATCAAGTTCGCCGTACTCACCGAGAACGACCTGGCCGGTCAGCGCTCGGCGGCCGAACGGCGTTCGCAGCAACGGATGCCTTCGCGCCGGAAGAAGACGATCGATCCGCTGGAGCTGCAGCCCGGCGACTATGTCGTGCACGAGCAGCACGGCGTCGGCCGGTACGTCGAGATGATGCAGCGGACCGTCGGCACCGGTGCCCAGCGGGCCACCCGCGAGTACGTCGTGATCGAGTTCGCGCCGAGCAAGCGCGGCCAGCCCGGCGACCGGCTGTACGTGCCGACCGACCAGCTCGACCAGGTCACCCGGTACGTCGGCGGCGAGCAGCCGTCGCTGGACAAGATGGGCGGCGGCGACTGGGCCAAGCGCAAGGGCCGTGCGCGCAAGGCGGTCCGGCAGATCGCCGGCGAGCTGATCAAGCTGTACGCCGCCCGCCAGGCGACCAAGGGCCACGCGTTCGCCAAGGACACCCCGTGGCAGCGCGAGCTCGAGGACGCGTTCCCGTTCGTGGAGACGCCGGATCAGCTGGCCACGATCGACGACGTGAAGCACGACATGGAACGCATCACGCCGATGGACCGGATCGTGTGTGGCGACGTCGGTTACGGCAAGACCGAGATCGCCGTACGCGCTGCCTTCAAGGCGGTGCAGGACGGCAAGCAGGTCGCCATATTGGTTCCGACGACGCTGCTGGTGCAGCAACACTATGCGACTTTCGCCGAGCGGTACGCCGCCTTCCCGGTCAATGTGGCGCCGCTGTCGCGGTTCCAGACCGACAAGGAGGCCAAGGCCGCGATCGACGGGCTGGCCGACGGGACCATCGACGTCGTGATCGGTACACACCGGCTGCTGTCCGGCGAGGTGCAGTTCAAGGACCTCGGGCTCGTCGTCGTCGACGAGGAGCAGCGCTTCGGCGTCGAGCACAAGGAACAGCTGAAGCGGCTGCGGACCGCGGTCGACGTACTGACGATGTCCGCGACGCCGATCCCGCGGACCCTGGAGATGTCGATCACCGGTATCCGCGAGATGTCCACGATCGCGACGCCGCCGGAGGAGCGGCACCCGGTGCTGACCTTCGTCGGCGCGTACGAAGAGGGCCAGGTGACCGCCGCGATCCGGCGCGAGCTGCTCCGCGAGGGCCAGGTCTTCGTCGTCCACAACCGGGTCAACACGATCGAGAAGGCGGCCGCCCGGATCCGCCAGCTGGTCCCTGAGGCCCGGGTTTCGGTGGCCCACGGCCAGATGAACGAGCACACGCTCGAGAACGTGATCCAGGGCTTCTGGGAGAAGCAGTCCGACGTGATCGTCTGTACGACGATCGTCGAGTCCGGGATCGACATCTCGAACGCGAACACGATGATCGTGGAGCGGTCCGATCTGCTCGGCCTGTCCCAGCTGCACCAGCTCCGCGGCCGGGTCGGCCGTGGCCGGGAACGCGCCTACGCGTACTTCTTCTTCCCGCCGGAGAAGCCGCTGACCGAGACCGCGCACGACCGGCTGGCCACGATCGCGCAGCACGCCGATCTGGGCGGTGGGATGGCGGTCGCGATGAAGGACCTGGAGATCCGCGGCGCCGGCAACCTGCTCGGCGGCGAGCAGTCCGGGCACATCGCCGACGTCGGCTTCGATCTCTACGTCCGGCTGGTCGGCGAGGCGGTCGCGGAGTACCGCGGCGACACCCAGGTCGAGGAGCCCGAGGTCAAGATCGAGCTGCCGATCGACGCGCATCTGCCGCACGACTACATCCCGTCGCAGCGGCTGCGCCTGGAGATGTACCAGCGGCTGGCCGCGGTCCGCGACGACGAGGGCATCGCCGAGCTGGTCGAGGAGTTGCACGACCGGTACGGCGACATCCCGCAGCCGGTGCTGAACCTGGTCGAGGTGGCGAAGTTCCGCAACCATGCCCGCCGGGCGGGGCTGCACGACGTCACCCTGCAGGGGAATCTGATCCGGTTCGGACCCGTCGAGCTGCCCGATTCGAAGGTGCTGCGGCTGAACAGGCTGTACCCGAAGAGTCTGGTGAAGCCGCAACTGCGTACGATCCTGGTGCCGAGACCTGCCACCCGGCCGGTCGCCGGTCAGCCGCTCCGTGACCAGGAGTTGCTGCAGTGGTGCACCCGGTTGATCGATGACGTGATCGCCGAACCGATCGGGGTGCCGGCGTGAACCTGGACGGAAGACACGAGGAGATTCGGTGAGCACATCTCGACGGCTTGGGGCGATCGGTGTGGCAGCGGCCATGGTGCTGCTGGCCGGCGGCTGCGCGGCGGGAACGCACCCGGGCGCGGCGGCCGTGGTCGGCGGGACCGAGATCAGCATCGGCGACGTCGACGAGACCTCGCGCGCGGTCACCAATGCTCTCGGTCAGGACTTCACTGCCGGTGTCACGCTGAGCGAGATGGTCAACTCGGTGCTGGTGTCCAAGGTCAGCGAAGAGAAGTCGATCTCGGTCAGCGACGCGGAGACCGCCGAGGCCGCGAAGCTCGTGGTCGGCGACGAGGCGGCGTTCCAGAAGTTCCAGGCGAATCCGGTGTCGCGCGACTTCCTGAACGGTGTCGCGGAGGCGGCGGTCGCGACCATCAAGCTCGGCGGCGGCTCCGGCGTGAACGACCCGCAGGCGCAGCAGAAGCAGCAGAACGGCATCGCGGTCGTCAAGGACGCGTCGAAGAACATCGACGTCAGCATCGCGCCGCGGTTCGGCCAGTGGACCGACGGCGCCATCGACGGCAAGGTCTCCGGCTCGCTGTCCGAGGAGTCCGACCAGGCCAAGGCCAAGCGCCAGGCCCAGGAACAGCAGCAGCAACAGCAGCAGGGCCAGGGCTGAGGCTCCCGCATGAGCACTGGTGGGATCAAGGTGGTCCTCACCAGCCCTCGGGTGGCGCCGGGCCTGCTGACTCGTGCCGCCTGGCAGGTGCTGGGCGACGCCGACGAGATCGGCGCCTCGGGTGGTCCGTCACGCCCTGATGTCCAGGCAGTGGTCGGCTCCGGACTGGTCGTCACCCAGGTCGAAAGCGGGTTCACCGAGGCCTGGACCTGGCTGTCAGCCGCGGCCGCCTCAGGCCGTCAGGTCGCCTGGCTCGTCGGTGAGGACGGCGAACCCGGGCTGCTCCGCGTGGTAGCCGACCAGGTCAGCCGGGAGCCGCGGCCGCCGTACGACGTGGAGATCCTGCACGGCTCGTACGACGTACCCGGCGCGCGACTCATCGACCTCGTCCGCGTCATGGACCGCCTCCGCCGCAACTGCCCGTGGGACCAGGAGCAAACCCACGAGACCTTGGCGAAGTACCTCCTCGAGGAAACCTACGAAACCCTCGAAGCCATCGACACCGGCAACCGCCCCCACCTCCGCGAAGAACTGGGCGACCTGTTGCTACAGGTAGCCTTCCACTCCCGCATCGCCGAGGAAGACAGTTCCGACGACGGATTCTCGATCGACGACGTCTCCGGGGACATCGTCGAGAAACTCGTCCGCCGGCACCCCCACGTCTTCGGCACGGTGGACGCGGCCGACGCCGCCGCTGTCGAGGCCAACTGGGAAACCATCAAAGCCGCAGAGAAGCAGCGCTCCTCCGTCCTGGAAGGAATCCCACTCGCCCTCCCGGCCCTGGCCCTGGCCGACAAAATCCTCGGCCGCGCCGCCAAGGTCCTTCCGGACGTGACGACGGCTGAGCCCGCTGATGAGGCGGATCGCATCGGACAAGAGCTTCTGGAGCTAGTCCGTGAAGCTCGCAGCCTGGGGATCGACGCGGAACAGGCACTGCGCGGCACCGCTCACGACCTGGCCGGCGAGATCCGCGCGGCCGAATCCACCGACTGAAAACCCGGTGCGGCCCAGTGCGTGGGCTGACAGGGTGGGCCGGTGGATGTCGCCGGGGTGTTGCTGGAGCGGTGGGATCTCAAGCCCACACAGGTGGAGGAACTGACCGGCGGGATGAACTCCGCTGTGTGGCTGGCTGCTGCGGACGGCTGGCGGGTGGTGGTGAAGTCCGTGGACGTGGGGGATGGCGCGTTCGTGCCTGGGCTGGAGTTGGCGGCGCGGCTTGGGGATGCGGGAGTGGTGACTGGGCGGCCAGTGGCTAGTCAGGCGGGCCGGGTGGCCGAGCGCGTGGGGGACCGGCTGGTGGGGGTGCTGGAGTTTGTTGACGGCCGGCCGCTGGCGGGGAGTGTTGAGGATCAGCGTGCGGTCGGCGAGTTGCTCGGGCGGGTGCATGGTGTGTCGGCGACGCCGCCTGGGGAGTTGGTGGATTGGCTTCACCTGCTGACGCAGTTCGATGAGTACTTGGATTTGGAAGCGTGGATCCGGCCGGCGGTTCAGGGCGCGATTGAGGGTGTGCAGGCGCTCGACGGCCTGTCCTGGGCCGGGTTGCACGGGGATCCGGCGGCTGAGGCGTTCCTGCGGCAGCCCGATGGTGAGGTCGCGTTGATCGACTGGGGTGGCGCGATGCATGGGCCAGTGCTGTACGACGTGGCGTCGGCGGTCATGTACTCCGGTACCCCGGACCACGTCGTACCCGCGTATCTCGAGCAGCGGCCGGAGTCTGCCGACGAGGTCGAGACCGGCCTCACAGCGTTCCTCCGGCTCCGATGGGCCGTCCAGGCCGGGTACTTCGCCTGGCGGTGTTCGACCGACGTCCGTACCGGCATCGCCGAGCCAGCCGAGAACCGCAAGGGTCTCGCCGACGCCCGCCGCGCCTTCGCCTCCGAGGAGCACTGACTGTGGAACACGAGGTTGGCTGGGCAGGGCAGCCGGAGGACATCGCTTGCGTGGGTCCGGACGGCAACTTCAAGCTGCGGGCCGGGGCGATCGTGCGGAATCGCGACCGGATCCTGTTGTGCGCAGTCGATGACCTGGACGGCTGGTTCCTGCCCGGTGGGAAGGTCGCGTACGGCGAGACTGCGGCGGCCGCGGCGGTCCGTGAACTCCGCGAGGAGATGCAGCTCGAGCTGACCGTCGGTGAGCTCCGACTGGTCACCGAGGACATGCTGACCCTGAACGGCACGCTGCATCAGGAGGTCTGCTTCTACTACGAGTTCGCCTGGCCCGACGGCCTCTCGGCAGACGCGCCGCAGGACACCGTGGAGCTCGCGCACAGTTTCCGCTGGGTTCGCCGCGCCGACCTGGGCGGCGTGGATCTCCTGCCGCCACAGATCCGGGACTGCCTGATGGAGGACGCGACCGAGCTCCGCCACCTGGCCATCGATCGCAGGAGCTCAGACGCCGGCTAGGTCTCGCCGGATCGCCGTCTCGGTCGCAACCCAGTTCTTGAACAGATAGCGGTGAGCCACCACGGGCTTGATGGCCGCGATCACGTCACGCTTGTCGTCGACGAAGTGGGTGATGGCGAGGTCGGCGCAGTGGATCGCCTTCTGTGGTCGGCGCAGGCAGAAGCGAACGTTGCCGTCGGCAATCCCGGTCCGCTCGAAGAAGCGGTGATGACGCAACCATTCCAGCGACCGCTGCTGCACCCGCGGCCCGCACTTCGAGACCAGCCAGGCCTCGTCGAACAGCGGCACCAGCCGTGCGATCGCCTCGAACGCACCCGGTACGGCGGGCGTCCGCAGCATCGCCGCGGTGTCGCCGGAGAAGAACGATGTGTCCCCGGACCCCGACGATCCATCGATGATCACCCGTCCGATATCAATCCCCAATCTCTTCATGCCTCAAGGCTCGCCCATCGCAGCACTTCAACAGAACTAGCAATCGGCACAGCAGCTATAGTTCTTGTCAATGACTCTGGTGGCGGAGGATCTCGCAGCGTTCGCGGTGTTCGCGCGACACCGCAACTTCACCCGCGCAGCGGAAGAGCTGCACGTCAGCCAGCCGGCGCTCCACACCCGCATCCGCAAACTCGAGCAGCGCCTCGGAAAATCCCTGTACGTCAAGCAAGGACGGCAGTTGCACCTGACGGACACCGGAGAGCGGCTGGCCGCGTTCGCGAACGAGGCGAACGACCGGGCCGCCGACTTCCTGCGGACGCTCGACGCCCTACCTCCGCGCCCACTCGTGCTGATGGCCGGCTCAGGCGCGTACCTCTACCTGCTCGGCGATCCGATCCGGCGGATCCTTGCCAAAGGCCACGAGCTGCAACTGCGCACCGGCGATGCGGCCGCCACCTTGGCTGCGGTGCGGGAGGGGTCCGCCGATGTGGGAGTCACCGCGCTCACGATCCCGCCCGATGACCTCGACTGCGACCTGCTCCAGCAGTTCCCACAGACCCTGATCACCCGGTCCGACCACCGCCTGGCCGGCCGGAGGAGCGTCCGGTTGAAGGACCTGCAGGACGAGGCGCTCGTCGTACCGCCGAAAGATCGGCCCCATCGGCAGCAGTTGGAGCGGAGCATGCTGGACCAGGGGTTGCGGTGGTCCGTGGCGGTCGAGGCAGAAGGGTGGGAACTGCTGGTCCACTTCGTGCGTCTCGGGATAGGACCGGCCGTCGTCAACGGTTCGGTCCGTACGACGGGTGCCGTCCGGAGGATCCCGGTCAAGGATCTGCCACCGGTGCGGTACTACGTCGTCACGCGACCCGACCGGAGCGAGAGGGTGGACGAACTGAAGCGGATGCTGTCGTGAGCAGGGACAGCCGGACGGTCTCGCGGCTGCTCAGGCACACGGCGGGTGAGCGCGGCCTCACGATGAGTGCGGACGGCTGGGTGGCGATCAGCGACGTACTCGAACTGCTGCACTTGACCCGCGAGCGGCTGGACGCCGCAGTCCGGGACAACGACAAACAGCGGTTGCAGGTCGACGGAGACCGGATCCGGGCGTGTCAGGGGCACTCACGCGCAGGGATGCCGGTGACACGTGAAGCCTTGGAGAACAGTTGGGTACGGGTGCACCCCGGCCACCTGCTCTGGCACGGGACCAATCGCCAGGCACTGCCCGCGATCCAGCGCGAGGGCCTCAAGCCGGGGCGACGTACGCACGTCCATCTCGCGCCGTCCAAGGACAGCCAGGTCGGACGGCGATCGGCCGTGGATGTCTTGCTGGGCGTGGATCCAGGCAATCTGGCGGTCTATCGGGCGCCCAACGGAGTGTTATTGACGCGGGAGGTACCGCCGGATGCGATCGTTAGGGTCGACGCGGTCCACCGGGCTCGGTGGTCTGACGGCTAGGCTCGGGACCGATTCGTCATCGAGAACTTGGGAGTCAATGTGGCCACCATCGAGGCCGTCGGCGCCCGCGAGATCCTCGACTCGCGCGGCAACCCCACTGTCGAGGTCGAGGTTCTGCTCGACGACGACACAGTCGCCCGGGCGGCCGTCCCGTCGGGCGCGTCCACCGGCCAGTTCGAGGCCGTCGAACTGCGTGACGGCGACAAGGCCCGGTACGGCGGCAAGGGCGTCCTGAAGGCCGTCACGGCCATCCTGGAGGACATCGACAAGGAGATCGTCGGGTACGACGTCCACGAGCAGCGGCTGATCGACCACGCGCTGCTGGACCTCGACGGCACCCCGAACAAGGCCAAGCTGGGCGCGAACGCCATCCTCGGCGTCAGCCTCGCGGTGGCCAAGGCGGCCGCGGACAGCGCCGGCCTGCCGCTGTTCCGCTACGTCGGCGGCCCGAACGCGCACGTCCTGCCGGTGCCGATGATGAACATCCTGAACGGCGGCGCGCACGCGGACAGCAACGTCGACGTCCAGGAGTTCATGATCGCCCCGATCGGCGCGGCCACCTACGGCGAGGCGCTGATGCAGGGCGCGACCGTCTACCACGCGCTGAAGGCGGTGCTGAAGGAGCGCGGCCTGTCCACCGGCCTCGGCGACGAGGGCGGCTTCGCGCCGAACCTACCGAGCAACCGCGACGCGCTGGACCTGATCCTGGTCGCGATCGAGAAGGCCGGCCTACAGGCGGGCAAGGACATCGCGCTGGCAATGGACGTGGCCGCGAGCGAGTTCCACACCGACGGCGTGTACGCGTTCGAGGGTGGCAAGAAGTCGGCCGACGAGATGATCGCGTACTACGCCGACCTGGTCGCGTCGTACCCGATCGTGTCGATCGAGGACCCGCTGAACGAGGAGGACTGGGACGGCTGGAAGGCCATCACCACCGAGCTCGGCACCAAGACCCAGCTGGTCGGCGACGACCTGTTCGTCACCAACGTTGAGCGGCTGCAGCGCGGTATCACGGAGAAGGCGGCGAACAGCCTGCTGGTCAAGGTGAACCAGATCGGTTCGCTGACCGAGACCCTGGACGCGGTCGACCTGGCCCACCGCAGCGGCTTCACCTGCATGATGAGCCACCGCTCCGGCGAGACCGAGGACACCACGATCGCCGACCTCGCGGTCGCAACGAACTGTGGCCAGATCAAGTCCGGTGCCCCGGCTCGGTCCGACCGCACCGCGAAGTACAACCAGCTGCTGCGGATCGAGGAGGAGCTGGACGACGCCGCGGCGTACGCCGGTCGCTCCGCCTTCCCGCGGTACCAGGGCTGACCCAGGAGGAGTCGAGACAGCATGCCGTCCCGTCGGGAATCCGGTGCACGACCCGGCTCGCGTCCGTCGAGCCGTACCCAGTCGCGTCCACCGGCCCGGCGGGGCGACCAGCCCAAACGTCGTACGACGGGAACGGCCGCCGGACCGGCCCGGACCCGGGGTTCCCGCAACCTGACCGGGCGGGCGGCCGTCGTACTGCTGGTGCTGGGTGCGCTGATCGTGTCGTACGCGCAGAGCCTGCGGGTGTGGTTCGACCAGCACCAGCAGATCACCGCGCTGCAGCAGGAGATCCGGGACCGGGAGAAGCGGGTCGGCGAGCTGAACGACGAGATCGCCCGCTGGAACGACGACGCCTACGTGAAGGCGCAGGCGCGGCAGCGGCTCGGCTGGGTGATGCCGGGCGAGGTCGGCTACCGGGTGATCGGCGCGGACGGGAAGCCGGTCGGTGCGCCGCCGGAGCCCAACACGCCGTCGGACGGTACGGCGGACGCGCAGAAGCCGACCTGGTACACAAAGCTCTGGGGGAGTGTCGAAGGCGCCGGTGAACCCCCCGCGCCGCCGTCCGCCATCCCGGCCAAACCCACCCCGAAGCCGATCATCACACCCTCTCCCAAGGCGACCCGGTGAGCGTCAGCCCCGAGGACACCGAAGCGGTCAGCAAGCAGTTGGGCCGGACCGCCCGTGGCATCCGCTCGATCGCCCACCGCTGCAGTTGCGGCCTGCCCGACGTCGTTGAGACAGAGCCACGGCTGCCGGACGGTACGCCGTTCCCGACCACGTACTACGTCACCTGCCCGCGACTGGCATCGGCGATCGGCACGCTCGAGGCCGAGGGCATGATGAAGGAAATGACCGACCGGCTCGGCACCGACGCGGACCTGGCGGCGAAGTACCAGGCGGCTCATGAGTCCTACCTCGCCCATCGCGAGTCCATCGAGCATGTCGAGGAGATCGCCGGCATCACCGCCGGCGGCATGCCGACGCGCGTCAAATGCCTCCACGTTCTCGTCGGCCACTCCCTGGCAGCCGGCCCCGGTGTGAACCCCCTCGGCGACGAGGCCCTCGCCGCCCTGGACGACTGGGGCCGCCGAGGTCCCTGTGTGTGACCGGGTCGCCGCGGTTGACTGCGGGACCAACTCTCTCCGTCTGCTGATTGCGGATGTGGTGGATGGTGAGCTGAAGCAGATCGATCGTCGGATGACGATCGTGCGGCTCGGGCAGGGTGTGGATGCGACCGGGGCGTTCGCGCCGGAGGCCTTGGAGCGGGTGTTCAAGGCATCCGACGAATACGCCGCTGTGATTCGAGCAGCCGGAGCGACGCGGACGCGGTTCGTGGCGACGTCGGCTGCGCGGGATGTGAGCAACCGGGACAAGTTCTTCGCCGGGATCGCGGAACGCTTCGGCGTCGAGCCGGAGATTATCTCAGGTGCCGAGGAGGCCGAGCTCAGCTTCCGCGGAGCGACCGGTGGTCTGACTGCTCTCGCCGTACCCGGGCCGTACCTCGTCGCGGACATCGGCGGCGGATCCACGGAGCTCGTCCTGGGCGACGCGAACGGCGTGATCGCCGCCGAGTCGCTCGACATGGGCTCGGTCCGGATGACCGAGCGGCACCTCGCCTCCGACCCCGCGACAGCCGCCGAACTGGCCGCCGCCACGAAAGACGTCGACGCCCTCCTGGCCTCGACCACTGTCCCGATCACTGCGGCACGCGCCCTGATCGGGACCGCCGGCACGGTCACCACCGTCGCCGCGGTCGCATCCAAGCTGACCGAGTACGACGCCGAGCGGATCCATCACTCGCGGATCCCGGGTTCACTGCTGCGCGAGACGACGCACTGGCTGATGCGGTCGACACGGGCCGAGCGGAGCAGCGTCCCCGTGATCCACCCGGGGCGGGTGGACGTGATCGGCGCCGGCGCGCTCATCCTGCAGCGCCTGTACGACCGGATGGCCGTCGGCGAGGTGATCGTCTCCGAGCACGACATCCTCGACGGCGTCGCCCTCTCGATCGGTTAGTCGGCCGCGCGGGCGCGGACGCCGTCGAGCGCGATCCGGAGCACGCGTTCGCGCTGCTCGTCGTCGACGAATCCCGCGGCGGTCAGGCCGCTGACCATCCGGAGCATGTCGTCGAAGGACACGTCTTTGCGCGCTTCGCCGGCCTCCTGGGCGCGCTCGAACAGCGGCGTCCCGGCGGCGTACATCGCCTCCCGCGCCTCGCTGAACTCGGCAGCCTCCCGATTCAGTGACTCGTAGATCGCGCGCTTGGTCGCGGCGTAAGCGACGAACCGGCGCAGCCAGGTGAACAGCGCCTCCCACGGCGGGAGGTCGGCGGCGTCCTCGGCGGCGAGGCACAACTCTTCGATCTCGCCCAGGTACACCGCCCGCACCAGATCCTGGCGGGTCGGAAAGTTGCGGTACAGCGTGCCGATCCCGACACCGGCCTGCCGCGCGATGTCCTCCAGCGACGCTTCGGTGCCCTTGGTGGAGAACGCGTCCCGGGCGGCGGCGAGCAGCGCGTCGAAGTTCCGTCGCGCGTCGGCCCGCTGCGGCCGTCGTACGTCGACCCGCAGGGCCGGCCTGGTCTCACTCACCATCCGATCACCCTATCCATCGTGTGCCATCCGCGTTGCAAGCGGAGGCATCCCTCCGCTATAGTGGAGGCATACCTCGACTTTACCAGGCCGGGGAATTCCCGCGCCGCGGGTGCGGCGCGCTCACACCCTTTCGAAGGACTTCTGCATGCCCGGAAATATGTCCTCACCGCGAGTGACGCTGGCGGTGCTGGCGTCGGTCGTGGCCGCTTTCTCGATGCTGCAGTCGCTGGTGAGCCCGGCACTGCCCGTCATCCAGCACGACCTGCACACCACCCCGAGCACGGTCACCTGGGTCTTCACCGCGCTCCTGCTGTCCGTCTCCGTCGCGACGCCGCTGCTCGGCCGGATCGGCGACATGACCGGCAAAGAGCGCACTCTGCTCGGCGCGCTGATCGCGCTGGCGGTCGGCTGTCTGATCGCCGCGCTCGCTCCGAACATCGGCGTACTGATCGCGGCCCGGGTCATCCAGGGCGTCGGCGGCGCGGTGTTCCCGCTGTCGTTCGGCATCATCCGGGACGAGTTCCCGAGCGAGCGCGTGCCGTCAGTGGTCGGAGTGGTCTCCGCGATCATCGCGGCCGGCGGCGGACTCGGAATCGTGCTGGCCGGCCCGATCGTGGAGGCGCTCGGTTGGCGCTGGCTGTTCTGGATCCCGCTGATCGTGATCGCCCTCGCGTCGGTGCTTGTACGCCGCTATCTCCCCGAGTCGCCTGTTCGTGTGCCCGGTCGGATCGATTGGCTGGCGGCCGCGTTCCTGTCCGGTTGGCTGATCGCTCTCCTGCTGCCGTTGAGTGCTGGGCGGTCGTGGGGCTGGGGTTCGGCGCGGACGATCGTGCTGTTCGCGGCTGCCGTCGTACTGCTGGCCGGCTGGATCACCGTTGAGCTTCGGTCGCGGAACCCGCTGATCGACATGCGGATGATGCGGCTGCCGGCGGTCTGGACGACCAACCTGGTCGCGCTGCTGTTCGGTGCGGCGATGTTCGCGGTGTACGCGTTCGTGCCGCAGTTCATGCAGATCCCGAAGGCCGCGGGCTTCGGGTTCGGCTCGAGCGTGACGCAGGCGGGTCTGTTGATGCTGCCGATGCTGGTCACGATGGCCGTCACCGGGTCCCTCAGTGGTCCCATCACGCCGTACTGCGGTGTGAAGTCCCAGGTGGTCTGGGGATCGGCGCTGATCCTGGTGGCCTCGCTCGCGTTCGCCGAGCTCCACGACGAGCCTTGGCAGGTCGCGCTCTGGACGGCGGTGTTCGGCATCGGCCTCGGGATGGCCTATGCGTCGATGACGAGCCTGATCGTGCAGAACGCGCCGCGCGAGCAGACGGGAGCGGCGACCGGCATGAACGCCAACATCCGCACCATCGGCGGCTCGATCGGAACGGCCCTGGCCAGCTCCATCATCACCGGCCACACCCAACCGTCCGGCCTCCCCACCGAAGCAGGCTTCACCGACACCTTCCTCCTCCTGGCCGCCTTCGCCGCAGCCGCCGTCCTCCTGGCCCTGGCCATCCCCACCCACCGCCGAACCCAGCACGCGGCACCAGACCCGCTCCTCGAAGAACTGGTTCGCTAACCTCGGCAGTCCTCGGTTTCCGGAAAGAAGTCGTCACCAGGAGACGACTTCTTTCCGGAAAGGCATGCCACGTGGGCGGATTCAGACGGGGGCTAGCCTGTGCGGATGAAGCTTCCGCACCCGTTGACGGGGGAGTTGTTCGACAGCCCGGTTCCGCCGGGAACCGGGTGGCCGGAGGATTCCGCCGCACGTCGTACTCCGGTTGCGCGGGATGCGGACGAGGTGGTCGCACTGACCGAGACGCAGGACCTGGGGGAGTTGGAGGCACGGGTCTCGATGTGCCGGGCTTGCCCGCGACTCGTGGAGTGGCGGGAAGAAGTTGCTATCGGCAAGCGAAAATCCTTTGCCGGCCAGCCGTACTGGGGCCGGCCGATCCCCGGTTGGGGTGTGGCCGAGCCGCGGATCCTGATCGTCGGCCTCGCGCCCGCGGCGAACGGCGGCAACCGCACCGGTCGTGTCTTCACCGGCGACCGCTCCGGCGACTGGCTGTTCGCCGCGCTTCACCGAGTCGGCCTCGCCAACCAGGCGACCAGCGAACACGCCGGCGACGGCCTCCACCTGATCGGCACCCGCATGATCGCCGCCGTCCGCTGCGCGCCACCCGCCAACAAACCAACGCCGGAAGAACGCGACAACTGCGCACCCTGGTACCGCCGGGAGCTCGAGTTCGTCCTCCCGACCACCCAGGCCATCGTCTGCTTGGGCAAGTTCGGGTACGACGCCCTCCTCAACGGCCTGGCCGCCCTCGGCGCCACCATCCCCAAACCTCGCCCCAAGTTCGGCCACGGCGTAGAACACCGGCTACGAACCCCTCAGGGCGAGGTCACCGTCCTGGGCTGCTTCCACCCCAGCCAGCAGAACACCTTCACCGGCCGCCTGACCGAAGCCATGCTCGACGCCGTACTCGACCGCGCCCGCACCATCGCCGACATCTGACCAGTTCTACACTCGCGACGTGGACTTGGACGATTACCAGAAGGCTGCGCTCCGTACGGCTGCTCCCCGTGACAAGAAGAACGAGTTCCTGCATCTCGTGCTCGGCTTGGTCGGGGAATCTGGTGAAATCGCCGAGAAGGTCAAGAAGATCATCCGTGACCACGACAGCGACCTGTCGACGGTGGACGTCGAGGATCTGACCAAGGAACTCGGCGATGTCATGTGGTACGTCGCTGTGCTCGCCGATTACTTCGACATTCCACTGAGTGAAGTCGGCGAGAAGAACATCGAGAAACTCGCCAGTCGCCAGAAGCGCTCCGTGCTAGGCGGCAGCGGCGACAACCGCTGAACTTACCTGGAGGACGAACGTGTTCAGTGTTTACGGGAAGATGACCGCGCAACCGGGACAGCGGGAGGCACTCGTCCAGGGATTCAAGGACATGCTGGAGGGCGGCATACCCGGCCTTGAGTTGTGCAGCGTCAATGCGGCCCTCGATGATCCGGACACCATCTGGTTGACGCAGCTCTGGACCGACAAGGCGGCACACGACGCCGGGACTCGCTCCGACCGCGTCGTGTCGGCCACCAAACGCATCATGTCGCTGGTGGCCGGAACGCCAGAAGGTGCCTACGGCCAGGTCGCATACCTGCACAACGGCGGCACCGCGTAGTCAGCCGCAGATGGCTTTGTTGAGGAAGTTGTCGACTGCGGCATCGGGGTCGGTTTTGAAGGTGGGGGTGACGGCGATGGTGACCTGGTGGCGGCCGTCGCGGCTTGAGAAGGACCAGGACTGGTAGGACAGGGCGTCGCCGTCGTTGCCGTAGAGGCGGATGCCGCAGGTGGTGTCTCGCCAGGACAGGCCGAGGCCGTAGTTCCTGGTCTCGGTGCCTGCGGTCTTCATCTCGTCGAAGAGGTGGCGTGGCAGCAGCTGACCGTCGAGGAGTGCGGTGAAGAAGCGGTTGAGGTCGGCTGTCGTCGAGATCAGTTCGCCGCCGGCGCCGAACAGTGACGGGTTCATCTCGGTGAAGTCGACGAGCTCCACGTCGTTCTCGCTGCGCTGCACCGGGAGATAGCCGTGCGGGTGCGGCCCGCGGATCCGGGGCGACGTACCCGGCATCTCGGTATCCCTCAACCGCAGCGGCTTGATGATCCGGCGTTCGATCTCGTCGGCATACGAGTGGCCCGTCGCCTTGCGGACGATCTCGCCGAGCAGCGTGTAGTTGGTGTTCGAGTACGAGAAGGCCGAGCCCGGCGGGTCGACCTGCGACGGCTGCGCGACGGCGCGCCGGATCAGCTCGCTCGCGCTCCAGGTCCGCCACCGATAGTTCAGGAACTCCGGACTCGGCGGCAGCGTCAAGGTCAGCCGGTAGTCGAACACCCCGCTGGTGTGGTTGAGCAGTTGCCGCACGGTGATCCCGTCACCACCCGGTACGACGCCAGGCAGCCACGACTCGACCTTGTCGTCCAGCCGCAATGACCCCTCATCGACCAGCTGCAGTACGACGGTCGCCAGGAACGTCTTCGTGATGCTCCCGGCCCGGAACCGGCTGCTGACCGGAACCGCCCGTGTCTTACCCAGCTCGGCCACGCCGCTGCTCCCACGCCACACGTGGTGCCCGTCGCGCACCTCCGCGACCGCCCCCACCGCGACAGCATCCACAACGTTGTCCAGCTGCTTCTGCAGCTCAGCCCGATCCTGTTTCGCCGGCGCGGCAACAGCAGCGGCGGGCACCGCAACCATCGCCGACATAGTCGTCACAGCCACCAACGCCCGAAGTGCGCGCCTCATCCCCAGCCTCCCGGTTCAGCAATCCGTGCCCGCCACCCTTCCGGAGCAGCGCACGCCGAAGTACCCGGGAACGCCCCCGAATCCCTGCGGGTCGGCCCTGGTTCTAGGCAGGCTCGTCGTCCGGGAACCCACCTAGTTGCTTGAGGACCTCCAGCATGTCCACAACGACGTCGGCCTCTACCATCACGCCGTTCGCGAACCGATTCATGCTGGTCCCGACGAACCGCACCCGCCGACCGGTCGCGGGTACGCCGAGCCACTCGCCCTGGTGCGTGCCGTGATAGACGAAATGGCTCGCCATCCGGTCGCCCTCGACCACCCGGCTCACCACGATGCCCGCATAGTCGGGGAAGGCGCTGCGGATCTCGCCGATGCCCACGCGGAAGTCCGCCGCCAGCGCCGGCCCCATCAGGGTGTCGAAGGCACCGAGATCACCGGCCCCGATCGCGTCGGTGATCGCATCGTCGATCCGCACCATCTCTTCGCGATCCATGCCTGCTCCCACCCTGCCGCGATTCATCTGCTGCGAAGCTAGGACGCATCCCGCACCCCGGCAAGGCCGAACACCACCGGGTACTGACAGACGCAGAGCTCTTGCGGTTCTGTGACGGGTGGCGTGAGGGCTCGGCGTACGGCCCGGATGGCGTCACCATGAGGGGGTGAGAGGTCGCTCGGACGGGGGATGTTCCGGTGCGTGAGATCACTCCCCAGAGGGTTTGTGAAAGTTTTCACGAGCCGATAACCTGAAGTAGACATTAAGTCGGACGACCACTCAGGGAGAGTGAGCCGCATGACAGCCCAGGTGCCGCACATCCTCGTCGTCGGAGGCGGTTACGTCGGGATGTACACCGCGTACGGCCTGCGCCGCGCGGCCAGGAAAGGCCGGATCCGGGTCACGGTCGTGGACCCGCGGTCGGTGATGACGTACCAGCCGTTCCTGCCGGAGGCGGCAGCCGGCTCGGTGGAACCGCGGCACGTGGTGGTGCCGCTGCGCAAGACCCTCAAGGGCTGCCGGGTGGTGACCGGCCGGGTGACCGGGATCGACCACGCGAACAAGGTCGCCAAGGTGATGCCCGAGGAGGGACCGGAGTACGAGCTGGCCTACGACCAGGTCGTGGTCGCACTCGGCTCGATCGCCCGGACGCTGCCGATCCCCGGACTGGCCGAGGAGGCGACCGGGTTCAAGAACGTCGAGGAAGCGATCGCGCTGCGCAACAAGGTGCTGGACCGGCTGGACGTCGCGTCGTCGCAGCCCGACCCGGCGCTGCGCAAGTCCGCGCTGACCTTCGTCTTCGTCGGGGGTGGGTACGCCGGTGTCGAGGCGTTCGCGGAGCTGGAGGACATGGCCCGCTACGCCACCCGGTACTACGACAACATCAAGCCCGAGGACATGCGCTGGGTGCTGGTCGAGGCGACCGGGCGGATCCTGCCCGAGGTAGGCCCGGAGCTGGGCAAGTACACGGTCGACCAGCTGCGCAAGCGCAAGATGGACATCAAGCTGGAGACCCGGCTGGAGTCCTGCGAGAAGGGTCACGTGATCCTCAGCGACGGCGACGAGTTCGACGCCGACACGATCGTCTGGACCGCCGGCGTGAAGGCGAACCCGGCACTGGCCGGCACCGACTTCCCGCTGGACGACAAGGGCCGGGTCAAGTGCCTGCCCAACCTGCGGATCGAGGGCGTGGACGACGCCTGGTCGGCCGGCGACAACGCCGCCGTACCTGACTTGACCTCGGAGACCGGGGCGTACTGCGCACCGAACGCGCAGCACGCGGTCCGCCAGGCGAACCGGCTCGCCGCGAACATCCTGCGGGTGGTCGACGGTCAGCCGCCGCAGGACTACAAGCACAAGTACGTCGGTTCGGTCGCGAGCCTCGGCCTGCACAAGGGCGTCGCGCAGCTGTACGGTATCAAGGTCAAGGGCTGGCCGGCCTGGTTCCTGCACCGGACCTACCACGTGTCGCGCGTCCCCACCTTCAACCGGAAGGCCCGCGTCGTCCTCGACTGGACGCTGGCGCTGTTCTTCCGCCGCGAGGTGATCTCGCTCGGCAGCCTCCAGATGCCCAACGAGGAGTTCCGCCGCGCGACCCGGTCCTGATCAGTCGTGCAGTAGACCGGCGTCGTGGACCAGGAGCGCGATCTGGACCCGGTTGTTCAGGTCGAGCTTGGTCAGGATCCGCGAGACGTGGGTCTTCACGGTCGGCACGCTCAGATAGAGCGTCGCGCTGATCTCGGCGTTGGACTTGCCCTCGCCGACCGCAACGGCGATCTCGCGTTCGCGGTCGTTCAGGTCGGCGAGGCGGTCCATCGCCTTGGCCTTGCGCTGGTCCTGGCCGGACGCGGCCACCCGGGTGATCAGGCGTTTCGTGACGGCCGGTGACAACACCGGTTGCCCACCGGCCACCCGGCGTACCGAATCGACGATCTCGGCCGGCGGGGTGTCCTTGAGTACGAACCCGGCCGCCCCGGCGCGGAGCGCGCGCAGTACGTGCTCGTCGGCGTCGAACGTGGTCAGGATGACGATCTCGGGCGCACCCGGGCGGCGTCGTACCGCTTCCGTCGCGGTCAGACCGTCGGTGCCTGGCATCCGGATGTCCATCAGTACGACGTCCGGAGCCAGCCGATCGATCAGGCCCTGTACACCGCTGCCGTCGCTGGCCTCACCGACCACACGGATGTCGGGAGCGCCGCCGAGCATCAGCTTCAGCCCGGCACGCAGCAGCGGGTCATCGTCGACAATGAGGACCCGGATACTCATGCCGGCCACGGTAACCAGGCGAAGAGGCGGAACTCGCCATCGGGGGTGCGACCGTGCTCGAGCCGTCCCTCGACCAGTGCCGCCCGTTCGGTCAGTCCGATCAAACCCTGCCCATCTCCTCGTCTGCGGTGCGGCGCGGGGTTGCGCACCTCCACCGACAGACCGTTGCCTGGGGCACCGGTCACGGTGATGGTCAGCTTCTCACCTGGCGCGTGCTTCATCGCGTTGGTGAGACCTTCCTGGACGATCCGGTACGCCGTCCGTCCGACGTGGTCAGGCAACGCGCCGGGAGCATCCAGGGTGAGGTCGATGGGGACTCCCGCCGTACGGGACGCTTCGACCAGTTGGGGGAGATCGGTGAACGTCGGCTGCGGGAGCTCTCCGACGGGCGCCCGCAGTACGCCGATCACCTCGCGGAGGTCCTGCAATGCCTGATGAGCACTGGCCCGGATGATCTCGGCGGCGCCTGCGACCTCCTCGGTGGACGCGTCGGGGCGATACGCGAGGGCACCGGCGTGCACGCTCAGAAGCGAGAGACGGTGGCCCAGTACGTCGTGCATCTCGCGGGCGATCTCTTCCCGGGCACGCATCTGGCCCTGCTCGGCCTGCAGCTTGGCGACGGTCTCGGCGCGATCGGCCCGGTCGCGGAGCGTCTGGAGCAACTGGCGGCGGGACCGGATGTAGAGACCCCAGCCGGCGACGGCGACGTAGATCGACGTCGCCGCGATGACGATCGCGGCGTCGTCGTTCTGGTTCTTGACCTGGATGTAGGCGAACAGGGAGATCGAGTTCACCGCGAACACCAGCAGCGTGGCTCGCCACGGCTTGTACACGGCGACCGACAGGATCAGGATCAGCGTCGCCGCGCTGGCTGTGTCGGAGAAGATCGAGACCACCGCCGCGATAAGCGCCAGCTGAACCGGCCAGCGCCTGCGGAACCACAGGGTCAGGCACAGCGCCATCCCCGCACAGAAGTCCACCGCCAGCAGGGTGGAGCTGACCCCTTCCTTCTGACTCTGGTCGAACAGGACCAGGCCGAGCAGGACCGCGATGACGAAGACGATGCTGTCCACGATCCAGTCGCGCGTACTGCGGCGATGGTTCGCGGACGCGGGCATGACACGAATGTAGCGGTGCGTAAGCGTTCTCCGGGCCGATGACGGCTGTCCGGATACCGAAGTCGGTGTGATCGCCTACTTAGGTCGACGGTAGGTTGCCGGGCATGAGTCAGCTCGCCGTCACCGTCATCGGCCCGGACCGCCCGGGCATCATCGCGGACGTCACCGAGGCCCTCGTCGGTACCGGGGTCAACCTCGAGGACTCCACGATGACGCTGCTGCGCGGCCACTTCGCCATGATGATCGTGTGCTCGGGGCCGTTCGACGAGGTCAAGACCGCGCTCGAGCCGCTGCGAGGCGAGCTGGTGATCACGGTGCGCATCATGGGACCCGAACACGAGCACGCACCGATCGGGCCGTCGTACCTGCTGAGCGTGCACGGCGCGGACCGGCCGGGGATCGTCGCGGCGGTCACCCGGATGATCGCGTCCGCCGGTGGGACGATCACGGACCTGGCGACGCGGCTCAGCGGGGAGCTGTACGTGCTGACCGCCGAGGTCGAGATCCCGCCGACCGCCGAGCTGGCCTGGCTGGACCGGGCGCTGGAGATCACCGCGGAGGAGCTCGGGGTCGGCGTCACGCTACGGCCCACGGAGAGCGACGACCTGTGAGCGTGGCACACCTGAACCAGACCCTCGCCAGCTGGAGCCCCGCCCAGCTCGGGATCATCGGCGACACTCTGGAGGTGATACGGGCGCCTCACCCGGTCCTCGCCACCGAAGGCGCGACCGTGGACCCGCTCGACCCCGTGATGGTCGCTCTTGCTGCCGATCTGGTCGCAACCATGCGGGTCTCGCCCGGCTGTGTCGGGCTGGCGGCTCAGCAGGTCGGGATCGCGGCGCAGATGTTCGCGCTGGACGTGATCGGGCATCCCAAGACGCGGACGTGTCACGGTGTCTTTGTGCTGTGCAACGCGGTCGTGGTCGAGTCCAGCCGCCAGGAGAAGGGCCGCGAGGGCTGCATGTCCGTCCCCGACTTCACCGGCGACGTCAAACGCGCCACCAGGCTGACCGTCACCGGCGTCCTCCCCGGTACGACGGACCACGTCACGATCTCCACCGACGCCTTCGAGGCCCGCGCCCTCCAGCACGAGATCGACCACTGCAACGGCCAACTCTTCCTCGACCGGGTCGCCGGCGCCCACGCCGTCTACCCGCGAAAGGTCTACCAGTAACTTGTAACCTCAGTCCCACGCCCTGCCCGGGTGGCGGAACGGCAGACGCAGCGAGCTTAAACCTCGCGGCCTTCACAGGCATACGGGTTCAAATCCCGTCCCGGGCACTTCTCGTTCTGACCAGCGGATATCACAGACTGTGATATAAGCGGCGACTTAGCTACAGCCGCGACAGTTGCACCCCCTAGTTGCAACCACCATCAGGACCACAGCGCTTTCCCCAACCGCTCAGCCGCGTCTCGAATCAGCTTGTCCCGTACATGGGTATACGGCTTCGTCACCGCAAGCGAAAAGTGCCCGAGGATCTCCTGAACGACTCGGATGTCAACGCCCTGCTCGGGGAGCAGGGTCGCGGCGGTGTGCCGGGCATCGTGAGGCCGCGCGTCTCGGATGCCGCTCAGTGAGAGCATGGATTTGAACTCAGCCCAGTCACGTCGTGGGTTGATCGGCCTGCCGCGCTGATCTGCGAAGACGAGGTCCCAGTCGTCCCAGGAACTGCCGGCCGCGAGCCGCTCGGCAGCCTGAGTGGCGCGTTGGGAGCGAAGTTGCTCGACCAGTTGAGCAGGGATGGGAACCCAACGCACCTTCTTGCCCTTGGGCTTTCGGAACACCCAGTCGCCACCGGCGCGCTCCGGGCAGTACCTTGCGTGCTTGATGTATTCCGACTGGCAGCCATCATGATGACGGTTCTTCGTGCACGCCTCCACATCATCACAGCCATGCCTGAACCGCGTGCGGTTCAACTGCCACACTTGAACCCTCCCGGAATCCAGGTCGACGCATCTCCAACGCATGCCGAGTGCCTCAGCCTGTCGCAGCCCCAGTGCGAACGCAACGGACCATCGAGCGCCATTACGTGTGTTCACAGCCCGATCGAGGATCGCCTTCGCCTCGACTTGCTCCAACGCGTCGAAGTCCGACTCATCATGGCTCGGTGAATCGACCAGGTCCGCGACGTTCCTTCCGACGAGGCCACGACGAAGCGCCATCTTCAGCATTTGCTTGATGATCTGGTGAATCATCAAGACCGACTTCTCAGACAGGCCCTCACGCGCAATCTCAAGGTACAGCGCGTCTAGGTGTTCGGGATCGAGTCTCTCCAACTTGTGACGCTCAATACGTGGCAGCACCCAGTTGACAGGCGAGGCCTGTAGACGGACTCGATCGTTGACTCACTTGCGGTACGTGGCGCGACCTCAGTCAGCCAGATCTCGGCCCATCCAGCGACGGTCATCTTCTTACGGGATGCCTTGCTGAGTTGGCCGGCATCGCGCTTGCGCTCAAGCTCCTGGACCTTCTCAGTGACCGCGGCTTGGGTCTTCGCCATTCGGTGACGACGATCAGGCTTCCCGTTCGCCTTGACTCCGACGGTTACCAGCCGTGCCAGTATCCGTCAGTGCCCTCGTAGATCGACGATCGCTGGTTTGCAGACTTAGACATGCAGGAGCTCCTTTCAGGCAGCGTCTTGTGGCAATCGCCGGGCGTACTCGTGTAGAGCATCAATCGAGATTCGGCGAGATCGCCCGATCAACACCGATTTGATATCGCCGCTCGCGATCAGCGCGAACATGCGAGTTCGACCAATCCGCAGGGTGTTCGCGGCTTCCTCGACAGTCATCAGGATCTGCAAGTCAGTCATTGGGTCCCTCCTCTCGTTGACGGTTACGTGTCACTTGCTGGCCATCTCATCGATCTGTTCCTTGACGAGGCGTCGGTGTTCGCGTGCTTTGGCGGCGGCGGTGTTGGCGAGGAGTGCGTCGCCGATGGTTCGCCAGCCGGTGTTGGCGTAGGTGAAGTTGCCGACGATGAGGGTGGTTTCGGTGTCGCGGGTGTGTTCGGAGGTGCGGTGTCGTTCGCGGCGCCAGTTGGCGCGGGCTTCGCGGAGTGCTTTGAGGGTGGTGGAGTACTGGCGGGACTTGGTGGAGAAGTGGCCGCCGAAGCCGAGGTGGCTCGATCACGGGCGTAATCCCCAGGATGGACACTATCGGGGTGCATATCACCCATGTCGGGGAGGATGTTACGGGCCGCGCAGCCCGCCCATACGAGGCTGAAACCTTGGTCGTTCCGGCCGGGGTGCCGGTACTCGTCATTGAACGCACCTACTACGAGCGCGACCGTCCGGTCGAAACAGCCGATATCGTTATCTCGTCAGAGCGGTATATTCTCTCATATCGCCTGCTGATTCCCGGTCGCTAGAGCTTACAGGGCCCTGGTTTGCGGTTGGGTCAGGGGTGTGCACGATTTAGGGGATTAGGGCGGGAGTGTGGTTAGCGGTGAATCTGCCAAAAGAGCCTATCGAGAATCACTGGCCGCGTATCAATGCGATGTATGACGCTTCGGGGGATGCCGGAATTCGAGTTTATTCCGGAGACCTCCAGTTAAGCAGTGGTGAGGATACGTGGACCGCCGTCGGCGACATCGTTCTCCGACTGGATGCCGGATTTCCTCTGTTTGCTCGTTTCGGAGGCGAGCAACCGTGGATTGCAGATCATGCGTTCCGCGCCAAGGATCCTGTGGTGTCTATACCAGAGAGTGCAGTCCTCAGGATGCCGCCCATAGACTCAGCAGTGCCTGAGGCGCCCACATCGACTTCCTCTTGGCTTGAGTATGAGATACCTATGAACGAACTTGAAGCCGGAAAACCTGATCGCATTAACCGAATGATCCTGCACGTAAATGGGCGTCTGGCAAACCTTCCGCTCCCGCAACGCATGACCGCCGACGGTGGCAGTCAGGGCGCGCTGCGCTTCCGCTTGCCCGACTGGGATCTGACTCTTGCCGAGGTCGGCTCACAAACGGATGAACATTCCTTCTCGTTTGTAGTGGAGGCGACTCTCCGCTCAGATACTTGCGACCGTGAGAGTGTAAAACTTCTCACTCGCCGAATATTCATGCTCTTGCGATTCATAGCGAGCGGCGGCATAACTGTCGGGGCCAGTGTCGGGTTCGACTCGGATAACGCTGTGGTCTGGGCCGCGTGGGGTGCAGGTCGAATGGAAAAGTCGGGTCCACGATGGTGCCCAAGAAGGGTGATCAATACTGCCCTGCCCGAGATTGCCCAAGGCATCATCGCTCTGGCGGAGGATCCAGGGCTTGAGGCATGTGTCGAACGCTCTATTAGCCTTTTGCTCTCGGTGAATGAGCCCGGTGTTCTTGACACCAAGGTGCCGAACGCCTGCTCAGGTTTGGAGTTGCTCGCCTGGGCTGTGATTCAGCGTAAGACGTGGATGACGACCGACACGATGAGAAGGCTGACCTCGCCAGCGAGACTCCGTTTTCTCCTGCATTGGGCGGGATTGCCCGTCGAGCTTCCGCCTGCGTACACTGCGTTGCAATCCCGTCATAAGCGAAAGAATCAAGCCGACCTCGCGGGGCCAGAACTCGTGTTTGACGTTCGCAATGCCCTAGTGCACCCGCCTAAAGATACGACAGACCCTGAGTGGCCCTCGCGTGGGGAGCTTCTTGAAACATGGCACCTCGCCACCTGGTATCTAGAGGCATCGATCCTGCGCATCCTCGGCTATGAAGGTGAGTATGTATCTCGCCTGAATCTCAACCGATGGGAGGGCGAAACTGATCCGCTGCCGTGGGTGGATCCGGCAGCGTCCCTCGCTGTCGCGCAGAGCCTGTGACAGCCCGGCTTCCCTGTGATCCGCCAACTGATGTGCGACATGTGGGCTAGGAAATTGAGATAGCGGTCGTCCGCGGCCGCTGGCCTTTGATGCTACGCACTGGCTGTGTTGGCATCAGATGGCGAGTCTTCAGTGACGAGCCATTGCCCAGGTCGGTTGCCATTAGCAACTAGATCCAGACTGCTGGTGCGATGGAAGTGGGTCGTTGAGACCTCGGCGACTAGCGGATCGGTTGAACCGCAGGGTACAGCGAGAGCAGATCGAGGCCGATCTTCTGGAACTCGCCGTACAGTCGCTCGTCCACGACGACAAGGCGTACTCTTATCGGTCCCTCGGTGGCGGTCGTCGCTTCGGTGGGTCCAACCCCGGAGCTTTCCCAGATTCCGTTGCGAAGGTCGAGCCACAATGATTGCGCGGCGTGGGCCGCCTGTATCAGCCGGCTCCTGGTGACCGCTCCCTGGCTGATGCACAATGTGCCGTCGTACAGGGGCTGGAGGTCGCGGCGGGCTTGGTCCACGTCGCTGTCGAGCAGGTTGACGACTAGCACCACCGGCACCGTCCAGGCCCGTGCGGGCCGTGCCCTGCCGTTCGGGAATGCGATCCAGGTCGCGCCGAAGCGTTCTGGGTGCTGCTCGACGTAACGCTGTACCGCCACTGTGCTGGGCAGATCGTGACGAGGTGGATCGGGTACCGGCCATCCCCCCGATGGCTCCGGACACGGCACCGGGTCGATGTCCGGCGGTCCGTACAACGCGTCCGCGGGAGGCATCGACTGTTCGTCGACCGCGATCCTGCGGTCATGCCAGATCCCGCGCAGCCTGGCGTAACCAAAGCTGACGCCGTCCTTGGAGGCCGGCTCGGCCAGCCTGTCGAGATCGACCCCGGTCAGCGTCACCGCGAAGTTGTCGGTACAGCCGGGAGGTTCGGATCCGTCGGACGGCTTCGGCAAAGGTGGACGGTAGACCACCGGTCGGCCAGGTGCAGCGACCACCAACCCTGTGACCTCGACCCGATCACCATCGCGGACCAGGTACTTCGCCTCGACGCTATCGCCCGCCACCGACCCCGACGAGCCCGGTCGGTCGGGCAGCAGCACGATAGTGGCCGCAGCGATGGCAGCGACACTGGCAGCCGCCAGCGGCACCCACAGCACACGTGGCCGGTTCGACCGAAACCGCGCGGGGTCAGGTTGCGGTGGAGCGGCCTGCTTGGCGCGCCTGGCCGCGCCGGCGGCGTGCAGCAGCTTATCGACCTCGTCGCGATGATCCGATGTGCTCATCCTGAATCCTCCAGTTCCGAGCGCAGACGGGCGCGCGCGTCGGACAGCGTGGACTTGACCGTACCTTCCGAGCAACCCATGACCATCGCGGTTTCGGCGATCGACAAGTCGGCTAAGTAGAACAGTCGACAACGATCCGCTGCCGGCTCGGCAGCCTGGCCACGGACAGCATCCAGACGTTGCTCCACCACCGGCAAGACAACCAGTGCCAATCCCGGCCTCCTGAGTCCCGACGCCCCACGGAGACGTCAAGCCCAGACTGACCGAACCAGCCACTGTCGCAGATCACCTGGCGGATGAGTGTCGCGCATCAGTCGACGGAGGACACACAGCCCGGCTTCCCTGTGACCCTCGTGACCCTCGTGCATCCGCCTGACAAGTTTCTCTACGTCTTCAAGGCGGGCCCAGAGGGCCCGAAAGCGCGCCGCCACCACAGGGGGTCGGGCCGCCTGCCCGCCACTCAGCTCCGCTTCGCTCTGGGCGCGGCCCTTGGCTTGGCGCGCACGTGCCAACACGGTGCCGGGTCGAAGACAGCAGATCTCGCCATCAACGATCGACACCCCCTGTCTGTGGGCGCATGCACAAAGCGGCCGGCAACCGGCCCATGTGGCTGGTCTCGCCTGCCGTCTGGCCGTGGGCTACCGGATCGTCCCGCTAGCAATCATGGGGAAGTGCGGTCCGGCCCGGCACGCGTCAAGGGCGCCTGCGGCGTCGCTTCGCGATCGAGCAAGCTCGCCCCTGGACACCCACCGGTCCGAACCTGAGGTCGGCAGCTATCGGGACGATCCGGCGGACTGGCCACGGTTGACACGTAATCGTCAGCCCGTCGAGCGGGTCAACCAACTTCGACGTTCCAGGGGCCGCCGTACACAAGGATCGTGCGCGCGTTGCTCAAGTCTTTGTCGAGGAAGCCGAACCTGAATCTCTGCAAGGCGTGCAACTGATATTGGCCGGGCGCTAGTCCTGAGTTGGTGTCGCAGGTGACGAGACTGACCGTCGACTTGTACTCGTGGGTTGCGCCCGCGGCGATCGTGTACACAGATCCGGCGGGGCGCACGCCACCAGGGCCCGCGACGACGATGCCGTCCTTGGTGATGGCCATGCGCGCACCACTCCTGAGTGTCAGGACCGTAACCGCAGAGTCGGAAAGGTTCCGCACTGACATGTCTACCCGTGTGAAGGCCGGATTCTCGGTGCCTCTCAGCGGTGTGGTCGGCAGGGACGCGGCGAGGTGCAGTGGTCGGCGGGTGTTCGGTTGCATCGCGATGCGTGAGCCGCAGGCCGCGAACCTGGCGTACAGCATCTGCTCCGCGTGGGCATCGAGCGGCTCGTCGGAGTTGGCGGACTCGGGTTCGCCCGGTGTCATACTCATGAAGACTCCTGCCGTTGCAGCTTCGGCGCCGAGAAACACACTCGCCGCCGAGACGGTCTGCCAGATCCCTCCGGCACCGGCGATTCCTCAGATCCAGCCTAGCCCGGGACCCGTTCGCGACGAGGGCCACGTAGTTGCACCAGTAGTTGCAGTTCATCGACGTCCGGGCCGGTCCGAACGGCCTCACAAGAGCAGTGAAGAGCGTAAGTTGGACCGCTCCGAACGCGAGCAAACCATAGCTAATCAAACTTAAACCTCGCGGCCTTCACAGGCATACGGGTTCAAATCCCGTCCCGGGCACGAGTTGATGTACCCATCCCCGGCTCAGCGCCGTCCCTTCTCCTGCCGGCTAACGCCGGCGTCTGCGGGCTGCCGCCCGCGATGCGCGCTACCGCGCGAGCGACCGCCCCGTGGTCCCGCTTTCTCGTTCCGAGTGTGCAGATAAGAACGTGTTTCCGCCCACCGTTCCGCACCTGAAGGAGATCGATGGGCGTCTGTTCAGTAGTTCGCGAAGCGGCGTTCGCCATCGACGCTGCATCTGGAGGCGAGGATGCGCGCATGAGATCGGCGACCCAGGCGCTCGCCTCGATGCCCCACTGGTCGGAACAGCGACGACTTGATCGATAGATCGTGAAATCTCTGCCGGTAGCCTGTCGGATCCGGGGCGAGGCGTTCGTAGCTGGGGTGAGAGGCGGCCGGAGGAAGGCCGCCCGGACAAGGAGTGATGAGATGGCGAAGTACCTGATCTCGTTCGAGAAGGGTGCGATGGACCACTTCACCGAGGAGGACTGGCCCGAGGTGGGCAAGGCCTCCGTCGCGGTGGAACAGGAGGCCAAGGAGGCCGGCGTGTTCGTCTTCGCCGGCGGGCTGGACTACGTGAACGACGACGTGGAGGCCGCCGTGGTGGCCGTCGACGGGATGGTCACCGACGGCCCGTACCCGGAGAGCAAGGAGCTCATCGGCGGCGTGATGATCGTCGACGTACCCACCCGGGAGGAGGCCCTGATGTGGGCCGCCAAGAACGCGACCGCCTGCCGCTGTGCGCAAGACGTCCGCAAGTTCATGTACGACCCGGAGATCGACTGAGACCCGTCGAGGCAGCATCTGCTGTCTGTCCACGGCCCCGCCTTGTACGGCGAGGCCCTGACCCATGCCTCCAGGGCCAGGCCAACGCACGGCCCATGTGCGTCCTTCCAGAGCGAGTGAGCGAGGCGATCACCCGGGCCCAGTGGCCCGGGTGGTGGTCGCCGTCACCCCGCCCGTCCGGTGAGTCGACATCGCCGAGGACGCCGCTCCGGACGACAGGACTCCGGAACAGTCCGAGGTCTGGCGCGGCCTCAGCGGCCCCGCGGCCTAGTAGCCGGGGAAGACCTTCCGGAGCTCGTCCAGCGTGACGTTGCCGGTCACGCTCACGCCGGCGGCGTGCTCGGCGCCGAGGCGTCCGCTCAGCAGCCGCACCACGGCCTCTGCTGGACCCTCGAACCTGGCCGTCGGGTCATCGACCGCGTCGGTCACGGTGACCGTGTCGGTGATCCGGATGCCGCCGCCCGGGATCGCCAGGCGAACCTCCTGGTCGACCTGGTCGGCCTTGCCGGCAAAGCCCAGAAGGAAGGCCAGCGGCCCGCCGAAGAGCTCGACGAGTAGCTCGGCCGAGTCCGGATCCACGGTCGCCGACGGGTCGACGCCGACGCGCACGTCCCAGGCGTGGTTGGCGACCTCGGTGAGCCGCATGCCGAGCGCGACCACCAGCGGCACCGGCTGGGGCAGGATGCCCAGGTCGATCTGGCGCTCGCGCTGCTCGGCGCTGAGCGCCTCGACGGTGTCGAGGTAAGCCGCGTTGTGTTTGACGAACCCGGCCGCTTGGTCGGCCGGAGACGCGGCGTTCCACCGGGCCCAGATCGCCTGGTTGTCCTCGGTCTCGACCTGCTCGCCTGCGGCGGTGGCGATCGGCTTGCGGGAGATCTCGGCACCGCTGCCGAGGTGCGAGAGCGCCTGCGCGACGGTCCACTCCGCCGCCCCACTGCGCCCCCTCAGCTGTTGCTCGGTCAAGTTCGGCACCAGTGCGGCGAGGGTTTCGTGGTTGGCGCGCAGCGCTGCGACGGCGCGGTCGACAAGTGAAGTCATGCCACGCACAACCTCGCGGGCCGCGGCTTTCTTCCGGCAGGCGAGGATCCCGTCCAGCTCAAGCAGAACGGCTCCACGCTCGGACATGCCGCTGTCAGGGGTGGGCGGTCATGCCGAGGTGTGTGCACCTCGTGGTATGCGTGTGATCGCTCGACCAGGCCAGTGGGCGCACGACTGCGGAGCCGCCCGCATGTCATCCAGCAGGACCGCGAAATGAGGTAGCCGGTCCTGCTCGGGTCGAGTGAGCTATCCGACGAGCAGCGGTCCGTCCTGCGCGCGATAGCAGTTACGGCACGGGCCACAGCCGAATCCTTCGGAGATCTGTCGACCGAACAGATGCGGCAGTGGATCATTCTCGATGGCGATCCGGTCGCCGGAGGCTGGGCCGCCCATGGAATCCTGGAGCTCGCACGGATCCTTGAGGTAGCCGATGGCTTTATCGCCTTGCTGGACAACCGGTTCCCGCCCGATCCCTCGGCCGGCGCCTGGCTCCTGGGTACGGGCGAAGGCTACAAGGAGGTCCGCTATCGACCCGAGGCGCTCGCCAAGCCTCGCTGGCAGCGAAACAAGACCTAACAGCCGCAGTTGGTGAGCGTGTGTGTGGTTGACGCGACCTAGATCGCTCCTGGGCACTGGGGGAATGGAGATCTCACAGCCAGGGTGCCGGCCGGTCGGCGTCTGGATCCATTGGCGGTGCCACTCGTTAGCCTTGGTTCATGAGGGCAGCGGTTCACACCAGGTACGGCCCGCCCGATGTCGTTCGGATCGAGGAGGTGGACGAGCCGGTCCCGCAGGCGAACGAGGTGCTTGTGAGGGTCCACGCGACGACGGTGAACCGAACCGACTGCGGCTATCGGGCGGCCAAGCCGTTCATCGCCAGGTTCTTCACGGGACTCAGAAGGCCACGAGTGACGATCATGGGAACCGAGTTCGCCGGAGTGGTCGAGGCCGTCGGCGGTGTCACCGCATTCAAGGTCGGTGAGCGCGTCTTCGGCTACAGCGAGGGCCGATTCGGCTGCCATGCCGAGCTCCTGACCGTTCCCGTGAACGGTTCGATCACCAGCATCCCAGCGAACCTCACCTTCGTTGAGGTTGCCCCGGGCACCGAAGCTGCGCACTACGCCCTCGCGGCCATCAGAAAGACCAAGATCCACCACGGCCAGGCCGTCCTGGTCAACGGCGCAACCGGAGCCATCGGCTCGGCGGCGGTTCAGATCATCAAAGGGCTTGGAGCCCAGGTGACCGCCGTCTGCGACACCGCCCACCTCGAATTGGTCAGGAGTCTGGGAGCAGACCGAGTCATCGACTACACGACGGAGGACTTCACCAAGGACAACCAGCAGTACGACGTGGTGCTCGACGCGGTCGGCAAGAGCACCTTCGGCCGCTGCCGGCGACTGTTGAAACGACGCGGGTCGTATCTGTCCTCCGATCTCGGTCCGCTCTGCCAAAACCCGGTCCTCGCGCTCGTCACCCCGCTGCTTCCCGGCAAGAAGGTCAGGTTCCCGATTCCGAAGGACAGCCAAGCGATCGTGAGGCACCTGAAGGAACTGATCGAGTCGGGAACATTCAGACCGGTCATCGACAGGCGCTACCACTTGGACCAGATCGTCGAGGCCTACCGGTACGTCGAGACGGGGCAAAAGATCGGCAACGTCGTGATCGAGGTCGAGCCGCCGCGATAGCACCCACAACGCGCACATCGCTCACAACACTGGGCGGCGCATCGCGATCGCGCACTCAGCCGCAATCCGCACGCTCATACCGATGAGCGGACAGTTCAGTCCGGCTGATCGGTTGTGACCTGGACGGCGCTCAGGATGCTCGACAGGCTCTCCGGGTGGGCCATCTTCAAGTCTGCGAGATCGCTCGGCCGGAACCAGCGAAGATCGTCGTGCTCCTCCGGTGCCGCGTTGACAGGTTCCCCTTCCCAGCGCGTGACGAGGAACGCGTGCACGTCGAGGGTGGGGTCGTTGACCGTCATCGGGATGGGTAGGGGGTCGTGGATGTGGACATCGAGTTCTTCGAGGCATTCTCGAATGACGGCTTGGTGAGGTAACTCGCCCGCCTCGACATGTCCGCCGGCGGAGAAGCTCCAGGAGTCGGGATACCACCGACGCGATGGATGGCGATGCACAAGGAGCACAAGACCGTCGCGGACAAGTACAGCGACTGAGATCGGAATCTGGGCGACCATGGCGACACACTAGGGCGCCAACGCACTCTCATGCCGCGGATGGTGCGCGCTTCGGGCCAGCCGATGCCAGAATCCATCAGATGCTGAACCTGTACGTCGTCACACATCCCGAGGCCACACACCACCGGGAAGACCGAGTGGGCGGCTGGTACGACTCCGAACTAACGCCAGTAGGTCTCGTGCACGCCGGACTCATCGCCGACGCGTTGACTCAGCGGGTGAACGACGGCGCTGGGGTATCGCTGTTCACCTCCGACCTCACGAGAACCTCGCAGACCGCCGTGGTAATCGGACAGCGGCTCGGCCGAGAACCAGTGAGCATGAGCGAACTGCGCGAGAAGTCGTACGGCGAGGGTGAGGGACAGCCGGACGCTTGGTTCCGGGAACGGTTCATCCCACCCCCGGCCACTGGTGAGCGCATGGACCACGACGAAGGACTTGCCGGCGCCGAGACGAAGCTGGAATGGGTACGGCGGGTGTACCGAGGCATGGACCAGATAATGAGCGCGCCAGCCCCCACGACGATCGTCGTGACGCACGGCGGTTCAGCCAGTCCTGTGATCGCGCACTGGCTCCGGATCCCATGGGATGCGCTTGCTTACGCCAGCTTCCGCGTCGAGACGGGCAGCATCACCCACCTCCGCGAGGACGACTACTTCCACAACCGCACCCTTGTCGAACTCAACGACACCACCCACCTCCGCCGCGACTGACACAACGAATCCACTGACATGCTGCAGATAGTTGAGGCGCGCTGAAATGCCGAGGACAGGCCAGGCACCGACAACGAGCGCATGTCACTTGTCTATGGGCGCAGACCAGGCCTGGGCCTGTCTTGTTGCGCGACGAGCTACTTGCTGGGGTCGAGCACGCGCCGAGCCATCTCGTCGAGCACCTGGTCGACCCGCTCGACAATGATCCGTTGTTGCTGATCCAGTGCGAGATCCATGAACCGGGTCCACGGCAGCACAGTCTCGACGTACTGCATGCTGCCGTCGTCTGTCTGTCCAGGCGCTCTGATCAGTCTGCTCCGCTCGTTGTGGAGCACTAAGACAATCCAGAGCCGCTGCCCGCCGGTCGCCGAGCGCCACCTCAGAGCCGAGTCGAGAAGCTCCGCCTCGGCCGCCGGGGCCTGAGCGAGCTCTGTCACACGATCTTCCTCGCGCAGGCTGAAGTAGCGCTTCCACTCTCTGTCATACTCGCTGCCCGCGTCGAGCTTCAGCCAGTGTTGGTCACAAGTCACGATCACCTCCAGCAGAAGCGTTGTCCGGCAGGACATTGGCCATAGAGCCGACAGTACGCGTGGATCTCCGGGCCGAAACGCCCGAACCCGTCGCGATCTGCGCTGTCACGCCGAACTCAGTGCGTTGGTACCACCCGCGCGAACATGTTCGTGTGATGCCTAACCACCGCGCCTAGCCCGTGCGACGGACCACGGTCATCTCATCGGACTCAGCCTCGTGCCGGCCGCTTCGCGTTGTACTGGTTGAGGGCCGCGGCGAGGGCAATCCCGGCGGCCTCGACGACATCCGTGGACGACGCCCGCACCGCAACCCTGCGGCCCGGCAGCTCCACCTCGAGCTCGACCTCTCCGACAGCCTCGCTGCCCGGGCCGACCGAGTACGCCCGGAACGCGACGACCCGCGCCTCCACTCCCGTCGCCTGCGAGATCGAATGGCACACCGCGTCGATGAGCCCGGTGCCAGAACCCTCAGCGTGCACCTGTTCCCCGGCCCGGGAGAGCTTCACGTTGGCGCGCGGACCATCCTGCGTGCCCCCGGAGTACGTGATGGTGTCGAGCTGCCAGCCGGTGGACGGCTCCGTCATGCGATCCCCCCTTTGGTGTCCAGCAAAGCCAGGGGCGGTACTTTCCTCGAAATCAGATTGTCCCCGGCGCCCTAAGCCGGAGCCTAACCGGTCCGGCCTGCGAACGGGCCCACAAACAGATCTCCGCCGCCGAACTCCGGCCTATCACCGTGCGGACCGCGCTCCTCCAAGTGATCGCGGATCACCTCAGGGCTGATGACCCAGCCGCCCTGCATGGCCTCCTGCCAAGGCCAGGTAGCACACACCACAGCGGTCAGGTCGCTCTCGGCGAGGGCGGCGTATCGGTGAACCACGTCGTCGATTGCCCGCGCCTCTCCGTCCGACAACTCCCGGCCGGTACCGTCGCTCCGTGACCCAGGATGACGTGCGTGCACGTGTAGAGGCCTTCGTATCTGACTTCCATCGGGGTTGGGAGCGGGCCGGCAAGCCGCCGAACTCCTTGAGCTTCGACCAAGCGCTTGTCGAGGCGTGGGCTGGTGAACTGGCGGTGCTTGTCGGCGCGCATTTCACGACCGGAGCCAGCACCGGCGAGGAGGGCGTTCTCAGCGGGCGCGCGGCGCACGATCCCTCACTGGAGACGATCACTGCGGTGAAGGTCGAGGCCGATCGCGCGACAGTGTGCTCGGTCGTCGCCAACGGTTCGGTGCCGACCTACTACGAGTACCGACTTGTGCGCGATGACGAGCGGTGGAGGATCTGTCAGCTTCTGCGCTTCCTCGACCCACCGGGCGTCCCACTGGTCGACCCCGCCGTGGCCGAGGCCATGCTGAACTCAGCGAGCTTGGACGCTGAGCTGTCTGAGCTGCCTTCACACCTGGAGCTCGACGTGCCAGGTCTGTTCGCGCAGGGGCGCCAGGTCGCCCCCTTCGGTGAAAAGGTCTCGCTCGAGGTCATCCAGCTCGGCGAGGTGACATGCGGCTCAGGGGTGCTGACCGTCCGAGACTTCGGCTACGGCGGTTTTGCCCTGGAGCCGCTGGCCCGCAGGTTGCGCGCCGGCACCTACCGTGTCGAGGTCTCCACAGTCGCAGGCACGAACGTCGCACTGCGCGTGCTCATCTCGGAGGCGGCGGCGGTCAGTTGGCATCCTGCCGACGTGACCGAGGGATCGAACATCATCGGGGTTGATGCCGGCAACGTGGCGATCCTCGATCTCGCGACGCTGGTGAGGTGCGAAGCTCAGCAGGTCGAGGAGTTGTTCCAGGAACAGTCTCTACGGCTTCTGGACGCTGCTGGCACGGTGTTCAGTCTCGCCGGCGACGTGAACGATGCGGTCATGGTGACCAGTGGCTACGGCGACGGTGCATATCCGTGCTACTGGGGAGTGGCCGAGAACGGCACGATCGCTTCGCTTGTCGTCGACTTCCTGGTGCTGGCCGAAGACAGGGTTCGCGTTATCGCCGTTCCCTGGCGGCTGGGGAAGGTGACCACCCCCGAGCTGACTGATCACGACCTCGAGGTCATCGCCGATGGTGGGTCGTTCGTCGTCAGTCGCCGGGGTCACACGATCAGCAAGATCCGCGTTCTGTCACCTGATGGCACCGCGCTCATGGATGGAGACCGCCTGGGCCTCAGCGTGGTCGGCGACCAGCACAGCCAGAGATGGGAGCCGACGACGACGCCGCCACCAGACTCGGTCCTCGAGGTCACCCTGCATCAGGGTTACAGGCACACCTGACAGAACAGCAGCGTCCCGCCGGTACGCCGTACGCAGCCGCGATCCGCGCGGCAGCCGATGAGTGGACTGCGGCTGGACGCTTTAGGACGGCCTTTCGCCTGCCGCAGCCAGGGCACCTGGCACGAGATCGGCTCCCCACCACTCCGGCTTGATCTGCTCCCAGGAGATCGGACCCTCGACCGGCCATTGGGTCTGCAACATCGTCGCGAACTCCTCCGCGGCCTGGTCAAACGGTTCCGACGCCGCAGTCCGTGGCAGAGCACCGCAAGCGAGCTCGTCTGCTGTCCCCACGGTGGAGCGCCACTCAGTCTCGCTGCGGTAGAGAAGGACGAAGATCACGCGAGACCGTTCCACGCCCGCCATGCTCACATGAGCAACCGTAGAAGGACCTCATCTGCCGCAGTCCGCTCATAGCCGATGTGCGCTCGCGGCTAGGAGTCAGGACGGCAGAATGCTGGCGTGACCACGCGCGTCGAGCGGTTCCTTGCCCACCTGGACGGTCTGAGTGGCGGTGTTGAGCCTCAGTTTTGGCCAGTCGAGTCGACTTGGCCCGGCCACCATGGCCTGACTGCAATCGGGTACCGCGACATGCCTGATCCAGGACTGCTGCTCGGCTTCACTTATGGGCTGTCGCTCGCCCGTCAAGACGACTGGCGCCTCGGGCGTCCGGAACTCTCGATCAGCGTCAGATCCGATGATCCGGCGTGGGTGCTCTCAATTGCGTATCTGGCCGAACAGCTTCGCCATGACTGCCCCTTCAGCTACGGCGACACCATCAACTTCGGCGAACCGATTGCACAGGGGTCTGGTCTCGACGGCTTCGTTGTGTTCGGCCCCCTCGCTTTCGATCCGGATGACGCTCGAGTCGATGTCGGCGACGATCTTCCGGTGGTTGTCGCGGGCATGTACCCGACCTACGCCGTTGAGCGGCAGTTCATTGCCGAGCGCGGGCTCGAAGCGTTCTGGGCGTTGGACTGGGACCCATACGACGTGACCCGCGCTCCGGCGTTGTAGCGAGTACCGCGCCGAGTGCGCTGACCCGATCAGCTCGGTAGCCGCGAGTCGGGCGTGTGGCCGTTCTGGTGAGGAGGCCTATGGCTCTCCGCCGCGTTCGGGTGGGCCCGGACCTACGAAAGCGCCCGTGCCGATGATGGGTGTTGGCTGAGAGCTCTAGTCGGGCTCAGCCATGGAAGTTCGGCGAGCAGTTCCGCGGTGCAGAGCCAGGTGCCCGCCGAGGAAGCCCGCACCCGCCATGACCAGGTTCCCGGCTACGGCAAGTCCTGTGCCGAGCCGGTGCCCGCCGCGCAGACGCGCGACAAGCGAGCCGGCAAACAGGAACGTTGCAGCGTCCATGCCGAGTGCGTGGACCGCACCGATCCTGCGTTCAGCGCCTGACAATTCCGCCCAGTCGCCGGCGCCTGCGAGAGCCGTCGGCACGGACGCCAGCAGTCCGAACCCGGCGAGGAGTGTCGCCCCGCGACGCGACTCGGACCCGCCGGCGAGGTCGAGAAGGGACGTGCCGAGCCAGCACCCGGTGGTCACGTCGGTAAGCGACGGATGCAACGAATGACCGAGCACGTCGGTGTGCAGCGGGCTGCGTCGTGCCCATTCGATCAGCGGCCCGTAAGCCAGCTCCTGAGCGCGGGCCATCCGCTCGGAGAGCGGGCTGTCGCCGACCGCGCGGACTGCGCGTTGCGGCAAGGATCTCGATGCCACGCTCTCAAGATACGCTCACGGCCATCGCCGCTGGAAGCGCTGGCTGACGCGTTGCTGCGTACGCCGGTGACAGAAACGCAGATCAGCCGCGAAGGGGGCCATGGGCAGTCCGGGTATGCCAGGGCGGTTCCGCAACGCCGTCAGGCCAGACTGCCCAGCGCTTCTGGTGCGATTCGCCAGGCGCAGCGTCCGGCGGACGACTTCGTCAACAGCCCTTGGCGTTGTACGTGATTCGCGAGTCGGCCAATCCGTGTAACTCGACAGACCCGGATTGGAACCTCACATCGAGGGGGCCATCTGGGAGCTGGAACGGAGTGGGGTAGAGCGTGCCGCATTGATCGTGCAGATCGACAGATACCCAGATGCGGTCGACAGGATGGACCTGCAGCACGCGAGGCGCCTGTTGGCGTGTGATACAGATCCTTCCGTCCGTGCTGCACGCTGTGGAGGTGTCGTGCGTGACGATTCGAGAAACGATCGAGGCCGCGGCTATGACTACCAGCATGACCAGCGCTCCGCCGGCCATCCATGCAACGCGCGCTGTGGTCGCGACGCCATCGATCCCAGATTCGTCCATGCCGCTGATTTTGCCCGGGCGAAGTGCCACCGGTTGGTGACACCGCACGCCGTACGCCGTGACTGTCGCACATCATCTGGCGGACTTGGTCGCGGATCGGTCGGCATGGGTGCAGAGTGGTGACTACGCGCCAGCTGAGAACAGGACCCGCGAGGAGAGCCCGATGGGTATCGAGCTGAACCACACGATCGTGCACGTGAAGGACCGATGGTCCGCTGCTCGCGATGTCGGCGAGGTACTCGGTCTGCCGGAGGCAGGAGCGTACGGGCCGTTCGCCGAGCTGAAGCTGGACAACGGGGCGAGCCTGGACTTCATGGACACCGAGGGCGAGATCCACGGCCAGCACTACGCGTTCCTTGTGAGTGAGGAGGAGTTCGACCTGATCCTCGGTCGCTTGCGGGACGACGGCCGCCAGTGGTGGGCCGACCCCTTCAAGCGTCAACCGCAAGAGATCAACGACGGGGACGGTGGCCGCGGCCTCTACTGGGAGGGTCCTGACGGGCACTGGCTGGAGATCATCACCCGTCCGTACGGCAGCGGCGGCTGATCTCCGAGCCGCCGCACCCGCGCCAGGACTCGGTCTACCGGATCTTCCGCCGACAATGCGCTCAACTGCCGATGACAGGAAGCTTCGGACCTGCGTGACCTCGACGTCGATCGGCTCGCACGCCCGATGACCGGAGTATCTTGCGCCGCTCTCTTACGCCACGCCATGCATCTGCTTGGACCCAACTACCCGAATGAGCAGAGCAACGCAGGCGTCCGCCGCGTCAATGACCAACTCGGCTACGCCCCGCGCAGTGCATGGCATTGGATGATGCGGCCGCTAGTACGGCCGTCGATCGTTTTGGATCGACACGTGCCGCTAGGAGGTTTGGCGGCGCCGTACCTGGGCGTCCAGTAGCTCGCGCAGACGGGTCTCGTCGGCCGCGCTGGCCAGTCCACGCTTGGGCAGGATCAGGAAGGGCCCGTCGGATGGACGCCCGATCCCCAGTCTGAGGATGAATGCGCGACTGCTCTCCTCGACGTCGCGGATCCGGGACCATCCCCACCAGCACTCGAAGTCCTGCTGCCGGCGGGACAGACCCCGCTTGTCGGCCACATACTCGACTGGATCCCGCACGAACGGGTCGTTGTTCCACCGCAGTTGCCGGGCTCGCCCTGACAGCAGGCCAAGCAACAGGAGCAGTACGCCGCCCACGACGGCGAGGACGGTCAGCTTCAGGACCAGGCCCACGGCGAGCAGGATCGCGGCAACAACCATCGGCTTGACCATCTGCCGCCGATAGGCCGGCCGGCGCGCCAGCTCCCGCAGGTCTTCCTTCTCCGGCGTCCACCGCAACATGATCGCGTCTGCGTGCGTCTCGATCGCCATAGCCGCAGAGCGTACCGGCGTCGGACACGAACCCGTGGGGCGTCGAGGCGGTCCGGTCCCGGCCGCCTGGCGTCGGCAACGGCAAGTTCAGTTCACGCTGCGATCATCTGTGGCAAGCGGCCCGCGAACCGCGGGCGTAACGATCTACGGCTGCAGTACCAGGTTGACCTCGCCGGGTGGCCAGTATCTTCAGGTCAAGTTGGAGTGTGCTGGTGAGACGATTGATGGGGGTGCCTGAGCGAGCAAAGTTGGTATCTCCTCGACGGCGAGCTCGACCACCTCAGAGCAATTTGCCTGTGCGCATTCACAATCGAAGACCCAGTTCTGCTGAGTGAGTCCCAATCGGAGTCTTTCGGTCGCCTGTTCGGCGAGTTGGCGATTGCTGATACGCAGCAAGACCTGCCGCTCCTCGGTGGTGCACGCTGCGGGGCAGGACTCCAAGGTCGCGCCGAACGTCTGCTCGACCGCCTTGAGTGTTTGCTCGACAGTCTGACCGTCGACCACGATGACGGTTGCGTTGGTTCCCTCGAGTTGGCGTTGCACGAGGTTCCATCCCCAGACATAGTCTTTGTGCACGCCGCCTGGATGCCTGCGTTCCAGTCTTGCGAGTTGTTCGTCTCTGGAAGGCATCAGCCACACTGCGTTCTCGGCAACTCCGGCCATCGCGGGGGTTACGAATGCGCCTTCGACAACTACCGATGCATCCACAGGCAGTGCGTGGATGTCTTCCAGGATCATCGGCCTGCGGTCGAAGTCTCCTGGGCCGGTGCCCATGACGTGAAGCCCGGCTGCGGCTGCGCGCTGCTCATGAGTGAATGCATGGGCATCTACGCTGTACCAGAGAAATCCATGTTTTCGCGCGAGCAGGCGGCTCACCGTGGTCTTGCCCGCCGCCGCCGGACCGCCTATCCAGAATATCCCCGCTTCTTTACTCATATAAGAAAAGTCTAACCGCAGCGCTACCCGGGATACTGCTGCTATGCGACCACCCCTCGTTCTCACCGGCGGGCCGGCTGTCGGGAAGAGTTCGACAGCGCGACTCCTGGCTCAATCGCGTCCGGGAGCGGCCGTCATTGACGTCGACGACGTACGCCACATGGTCGTCAGTGGCCACGCAGCCCCGTGGGACGGGGAAGACGGACGACGCCAGCAGCGCCTGGGTGTGGAGAACGCCTGCAGCCTGGCTCGCAACTTCGTGGCGCAGGACATCGAGACGGTGATGTCGGATGTGATCACTCAAGACACGATGCTGCTGTACCGGCAGTGGCTCCCGAACGCCGTAGTCATCCGCCTCCATGTGACGAGGGATGAAGCGCGGCGACGGGCGATGAGCCGCACGCAGTACCTCACTGGCGAAGAGTTCGAGACTCTTCACCTGGAAGACGCGCGGCATCCTCCGCCCGCGGATCATCACCTTGATGTCAGCATTCACGACCTCAACGAGCAGGTCGCGGCGATCGCGGCGCTCTGGAAACAAGCCCCACGCCGCTAGGGGAGCAGACCGAAGTGGCGCAGGGTGCGCTCAGCGACCTCGTGCGGCCCGAGCGTGCTCGTGTCGATGACCAACTCTTCCAGATCCGCGGCCTCGAGGCGGGCGGCGATCTCATCGCAGCGCTCCAGGTGCCAGTCCAGCGCCGTTTGCTGGCTCGCGCTGTAGCGGCCCCGCAGGCGTTTCCTGATAATGCCGGCATCGGCGGTGAGACGAACCATGCGAATTCGGCGTTCGACCGCGGCTGCGTAGCGCTCTCGATCAGCGGCTGTCGAGATCACCCCACACATGACCAACTGGCGCGGGCCTACAGACTGATAGCACTTCCAGACTGCGGCGATGTTGTGAGCCTCGACCAGAGCATTGTCCGGATCGGCAGGCGGCCAGGAGCGGTGGAACCAGTCAACGTCCATCAGGCTGAAGGGCCTACCTGCTTCCGCGAGCAGATCCCCGACATGGTCAAGGGTTGATGATTTGCCGGCTCCAAATCCACCGTTCAGGAAGATTGCGTAGTCGTTGTCGTTGATCTTGGCTCCTACTTGCAGGCGGCGGCCACGAACCGGTTGATGACTGCTACTCGGACTCGCCTTCGAGGGCCAGGCGGTAGCCGCTGGGGGTTTGGAGGAGGAGACGGCGGTATTTCCAGGTGGGGGTGGGTTCGTTGACTTCGAGTTCGTACTGGAGGCCGGCTGCTCTGCAGCGGTCGGCGGCGGCGTCGATGTCGGAGACGGCGATCTGCCAGGTGAGGACGCTGGGTGGGTCGTTGTCGCTGCTCGCCTGCTGGATGCCGAAGTGGATCGTGTCGGTGCCGAAGGCGATGAAGTCCGGGTACTCCTCGCCCTCGTAGATGACCGGCAGGCCGAGCTTCTCGTAGAACTCCCGTTCGGCGGCGAGGTCGGACACGTTCAGTACGGGCGCTAGTCGGGTGAACAGCGGATCGGCGGACATGGGCTCAGTCTGCAGTGAGCAGGCGGTAGACGGACACGTGGCTGGGCGAGTCGGCCGTGAAGGCAGCGCCGGACCAGTCGGCGTAGCGGGATTCGAGGGTGAATCCGGCGAGTTGGGCCATCAGGTCGAGTTCGGCCGGCCAGATGTAGCGGTGTGGGGTCCGGAAGAGCTCGGCCTGGGTGCTGCCTTCGGCGAAGTGGAAGTGGTGCGAGACGACGTGCTGCTTCAGTACGTCGTACGTGTCGAGGAGGATGTAGCCCGAGTCGGCGACGCCGACCGTGGCGGGCGTTCCGGGTGGGAGACGGCGAAGTTCCGGGACCCACAGTTCGATCACGAAGTGACCACCAGGGGTGAGGTGGCGGGCGGCGTTGCGGAAGCAGGCGACCTGCTCCTCCTGGGTCAGCAGGTTCGAGATCGTGTTGAAGACGAGGTAGACGAGCGAGAACTCACCCGGCGCCCGTACGGCGGACATGTCGCCGGCGACGACCGGGATGGTGTCCTCATCGGCCTTGGTCCGCAGCTGCTCGATCATCGCCGTGGACAGCTCGATCCCACTCACCGGTACGCCGCGCTCCGCCAGCGGAATGGCGACCCGGCCGGTGCCGATCGCCAACTCCAGCGCCCGCCCATCACCCGCGAGCTCGGCCAGCCGATCCACCGTCGGCCCCAGCACCGAGTCGGCGAACATCCCCGTCCCTGGGGTGTCGTACCGCTGCGCCGCATCCGCGTTCCACAACTGGTTCTGATGCGATTCCTTCGACCACCGCATCACGTCCTCCCCGCCGTCCTCCCCGACCTTCGTGAAGCCGAGCCGGTCGTACAGGCGCCGAGCGTCCGGGTTGTTCCGCTCGACATGCAGCTCCAGCGGTACGCCGCGAGCCCCCGCCTCGGACTGCAGTTCCGCGATGATCGACGTGCCGATGCCGCGGTTCTGCACCGACGGGTCGAGCTGGATCCCGTTCAACTCAACGGCTTCCGGCGTCCGGCTCACCCGCAGCCGGCCCGCGGAACGCCCGTCGACCTCGATCACGCACAAAGCCGACGGCCCCTCGGCCTGCTCGACGGACCACCCGGCGAACCCTGCCCGCCATTCAGCCTCGTCGAAGTCCGCCGGCAACCGCCCTTGCGCCCGAGTCGCCTCGAGCACCACGTCGGTCAGGAACTCAAAATCTGCCGGTGTGGCCGGCCGGATCCGATACGCCATGGCAAACCAACCTAGGTCCGGCGCCTCCGATCGGCCACCGGATTTCATCCGACTCTGATAGACGTCTGTGAGAAGGGTTGATCGGGCGGGTACGGCGAGCATCAATAGAGGTGTGGAGAGTTACCGCAATCCCGTGCTGGCGGCCTCGCTGCTCGCGCCACCTGCTGTCTGCGCACTGCTGACGCCGTTCCGCGACAGCTTCGACAACGCCAACGCCGCACTGTTGCTGGCTGTGGTGATCGTGGCAGTCGCCGCCTTCGGACTCCGGCTCGCCGGCGTACTGGCCGCGGTGTCGAGCGCGGTGTGGTTCGACTTCTTCCTGACCGTGCCTTACAACACGTTCACCATCGACAGTCGCGACGACGTCGAGACCACGATCCTGCTGGTCCTGATCGGTGTCCTGGTCAGCGAGATCGCGATCTGGGGCCGTCGGCAACAAGCCCGGGCGTCACGGCACCGCGGCTACCTCGACGGTGTGATCACGACGTCCCAGGCCGTTGCGAGTGGTGGGTCCGCCGACGACCTGATCGACCACGTGCGGGCGGAACTGACCGCCGTACTGGGGATCGACGGGGCGAAGTTCGTTGCCGGGGACAAGCAGACCTCGGCGCCACAGCTGAACGCCGACGGGACGGTGACACGCGGCGGGCATGTGCTCAAGGTCGAACGTGACGGCCTGCCGACCAACTCCGAGATCGAGCTCTCCGTCCACCACGCCGGCGCGACCCGCGGCCGCTTCCTCCTCACCGCCGCCGCCCGGATCGCGCGCCCCGATCTCGAGCAGCGCCTCGTCGCGGTGGCCCTGGCCGACCAGGTCGGCGCCGCCCTCTCCACCCAGGAACCCCTCCACCCGCACCTCTGACCGGCCTGCGGGAGCACGACGTCCCGGGTGGCCACCGGCAAAGCGTCGTACCTGCCCATACAGGTACGACGCCGAGCCGCGTCTGGCCGATTCGCCCGACTTCCGCCATGATCCCGCGGGTTGCATCGGGGAGCGATTGAGTTGTGCAACCGTTTGCCCAGGGGGATTTCGGTTGGGGAACAGACGAGTGATTCTCAGATGTTGTTAAGGGTGGGACCGTAGTATCTCGCTACGGCCCCGGATGTGGGTCACCAGGAGGATTGACAGACATGCAGAGCAGTAACCCGGTCCTGAACCGGTCGAGTGCGTTCGCGCCTGGCCAAGGCCAGGCCTATCCCGGGGCAGCTCCGTACGGTCAGCCGGGTCCCTACCAGCAGCCGGGTCAGTACGGCGGTCCCGGCATGCCGCCCCAGCAGTACCAAGGCGCGCCGGCCGACAGCCGCCCCATGACGATGGACGACGTGATCGTCCGGACCGCCGCCACCTTGGGTGTCGTCTCGGTCGTCGCCGCGATTTCCTGGAACGTCATCCCGGTCAGCGTGGTCACCCCGGCGTTCCTGGCCGGTGCCCTGGTCGCGTTCGCGCTGGCGATGGTGCTGTCCTTCTCGCGCCGGGTCAACCCGGTGCTGGTGATGCTGTACGCCGCGGCCGAGGGCGTGTTCCTCGGGATCGGCAGCAAGTTCATCGCGAACTGGGTCGGCGACTCCGGCATCATCGTGCAGGCCGTGCTGGCCACGCTCGTGACGGCCGCGCTGACGCTGGCGACGTACAAGTACTTCCAGATCAAGGTCACGCCGCGGTTCACCAAGATGGTGATCCTCGCGACGATGGGCTTCGCCGGCGTACTGGTCATCAACCTGATCGCGAGCCTGTTCGGCTTCAACTCCGGGATCGGCGGCTTCGGCGTGATGGGCCTGGTGTTCGCCGCGCTCGGTGCCGGGCTGGCGGTCTTCAACCTGATCCTCGACTTCGACATGATCGAGCAGGGTGTCCGCCACGGCGCCCCGCAGAGCGAGGCCTGGCGGGCCGCGTTCGGCCTGACCGTCACCCTGGTCTGGCTGTACTGGAACCTGCTCCGCATCCTCGCGATCCTGCGCGGCGGCGACTGACCCCACGCTCACCACGACATCCGAAGGGCCGGCCCAGGTGGACCGGCCCTTCGGCCTTTCCCGAGTAGTTCGGGAATCCGGACAGGAAACGTCCGGATGTGGTTCTAGCCTTGGGCCATGACCGAGGAGCGAGTGACCGCCGCCGAGTTCGAGCAGGCCGACTGGCGGGTGGTTGATGGTGGGGCGAGTGCTTGGTACGACGCGCCGTCGCTGAGCGGAGGTGCGGCGCTGCTCGCCCGGATCGCGGCCCTGACGGGCGGTGGCGGTCTACCGGAGGTGGATCTGCGCGCCAGTGGTGTGCGGGTGCGGATCGGCAGGCCCTCGGCGGATCTGACCGGGGCCGACGCGGAGTTGGCCAGTGGGGTTTCGGCGGCGGCTCGCGAGCTGGGCCTGGCGGCGGATCCGGCGGCGTTGCAGGTCATGCGCCTGGTGATCGATGCCGCAGACACACCGTCGGTGAAGGCCTTCTGGCAGACCACGCTGGCGTATGAGCCGGTCGGTGCCGACGGTCTCCGGGATCCGCTGCGGCGTGATCCGGCCGTGTCGTTCCGCGGGCTGGATGAGCCGCGGCCGCTGCGCAACCGGATCCACGTCGACGTCGGGCGGGATCCCGCGGCGGTGGATGCGGTCAAGGCCACTCTTGGTCAGGAGGCGTTCGGCGCCTACGAGCTCACGCTCGCCGACGATGAGGGCAACGAGGCCGACCTGGTTCCCGGTGGTGAGCTCTCGAACGAGACCACTGACTGGCTGGCGAACTTCGGCGGGATGACGTTCTACCCGACCACGTCGGCCGAACAGGCGGTAGGTCTGGCGACGGCGGTCGCTCAGCTGGCGGACGACGGTGGTGTGCCGGTCCTGGTCGACGTACGCCCGGACGGCGTCACGATCGACAGCGGGAAGGATCAGTGGGAGGACGACGAGGGCGCACCTCGGCCCGCGTTCGTGGACTTGGCCGCTGGGATTCAGAAGGCGGCCGGTGAGTTAGGACTGTCCGCCGATCCCACGCGCTTGCGTTTCGTCCAGCTCGGCTTCGACGCGGTCGACGTACCAGCGGTCCGCGCGTTCTGGACAGCCCTGCTCGGCTACCAGCACGACCCACGGCTGTTCCTGACCGACATCTACGACCCGCGCCGACTCAACCCGGTCCTCTTCTTCCAGCAACTGGACCCAGCCGACAAGCCCCGCCACCACCAACGCAACCGCCTCGCCCTCGAGCTGGCCGTCCCCCAGGACCAAGCCCGATCCCGCATTGACGCGGCCCTCTCGACCGGCGGCCGCCTGATCTCCCAAACCCCGAACCACTACCGACTAGCAGACCCCGAAGGCAACGAGGTGGCCATCGTCTGACCCAGAACACCCCCGGGAACGGCGAAGACCCGCCCTTCCACCTGAAAGGGCAGGTCTTGTGAGGTTCTCCTTCGGGGTCAGCTCATTCGCCGGTGCGCCCGGACCAGGTCGTACTCGTGAACGATGGCTGTTGCGTGCCCGTGGGCGAGAGCGTACTCGCTGGAGAGCCATCTCACTCGGTCATCGAAGCGCAGGAACGACGGTCCGTCGTTCATCAGCTGGAACCACTCGGTCATCTCACGTCCGGTGCACCTGGGCACCCTCTCCACCAGACGCTGATGCGTCTCCTCGGAGTGGCTCAAGCCCATCTTCGCCTCCCGTCATCGGGGTACCGCGTAGTTATCGACTGTGCACCACGAGGACACCCACAGGCAAGACTTCCGCCATGAATGTCCCCGCTCAGCGGACGCACGAAATCGTCGCAGGCCCCTTCCAGGGTTAGCTTCCGACCGGTACGGCGTCTGTCGTCTCGGTGGTGTCCTCGTCGACCCGGTCGACCTCGGCCTTCGGGTGGCGGCGGCGGTGGCGCAAGGAGGCCCAGGGACCTCGCGGGCCGCGCTCCCGCCCGGCGACCTCGGTCGCGGCGACTTCGGTGCCGGCCGTCCGGGCGGCCTGGACGGCGGCCTCCGCGATCGGCAGGATCGCCTCGCCCCGGAACGGCTCCGGATGCACGAACGACTCCGGCCCGACCCCCATCGCGGCCGCGACCGACGGCAGCAGCGCGGCGGACGCGGCGGCGTACCCGGTGGCCGAGGGGTGGAAGTTGTCCCGGCCCCACATCGACGGGTTGGTCCGGAACACCTCGCCGAGCAGAGAGCCCAAAGACACAGTCCGGCCGCCTGCCTCGACCACTGCGATGGTCTGAGCGGCGGCCAGCCGGTGACTCCAGGACCGGGCGACCTGCCGCAGCGGCGGCATGATCGTCCGGACCACACCCAGGTCGGGGCAGGTACCCACCACCACCTCACAGTTCGCGGCCCGCAACCTGCGGACCGCGGCCGAGAGCAGCCGGACCGACGTCGAGGGCGGCATCTTCGCCTTCACGTCGTTCACGCCGATCAGGATGACCGCGACATGCGGCCCGGCCTGCAGGGCGGTGTCCACCTGCCCGGCGAGGTCGGTCGACTTCGCTCCGGTCTTCGACGCGTCGACCAGCCGCACCGGCCGTTTGGCCAGTTCGGAGAGTCCGGAGGCGAGCATCACCCCGGGCGTCTCGTCCGGCGACTCGGTGCCGTACCCGGCAGCACTGGAGTCGCCGAGTATGGCGAAGGTGATCGGACGTCCTGGAAACCAGCCATACAGGCCGTCGCCCGGAGTGGGGTAGTAACGCGTCGGCCCGATCACGCGCTTCGCGTACTCGGCCTCAGCGGTCAGTACGCCGTACAACGTGGCACCGATGAGTCCGAGTCCCCCGCCACCGAAGGCTGCGGCCTGGGCCAGTCGCTTCGCGGCCCGGGCTCTTGTCATACCTCCAGGATTACACGCTGTGACAGACAAGCAAGTGATATATGGCAAAGACGCGCCCAACTTCGTCCGGCCGGATGAGCACTACAGTTAGGACGTGCGCTACGCGAACTCACTCCTGGACCTGGTCGGCAACACCCCACTCGTGAAGCTGGGGAGTACGACCGACGGCGCCAAGCCGCTGGTGCTGGCGAAGGTCGAATACTTCAACCCCGGCGGCTCGGTGAAGGACCGGATCGCGGTCCGGATGATCGAGGCCGCGGAAGCCTCCGGCGAGCTGAAGCCGGGCGGCACGATCGTGGAGCCGACGTCCGGCAACACCGGGGTCGGGCTGGCCATGGTCGCCCAGCAGAAGGGCTACAAGTGCGTCTTCGTCTGCCCGGACAAGGTGAGTGAGGACAAGCGCAACGTACTGAAGGCGTACGGCGCCGAGGTCGTGGTCTGCCCGACCGCGGTGGCCCCGGAGCACCCGGACTCGTACTACAACGTCTCCGACCGCCTGGTCCGCGAGATCGACGGAGCCTGGAAGCCGAACCAGTACGCCAACCAGAACAATCCCCGCTCCCATTACGAGACCACCGGTCCGGAGTTGTGGGAGCAGACGGAGGGGAAGATCACCCACTTCGTCGCGGGCGTCGGCACCGGCGGCACGATCAGCGGCACCGGCAAGTACCTGAAGGAGGTCTCCGGCGGCCGGGTGCAGATCATCGGCGCGGACCCGGAGGGCTCGGTGTACTCCGGTGGTACCGGCCGGCCTTACCTGGTCGAGGGTGTCGGCGAGGACTTCTGGCCGGAGACGTACGACCGGGACATCTGCGACCGGGTGATCGAGGTCTCGGACGCGGACTCGTTCGCGCTGACCCGGCGGCTGGCCCGCGAGGAAGCCATGCTGGTCGGCGGTTCCGCGGGCATGGCCGCGGCGGCCGCGATCCGGCTCGCGCACGAACTCGACGATCCCGAAGCCGTCGTCGTGGTCCTGCTGCCGGACGGCGGCCGCGGCTACCTGACGAAGGTGTTCAACGACGACTGGCTGGCGCAGTACGGGTTCCTCGCGCACACCCGGCAGGGCGTCACGCTCGGTGAGATCCTGGCCCGCAAGGACGGCGGCCTGCCGCCGATGGTGCACACGCACCCGCACGAGACGATCGCCGAGGCGGTCGAGATCCTGCGCGAGTACGGCGTCTCGCAGATGCCGGTCGTCCGGGCGGAGCCACCGGTGATGGCGGCCGAGGTCGCCGGGGCGGTGTCGGAGCGGACGCTGATGGACGCCCTGTACTCCGGCAACGCCCGGCTGGCCGACATGGTCGAGCTACACATGGACCCCGCGCTGCCGTCCCTGGGCGCCGGCGAACCGGTCGCCCGGGCGGTCCAGCTGCTCGAGGACCGCGACGCTCTGATGGTGCTGGACGACGGCAAACCGGTGGGCGTCCTGACCCGTCAGGACCTCCTGGTCCACCTGTCCGCCGACTGACCTCCGCGCGGTGTGACCGCGCGGGCTGACTCCCCGGTGGGGGAGACTTATCGGTCTACGACCGAGGGCACGATGGCGAGCAGGACCGTGACCACGATGCCGATCACGATCGCCGCCGCTCCGGCAATCTGAAGAATTTCCATACCTCAAGAATCCTTCAGCGGGGCCGTTCGGACATCGGCCCTCGGACCGGTCTTGCCTTCATCCCAAGGTCGTACGGTGGAGCCTGCCTACTCCTACTTCGGGAGTGCGGGTAAACCCCTAGGTGATACGCCCCTAGTGGACCAGGACGAAGTCGGCCGGATCGAGCCGCCGGGTGCGGCGCCAGTACGAGACCGTGAACTCTGGCCAGATCGTCGAGTTGCGCCCGGCCGCATCCAGGTACCAACTGCTGCAGCCGGACTGCCAGACCGTGTCACCGAGCTCACCCTGGATCCCGCTGACGAACCGCTCCTGCGCCTCCTCGCGGACCTCGACGTACGACGCTCCGCGGCGGCGGAGCAGGTGCAGGGCCTGCATGACGTAGCGGACCTGGGCCTCGATCATGAACACCATCGAGGAGTGGCCGAGCAGCGTGTTCGGGCCGGCCAGCAGGAACAGGTTCGGGTAGCCGGCGACGGTGATGCCGAGGTGCGCGCCGATCCCCTCACGCTTCCAGTGGTCGGCCAGGTCGACGCCGTCCTTGCCCAGGATCGGCATCCGGGTCAGGTTCGCCGACACGTCGAACCCGGTGCCGAGCACGATCGTGTCGCACGGCCGCTCGATCCCGTCGGCGGTGACCACGCCGGTCGGGGTGACCCGGGTGATCGGGGTGGTGACGAGGTCCACATTCGACCGGCCGAGGGCCGGGTAGTAGTCGTTGGAGTAGAGGATCCGCTTGCAGCCGATCTGGTACGCCGGAGTCAGCCTGGCCCGCAGATCCGGATCGGGCACCTGCTTGCGGAGATGCCGCTTGGCCTGGATTTCCAGGCCTTTCATCAACTTCGGGGTGCCCGCGAACCCGGCGCCGCGACCCTCGAGACCCCAGTAAATGGCGTTCCGGATCGCGCGCTGACCGGCCGGGAACCGTTCGTGCAGCCGGCGTTCCCGGGGGCCGATCGCGCGGTCCGGCTTGGACATGACCCACGGTGCGGTCCGCTGGTACACGTCCAGCTGAGCGACCTCCTCGGCGATCCGCGGGACGAACTGGATCGCGGACGCGCCGGTCCCGATCACCGCGACGTTGCGGCCGTGCAGGTCGTGGTCGTGATTCCACTGCGCCGAGTGGAACGTCGTACCGGCGAAGGAATCGAGGCTGGGGAGGTCCGGCCGCTTGGGTTCGTGCAGGCTGCCGACGCCGGTCACCAGGGCCTGGGTCTGGATGGTCTCGTCGCCGTTCACGGTCACGGTCCACTGACCGGTGGCTTCGTCGAACGCGGCCTCGGTCACCTCGGCGCCGTACCGGATCTTCGGGGTGATGCCGTACTTGTCCGCGCAGTGCCGGAGGTAGCCGAGGATCTCGTCCCAGGGCGCGAACATGCGAGTCCAGTGGGGATTCTGCTCGAACGAGAACGAGTAGAGGTACGACGGGATGTCGCACGCGCAGCCGGGATAGGTGTTGTCCCGCCAGGTGCCACCGAGTTCGGCGGCCTTCTCGAGGATGACGAAGTCCTCGCACCCGGCCTGCCGCAGCTTGATCCCCATACACAGCCCGGCGAACCCGGCCCCGATGATCACGACCTCAGTCATACCGACGAAGGTTACCGGCGAGTCACGCGGACCTCCAGCACTCATCAACGGCCGTCAGCGGGCGCGCTCGAGCGTGGAGCCGGGCCGATCGGTCACGTTGATGAGTGTTTGGCGTCCGCCAACCGGTGCAGGATCTCGCCGGCGTTCGGGATGACCAGGGTGTCGGGGTCGTTCTCGAGGGCGGCCAGGTCGACGCTCGCCGGATCCAGGTAGCCGAGGTTGGCGCCGCGGACGACGTCCTCCGGGATGCCGGTGGCCAGCGTGACCTGGACGCGGAGGTGCTCGCCGGTCGCCGGGTCCCAGGTGCCGACGCCGCGGAGGTGGGTCGAGTGGGCGAGCACACCCCAGTGCAGGTCGCGGAACTTCTCCCACTGGCCGATGAAGTAGTCGCGGCAGTGGTACCCGATCTCCTCGATCTCCGGGTGCATCGCGGCCAGCCGGGTCACGTGCGGCGCGTACAGGATGACCTCGCCGCCGTCGGCGACGATCGGCTCGACCTTGTAGAAGCCCTTCGCCGCGGTCCAGATGTCGGCGTACTTCGCCGGCATCATCGAGACCACCCGCCGGACCGGCTGGTCCAGGTAACGGATGTGGGTCTGGGCGGAGATGTCGGCGGCCGCGCGCCACGAGGAGGCGGTGTCACCGAAGGCGATCGCGTGCAGGGAGTCCGTGCCGGACTGCGCGACCACGGACAGCGCGAGCTTCTCCGCCGGGATCAGCGACGCGGCCTCGTCGATCAGCGCCCGCACCGGCGTGATGCCCGGCGTACCGATGATGTTCGCGCTGGTGATCAGGGCGCCGAGCCAGTGCGACAGGTCGATCACTTCCTGGCCGGCCACACCGGGGAAGAAGTACTTGTTGCCGCCGGAGAAACCGACCACCTCGTGCGGGAACACCGGGCCGACGACCAGCGCGACGTCGTGCTCGACCACGGCCCGATTGAGTTTGACCGGGACCTCGTCGCGCAGCATCTCGTCGGAGATCTCGCCGACCCGGTCCGCGCTGATCGTGCCGAGATCGACGAACGTGTCCGGTTTCCACCACTCGTGATTCAGTACGCCGTCGTACTCGCCGCCGAGGTGGTCGCGGAGCTGGTCCGGCGTCATCTCCGCATGCGTGCCCAGGGCAACCAAGGTGGTGAGCTTGCTGACCCGGCCGTCGAGCGCCTGGTGGACCGCCTTCATCAGCAACGGGAGCGGGCAGCTCCGGGTGGCGTCCGGGACGATCACGCAGACACTGCGCCCGTCCAGTCCGGCACCGGCCAACGAGTCGCCGACGAAGCTCATCACCTCGTCGTCGGTCAGGACCTGGCCCACTCCACCGATCACCGCCGCTGTGCTCACACTCCCGACCTTACCGAGCCCTCAGCCTCGGTCCAGCCGTTGACCGGTGGGTGGCGGCGTTGCACGATCGGGGTGGCACCTGGGGGAGCGGGAGCTAGGGCGAGGGGGAAATCAGCATGTCCGACACGATCGAACGGCCGCCGGGGGCGCGACCCGAGGGATTCGGGGGAGTGGTCCTGCGGTCCGGGGACGCGGCGTACGACGACGCCCGGACGGTGTTCAACACGATGATCGACAAGCGGCCGGCGATGATCGCGCAGTGCGAGTCCGCGGCCGACGTCCAGGCGGCGGTCCGGTACGGCGTCGCCCAGGACCTCGAGCTCGCCGTCCGCGGCGGTGGTCACGGCGTGGCCGGGACGGGGGTCACCGAGGGTGGTCTGGTCGTCGACCTGCGCAGGCTGAACGACGTACAGATCGACCCGGAGGCGCGGCTCGCGCGCGTCGGCGGCGGCGCGACGTGGGGTGACTTCGACCGGGCCTGCCGGCCGTACTGGCTGGCGACGACGGGCGGCCGGGTCTCGACGACCGGTGTCGCCGGGCTCACCCTCGGTGGCGGATCGGGATGGCTGGAACGCAAGTTCGGTCTGGCCTGCGACGCGCTGGTGTCGGTCGAGCTGGTCACTGCCGATGGGCGGTTGGTCATCGCGGACGAGACGAAGAACACCGAGCTGTTCTGGGCCTTGCACGGCGGCGGCGGGAACTTCGGGGTCGCGACGTCGATGACGTTCAAGCTGCAGCCGTTGCCGGCGGTCACACTCGGGCTGCTGATGTGGCCCGCGGACGCCGGTCCGGCGGTGTTCCGCGCGTACCGGGACCTGATCGAGCAGGGGGCACCGGAGGAGCTTGGTGGCGGAGCGATCTACCTGACCGGGCCGCCCGAGGACTTCGTGCCGCAGCACCTGCAGGGCAAGCTCACCGTCGCGGTGGCCGGGGTCTACGCCGGCGGCGAGCCGGAGCTGCGGGACGCGCTCGCGCCGATGTTCGCGCTGGCACCGGAAGTGCAGATGGTCTCGGAGATGCCGTACGACGTGCTGCAGTCGTCGCTCGACGATCCGCCGGGGTTCCGCAACTACTGGTCGGCCGAGCATCTGTCGTCGCTGCCCGACCCGGCGATCCAGGCGTTGTCCGACCGGGTCGTGGACATGCCGTGCCCGTCGCCGTCGCAGCAGATCTGCGTGCCGTGGGGTGGTGAGGTACTGCGGGCCGCGGACAAGTGGCCGCTGCCGCATCGGCAGGCCGCCTGGGTGGTCCATCCATTCGGCCTGTGGGCGGATCCGGCCGACGACGAGCGTGGGATCCATTGGGCCCGTGATCTGTGCAACGACCTGAAGGAGTGGTCGACCGGGTACGTGTACCTGAACTTCATCGGTAACGAGGGCCAGAACCGGGTGATCGCCGGATTCGGTGAGGCGAACTACCAGCGGCTGTCCCGGGTGAAGTGCGAGTACGACCCCGAGAACGTTTTCCACCTGAACCAGAACATCGAGCCGGGCTGGCCGAGCTAGAAAGGCATCCGGCCAGGACGATGGTGACATTGGGACGAACGCGCGACCTCGTGCACCAAACAACCACCAGCGATCCGCCGATGTGGTCGATCCGTGCTCAACGTCGCCGAAGAGACAAACGGACAGGAGGTGTCGAGTGATCGGCGCGTTGTGCAGGTGCTGCTGAGCGTGCCGAGTACCTGTTCGGCGTGACACCTCCTGTCGAAATGCCCCGGTCTGTCAGTTCCTCGGCGCGGGGAGATTCAGAATGCTCAGGACCAGATGCAACTAGACGGTGACCGGATCGCGCTGCCGGGACCACTGGAGGTGTACGGCGGCGGCGTACGTGATGGCGGCCAGCGGGGCTGCCCACAGACGGAAGAACGGTAGCTGGCCGGTGACCGCGGTTGCCGTGAAGATCACGCCGAACAGAGTCGCGCCCGTGATCGTGCCCCGCCGCCGGCTCTCGAGCGCCGTACTGGGCAATGGACCCATGTGCCGATCGAGGGCGGTGCAGAGCGCGCTCAGTCCGGCGATCGTGGTGACGACGAAAAGGACCCCGCCGACGATCTCGCCGAGCACGATCGCGACCGCGTTGAAGAACACCAGCACAGCGACGGCGACGAGAACGTCCAACGCTCCGAAGGTCAACTGGTTGCGCCTCCGTCGGCGCAGATCGACCCCCTCCGCACGCCGGGTCGGACCTGGCTCGCCGGACAACCGCTTGATCGTCAGCACAAGACCGGTCACCAGGACGACAAGGATCAGTACGCCGAGAACGGAAAGCACCGTCGATCGAGTCGTCGACATGTACTGGCGTACATCGCCGCCACCGAAGTCACAGCTGGCCGATGGCGGGAACCATGACGTGTGCACCTCGATCGTGCTGCCGCCGTGGAGCTTCTTCTCACACGCCTCGCTCGGATCGAACCAGCTCGGCATCGCCGTCGACACCGCGATCGCCCACCCCAGCCCGCACACGAGTCCCAACCCCAACAACAACCCCGCCTGCCGCCTCAGCCACTGCACGCGCCCACCCTCTCATCCGGCCCAGCTCTACCGTCGCGAAGGCGGCGCCTGGAAGGTCTTCCATCGGCACGCGGACGCGCTGGAGACCTAGTGTCCTGAGTCGGAAGCTCGACGGCGCTTTCGGCGCCCAGGCACGCACCTCGCGGCACTTGCCCAGCGCCCACGATGCTCCGCATCGAGGCCACTGCTCAAGCACCCCGATGCACGCACCTGAACACCGAAATCTCTCGCCGAACTTCCGACTCAGGACACTAGCTCAACTCGTGCAGTCGCGGAGGTAGTCGGTGGTCGAGCGCGGTGTGATACCCCGGCTGCGCAACGGTTCGTCGTCCCAGGGTGCGTCGTGCAGGTCCTGGAGTAGGCCGACACCCAACGCCGACGCCATCCCGTCGTTGGTGCGGCTGAGGATGCGGACCATCACGCGGACGACGGGCCGCGGCATGTGCTGCACTTTCAGGCGCCGGCCGGTGAACTGCTCGGCGATGGCGACTGCTTCGTTCCGGCTGAGCGCCTCCGGTCCGCCGAATTCGATCAGCTCGGGCGGATCGGGCTCGACCGCCACGGCCGCGACGAGAGCCGCGACGTCGTCTGTGCTCACCCATCGTTGCTTGGCGTCGCCCTTCCCGATGGTCGACACCTTGCCGTTGGCGATGTCGAAGCGGCCCGGTGGTGCCAGATGAATCTCGTGGAAGGCATCCGGCCGCACGATGACGGCCCGCATGCTCGAGGCCTTCAATCGCCGTTCGACAGCCAGCTTGGCGCGCTCGAGCGGTAGACCGAGGCCCGCCTCGACACCGGCGTACGAAACGTAGACAAATCGCTCCACACCGGCCGCCTGGGCCGCGTCGACCAGGGCAACCATCCCCACCTCGTCGACTTCGTGCAACGACGGCCCAGGTACGCGCGCCAACAGCCGAGCAATCGCAGTCGCGGTGGCGACAACCGTGCTGACCCCCTCACACGCCTTCTGAAGACTCGCGCTGTCCGTCAGATCCCCCCGAACCACCTTCGCCCCAGCCTCTTCCAGCCGACTCCCGTCCGACTGCGGCCGCACCAGGCACACCACCTCCTGCCCAGCCCCCACCAACAGCCGGACAACCCGCCCACCCAACTCACCCGTCCCACCCACAACCAGCATCATCAGACCCACCCCCTACCTCGAAGGTGACCCCCAACCCCCACCGACGCAACCCCTCAACCCGGCTCAGGAGAGATCACGGAGGTTGTGCTCGGCAACTAGGTGGACTCGAGGGTGGCGAGGTCGCGTTCGGCGTACAGGCGGTGTTGCCATTCCTCATTGAGGAGCAACAGGAGGATCTCGCGGATCGAGTAGTTGTCCGGCGGCGGCCAGCCGGGGCCGGGGACGGGGGTGGTGTCGGCGTTCAGGGCGTCCTCGGTGAGGTCGTCGACGTACCGGCGTACGACAGCCACCCGGTCCCGGCGCAACTGCAGGACTTCCTCGAGGGACGGGCGTACGTCGCGATCCCACGGAACGCCGGGTGTTTCGCCCATCTCGTCGAACGGCAGATCCAGCGGATGCCACGGCGCGGGGTCGCCCAGGATCACCCGGCCAATCCACGCATCCGTGGCGAACGCGAGGTGCCGCAGCGTCTGGATGAACGACCACTCCCCGTCCACGCTCTCGTGCAGCAACTCGGGCGGCAGCTTCCGCGCCCGCTCGTCGGTCCCGTCCCACAGCCGCTCGACCACATCCCATGCCTCCCGGAACCCGGGTACGTCGGTCGGCCGCATCTTCACGCGATCGGGGTACCGCCGGTCCAACTCGGCGGACACATGGCCCTCGACATCGACACCGTTGATCACCAGACCCTCGATGTCGCCGTCGATCCGCACCTGCCCGAGATCCATCCCACGCATCACCGCACCACGCAGTTTCACCCGCTCGAACCGGGCGCCGCGCAAATCAACATCCCGAACCACCACACCGCGCAAATCAGCCCGCTCGATCGCATCCACGTTTTCCATATTTTCAAGCTAAAACACATTCCGGACACCCTTCTTCCGGAACCCCAAGAAAAACAAGCCACTCGCGAGCTCTGGTCGCGTCTGATCGGCCGGGTTAGATTGCGAGCAGCGTCGGACCTGGGGGACTGGTCTATCCGCTTCGTGGGGGAGCTATGAGTGTTTTCCGTCATCATTCCTACCGTCGTCGTGGCGCCATCGGCGTTGCCGTTGTGCTCGCTCTGGTCGCCGGGCAGCAGGCACCGGCGAGCGCCGTACCGAACGACGAGCACTACGCCAAACAGTTGGTCAAGAAGGTCGACGGCAAGAACGTCAAGAAACACCTCGACGCGTTACAGGCGATCGCCAACGCGTCCGGCGGGACCCGTGCGGCCGGGACCAAGGGCTACGACCGCTCGGTTGCCTACGTCGCACTCCGGCTCGGGGCCGCGGGGTACAAGGTCACACTCGATCCGGCCAACTTCGTCGAGAGCTGGACGGAGAACAGCCCGCCGACGCTCGCGGTGACGGGCGGTCAGACGTACGTACCGAACGAGCAGTTCGTCACCTTCCAGCCGTCGCCGTCCGGTGACGTGACGGCGCAGATCCAGGCCGTGGACCTGGTCCTGCCGCCGACACCCACCCCGACATCGACGAGTGGATGCGAGACGTCGGACTTCGCCGGCTTCGTGGCCGGCCGGATCGCGCTGGTCCAGCGCGGCACGTGCCCGTTCATCGCCAAGGTGCAGAACGCTCGCGATGCCGGAGCCAGCGCGATCATCGTCTTCAACGAGGGCCAGCCGGGCCGCACGGATGCGGGACCGCTCGACCTCGGTGAGTGGCGACTCGGCATCCCGATGGTGTACGCCGACTTCTCCGTCGGCACCGAGCTGGCCGCGAGCCCGGGCGCGGTCGTTCATCTGAAGGTCGACGCGAACCTGCAACTCGGCACCGACTACAACGTGATCGCCGAAACCAAGAAGGGCGATCCGAACAACGTGGTCATGGTCGGCGCTCACCTCGACAGCGTGCCGGAAGGCCCAGGAATCAACGACAACGGCTCAGGTGCGGCGGCGATCCTGGAGACCGCGCTGCAACTCGCGAAGGTCCCGGTGAAGAACAAGGTCCGGTTCGCGTTCTGGGCCGCCGAGGAGCTCGGGCTGCTCGGGTCCGACCAGTACGTCGCGAAGCTGTCCGCGGCGGATCGGGATCGGATCCGGCTGTACCTCAACTTCGACATGATCGCCTCGCCGAACTTCGCCTACAAGCTGTACGACGGCGACGACTCCGACGCGGTCGGCGCGCCGGCCGGGCCGGCCGGCTCGGCCCAGATCGAGAATCGGCTGGAGACGTTCTTCAACAGCCGCGGCCTCGGTCATGTCGGCACCGACTTCGACGGTCGCTCCGACTACGGCCCGTTCATCGCGGCAGGCATCCCCGCCGGCGGCATCTTCACCGGCGCCGAAGGCGAGAAGACACCTGAGGAAGCAGCCCTGTTCGGCGGTACGCCGGGAGTCGCGTACGACCTCTGCTACCACGAGGCCTGCGACACCCTCGCCAACGTGAACGCCACCGCCCTGGACGTCAACTCCGACGCCATCGCCGACTCCACCGCCCGCTACGCCTTCAACCTGACCACCATCCCCGACTGACCCCCCGGCCGCGTCTCCACCCCGCCCCCGATGCGGGGTGGAGACGCCCCCCTTCACGGGTCAGGCCAGTGACTTGGTGAACATCAGGGTGGCTTCGTCGTCCAGTCGTACTGTGTTGCCGGGGGCAACTGGTTGGTTGTCGTACATGAGGCCTCGGCCGTCGGGGAGATAGCCGCGGCGGACGTACATGCGCTGGGCTTGGCCGTAGTCGGCGTACAGACCGACGCCGATCCCGACCACCGCGGACCGCTGCGCCACCAATGCCTCCGCCGCGTCCATCAGCCCGCTGCCGATCCCGCGGCGCCGGTACGGCGGCAGCACGTTGAAGTCCTGGATCTCCGGCAACCCGTCGAAGTACGCCGACTCCCACCGCACCGTCACGTAGCCGACGAACTCCTCGTCAACCGTCGCCACCAACACATCCCGCACCCCAGCCGCCTGCTCGGCCAAATACTTCTCGTACTGCTCAACCGGCTTGTCCCACCCGATAGCCGTGAACGCCCGCGAAATAACCACCGGATCCCCGTCCCGCAAAACCCGGATCCCATACCCGCCACTCATGACATCCTCTTCCGCCGGCACGCCTGGGAGCGTAGCCGCAGGACCACCACCCGGTCGCTGGGTTTTCGTGCACAACCAGCTCCCGGGTGGCGGAGATCCGTCAACGGGTTGCGCGGGCTGCTTGTTCGATGACTTTGGTGATCGGGCTGGGCTTGGAGACCAGGCCTAGATGGCCGGCCTTGATCTTGGTGATCTTGGACTTGGCTCGGGTGGCCATGAAGAGTTGGGCCTCGGGGGTGATGATGCGGTCGCCGGTGCCGAGGACGTACCAGGACGGGATGGTCAGGTACGCCGGCGTACCCGAAGGTGTGCTTCCGGCGCTCAGGGTCAGCGGTCGCTGGGACGGGTAGAGGAGCTCGGCCTCGTGGCGTGGGACGCCGGACGCGAACGACGTCAGGAAGGTGCCGCGCTTGAGGTAGAGGTCGACGTCACCGGGAGGCGCGCCCGGATAGGGGACGAAGTCGAAGACGGTGGTGGGGTCGACGTTCAGTGCGGAGTCCTCGCCGGCCAGCGGGAAGATCGCTTCTCCCGCTGCGGGTGCGAACGCGTCGACGTACACGAGCGCTTTGACGTTCCGGTTGCCGGTCGCCGCGTTGGTGATGACGGCGCCGCCGTACGAGTGACCGACCAGCACGACGGGTCCGGACAACGTGGACAGGAAGCTTCTGATGGTTTCGGCGTCGGTGGTGAGGTTGCGCAACGGGTTCGGTGGCACGCGGACGTTGTAGCCGTCGTTCAGCAGACGGCTGGTGACCTTGGACCAACTGGATCCGTCGGCCCAGGCGCCATGGACGAGCACGATGGTGGGTTTCGGGCCACCGGGATGGGACGCCGCCGCAGGGGTTATCGCGGTCAGCACCAGACCCAGGACGGCCGTGAGCACGGTTAGCACACGGAAGAGAGGTGATCGGTTCCTGTTCATCGACAGGTCCTTTCGTCAGGCGACTGTCGCCGGGAGGGCGCGCGAGCATGACGAAGTCAGTTGATGAGTGTGGTGGTGCGGGGGCAGAGCGCTACGACTGGAAGAACTCCAGCAGGTCGGCGTTGACCACGTCGGCGTGGGTGGTCGGCATGCCGTGGGGGAGGTCCTTGTACGTCTTCAGGACTCCGTTCTTCAGCAGCTCCGCCGACCGCGGGCCCGAGGCGACGTACGGAACGATCTGGTCATCCTCGCTGTGGACCACCAGCACCGGGATGCCGATCTGCTTCAGGTCCTCGGTGAAGTCGGTCTGGGAGAACGCGACGATGCCGTCGTAGTGCGCCTTGGCCCCGCCCATCATGCCCTGGCGCCACCAGTTCTGGATGACCGCCTCGGATGCCTCCGCGCCGGGCCGGTTGTACCCGTAGAACGGTCCGGACGGCAGCGCGCGGTAGAACTCCGAGCGGTTCGCCGCCAGCTGGGCCTGCAGGTCGTCGAAGACCTCCTTGGGCAGGCCGTCCGGGTTGGCGCCGGTCTTCACCATCAGCGGTGGTACGGCGCAAAGCAGTGCGGCCTTGGCAGCACGGGCCTCACCGTGCCGGGCGAGGTAGTGCGTGACTTCGCCGCCGCCGGTCGAGTGGCCGACGTGGAGGCAGTCGCGCAGGTCGAGATGCTCGACGACCGCGGCGAGGTCGTCGGCGTAGTGGTCCATGTCGTGGCCGTCGCCGGTCTGCGTCGACCGGCCGTGACCGCGGCGGTCATGGGCGACGACGCGGTACCCCTGCTGCAGGAAGAACAGCATCTGGTTGTCCCAGTCGTCGGCCGACAGCGGCCAACCGTGACTGAAGACGATCGGCTGACCGCTGCCCCAGTCCTTGTAGAAGATCTCGGTACCGTCGCTGGTCGTGATCATTCCCACTGTGCTGCCCCCTCAAAGTGCGTGACGAAGTAGCCCCGGCCTCGAACGGCACACGGGACCAGGAGCCCGGCACCGAATCGTCGTCAGCCCGAAACCCTTTGTCAGCAACGGGTTTGGTGACCTCACCACCCCCACGCCACCCTAGCCCCCGACGGCCGATCTGAGGAGCCCCCAAGTAGCGGACACCCCCTGTCCGCTACCTCTCCTAGGGTCGAAGCATGACGACGAACGAGCAGGTTCTGACTGGTGAGCGGGCCGATATTCTCGACTTTCTTGCGAAGCACCGGTACTTCCTGCGGCACACCGCGGAAGGGCTCACGGACGAGCAGGCGAACACTCGCAGTACGGTCAGCGCGTTGACCGTCGGCGGGCTGATCAAGCACGTCACCGCGGTCGAGCGGATGTGGACCGACTTCGCCCAGACAGGCCCTGGCACGGACGCGCCCGAGGCGACCGAGTACACGCCGGAAGCGATCGCCGAGTGGGAGAACCAGTTCCGGCTCACCGAGGGCGAGACGCTGGCCGGCGTACTGGCGGAGTACGAGAAGGTCGCCGCCGCCACCGACAACCTGCTCCGCACTCTCGACCTCGACGTCGCCTACGAGCTCCCGGCCGCGCCGTGGCAGCCACCGGGCGTGTTCTGGACGGTACGTCGTGTCTTCCTGCACATCACCGCCGAGACCGCGCAGCACGCCGGCCACGCCGACATCATCCGCGAAACCATCGACGGCCAGAAAACCATGGGCTGATCCGCTCGTTCAGCGTTCCAGCGTGCGCAGGTCCTTGATGCTTTCGTCGATCAGGCGCGCCGACGGACCGAGCCTTGCGCCTATCCCTTTGGGTCCGGTTCTGGCGCCCACGGGGGATGTCGGGGTGTCGACGCGGGCCGTCGGGCCACTGTCCGCGGGCGGGTCGCCGAACGAGACCGGTGACAGCAGAACCGTCCCCTCGACGGTCAAGAGCCTCACTCCGAGCAGCCGGGCGACGAGCGAGGTGCGTACGACGGCCCCGCCGGCCAGGGTGCTAGTTCTGGCTGGTCTCATCCAGATAGCTGTCGAGCCCGTCGCTTCCGGTTCGGGAAGGCTTGCCGCGTTGACGGCGAGCCTCGTCGAGCCGCTGCGACGCCCGCTGGAGCGCTTCGACCATCTGAACATAGCGTTCACGTCCCGCCTTGGCCCCGAGCACGTACCCCACGCCGAACACCGCCACGCTGCGCAGCTTCATTTCTTGTCCTTCTGCCGCCGCGAGGAGACCACAGCGCTGGCCGCGCTCACACCGATCGCGGCAGCCGCGGCGGCGACGCTGTTGCGCACCGCACCACGGCGCATCGCGTTCGTCGTGCCGGTCGCGATCTGCCCGACAATCCGCTCCGTCCGGCTTTTCCTGTGCAACAGTCCCATGATCGTCTCCACTCCTGGCTATCGCCGCTTCGTTCCGGTCGACCGTTTGAGGGCGGTCACCAGTTCGGTCTTGCTCATCGCCGACCTGCCCTTGACCTCCTCGGCCGTGGCCAGGTTCAGCAGGTCCGTCCTGGTCATCTCGTTGAGGTCGGCAGTGGCACGAGTTCGTCCGTTGCCCTTGCGCTGTGTGGCGGCGCGAGATCGGACCTGTTCAGCCTCGCGGACCCGTTCGTCGGCGTTCTTGGCCTCGCGATCCGCGTCCGCGGCAAGCTGCGCGGCCTGTCGGTGTGCCTCCTCGGCCGCAGCCTTCGTCGCCTCGGTGGCCTCGTCCGCCAGCCGCCTGGCCTCTGCCAGGCTGGCGGTCGCCTCGGCCATCGCCTGCTTGGCCTTCGACTGCGCCGCCTCCGCCTCTTCGCGGGCCTTCGCGACCCGGTCGTCCGCCTCCGCCTTCGCCCGCTGCACCACGCGGTCAGCGTCTGCCTGCGCCGAGGCCCGAGCCCGCTCCACTCGCGCATCGGCCTCGCGGCGTGCCTCGGCGACCTTGTCGCTGACCTCCTGTGTCTGCTCCCGCTCGACGTCACGCACGTACGCCCGGCACCGTTCGGCGACCTGACGCGCCTCGTCGCTGCGCGCCTTCGCCTCCTCGGCCTCGCGTACCGCGTCATCCTCGGCCTGCTTGGCCTCGTCGGCCGCACTTCTGGCTCGCTGGAGCCGCAGCTCGATCGAGTCGCCCACGGGCAGTACATCCATGACAGATGCACCTGCGTGGCGAGCGATGTCCGCCAGGCCGCTTCCAGCCGACTGAGTCGCGCTGCCGGCCGCATCCTTCGTCGCTTCCAATGGCGTCAACGCCTTCGACAGCAGCCAGGTCGCGTTCTGCGGTAAGTCCTTGACCCCGGTGCCCCAGGCCTTCACCAATCTCCCTGCGGTGCGTGTTCCGGCCATGTCGCTGCCTCCCTGATCCTGAATCACATATCAGGCCCCCAGCCACACCGCAGGTACCCGGCGACCTGCACTACAAACTCCTGCAGCGACGCCCGAAATCACTCGATGTGGATGATGTCGGCAGGCGTGGCGGCGGCGAGGGTGGTGCAAGTCCACCGTCAACCCCGGAGGGATCCGCCATGGGGACCACACTTCCGGCCTTCACGCCGCTCGAGGACAGTCTGTGGTTGACGCTGTGCTGCCGCGCCCTCGACAACCGCAGACCGATCCCGATCCTCGGCGATGCCATGGCTGACCAGATCGTTCGTACGTCCGGCTACGACTACGAGCGGCTCAAGATCGACACCAACCTGCTCCTGAACGCGACCATCCGGGCGAAGAAGCTGGACGAGGTGGCGTCGAGGTTCCTCGACCGTCACCCGGATGCCGTCGGCCTCGACCTGGGCGCCGGCCTCGACACCCGCCGGGAACGGCTCGCCCCGCCGGACACGGTCGAGTGGTACGACGTCGATTTCCCGGAGGTCGTCACCGCACGCCGGGAGTTGATCCCGGAGCGTCCGCACTCCCACAACATCGCCGCCGACGTGACCGGCAAGGGCTGGCTGGACGCCGTACCCTCCGACAAGCCGGCGATCATCGTGGCCGACGGTCTGTTCGGGTTCCTCAGCCAGGACGAGGTGACAGGACTGCTGGACCGGCTGGTCGAGCACTTCCCGAGCGGCAACCTGGTCTTCAACAGCTACACCAAGTTCGCCGTCTGGGCGGCCCGGCACTCGCGCGGCACCAAGACGGTCGCGGACCTGATCAAGTTCCCCGGCGTCGACGACCCGCGTGACTTCGAACGCTGGAACCCGAAGCTGCAACTGATCAAGGAGATCCTGATCAGCCGCGAACCCGAGGTCGCCCAGTTCCCGTCCGTGCTCCGCCTCTACTACCGAGCCCAAGCCCGCAGTACGGCGTGGTCCCGGAAGGGAACCATCGTCCTGCACTACCGCTTCTGAACAAGCCACATTCTTGGACACGGCCGTGACGAGCGCGGGGCGGTTAGGGTAGCCTCACCTGTGTGATTGTCTGCCACTGTGAGGTCGTCAGCGACCGCGACGTCGTCGAGAGCATCGACCGCGGCGCCCGGACGCTCGCGCAGGTGTGCGGGGCGACCGGGGCGGGACGGAACTGTGGCGGCTGCGTCTTCTCGTTGAAGCGGTTGTTGTGCCAGCATGGGAGGTCGGTCTCGGCAGCCTCAATCACGGAGGTGGCAGGTGCAGCCGGTTAACCCACGCGTCGTCGTACTGCTCAACGAGGCGCTCACCCTCGAGCTGACGGTCATCAACGGGTACTTCCTCGAGGCCAGGATGCTCGACAACTGGGGATTCGGGCGGCTCGGCAAGGCCTTCTACGACCTGTCGATCGACGAGATGAAGGACGCCGATGCGCTGATCAGCCGCATCCTGTTGTTCGACGGCCACCCGAATCTGCAGAAGCTCGGCGCGGTGGCGGTCGGCGAGGACGCCCAGGAGATGCTCCGGCTGGGCCTCGAGGGCGAGCTCGCCGCGGTGGCGCAGTTCAACGCGTCCGCGAAGGAGTGCCACGACCTCGGCGACCACGGCACCGCGGCGGTGTTCGAGGAGATGGTCCGCGACGAGGAGACGCACGTCGACTGGTTCGAGTCCCAACTCGACGCCATCGAACGCGTCGGCGTCCAGCAATACCTCGCCCAACAGATCGAGCCCGGCAAGTCACCAGGCTGACGGAGTGGCCACCCGTTATCTGTACGTCGTCAGGCACGCCGAGGCGGTGCCGGATCAGAGTGGGTTGTCAGACAAGGGCCGGCGTCAGGCCGTGTTGCTCGGTCAGCGACTGCAGGACGTCCCTTTCTCGTCTCTTCATCACAGTCCGCTCCCCCGGGCAGCCCAAACCGCGCGCCTGGTCCAGCAGGAACTCCAGAACGAAGTCCCGCTGGAGAGTTCCGAAGCGGCAGGAGACTTTGTCCCCTATGTGCCGGCGGAGGACGAGCTGCCGGCGGACTCGGCTGACTTCCTGCTGCGCTTCCTCCAGCAGTTCACGACCGAGGAGCTCGAAACCGGAGCTGACCTGGCGCGCGTGGCCCTGGAGCGGTTCACCGGGCCGGTGGACGGCAACGACGAACAGCACCAGCTGCTGATCACCCACAACTTCCTGGTCGGCTGGCTGGTTCGACACACCCTGGACGCGCCGAAGTGGCGGTGGCTCGCCCTCAACCACTGCAACGCGGCACTGACTGTCCTCCGCTTCGCGCCCGGCCGCCCCTCCTCGGTCCTGGTCTACAACGACATGCGACACCTCCCCACCGACCTCCGCTGGACCGGCTTCCCCGCAGACCTGCACATCTGAACGCCCTCGGTGCCACTGCCTCCAAAGGCGGGGCAACCGAGGGCTCCTCATCTCGGGGGTCAGCGCTGGATCAGGGCCTTCACGAGGCGGTCGGGCATTGAGGCGAAGGGGAGTGGCTGGACGGCAGGGTGTTCGCCGCCCTGGCCCGCGTCGGCCTAGCCACCACCCTCCACGCGAAGGGCGACGACCAGGCCGCAACCACCGCCCTCCAGCAGGTCCTCACCTGGGCCGAGAACACCAACACCCGAAGCCGCCAGTTCTTCTACCTCGCCCTAGCCGGAGACCCAAAAACCCTGGCCACCGAGGCACTCACCTAGTGGTCGACTGCGGCCCAGATGCAGAACGTCTGAAGGGCGGCGCCACGGAGCGAGGTGTTCAGGTGGGGTGGATGTTCTTGTTGTGGTGGAAGGTGTTTTCGGGGTCGTACTTGGATTTGACCTCGACGAGCCGTCGGTAGGTGTGATCGCCGTAGGCCTCCCGGATCCGGCTGTCGTCGTCGGCGTCGAGGAAGTTGATGTAGACGCCGGCTGCTCGGTGTGGCTCGAGGGCTTGCAGGAACCGCCGTGCCCACGCAGTCTCGGCGGCCGCCAGCTCGGCGGCTTGGTCTGGCAACCACACTCCTTCGATGACGATGTTGTGGGGCACATCGCGACCGGCGTATGCGGTGGCGTCCTGGGGGACCCGGGCGATGGCGCCACCGAGATGAAACATCGCCGCGTACGACCGGGCCGAACCAGCGGTGTAGGCGTGCTCGGCGATGACAGCGATGGCGGCGTCGGAGAGCCCGGCGAGGTTCGTGGACTTCCAGTAGTAGTGCCAGCCGTGGGGAACGGTGTCGTCGATGGCGCTCTGGTGCGCGACGTACGGCGTGGGTGCGACCAGGTCCGCGAGCGGCGTCCCGAAGCGGCGGAGGCTCCGCACCGCACGCTCGCCATCTTCCACGGCTCCGGCGTAGCAGCAGGCGACAGCGATCGCCGGCCGCCAGTGCAGGTGATCGGGGATGTCCGGCCAAGGAGGCACCGTGCCGAGCCTGACTACGGTGCCGAGTTCGTCGGGGGCTTCGGCAACGAAGTCCCGGTAGAAGCGCAGTACCGCCGCGGTGTCCTCGGCCGCCCAGAAGACGGCGCCGGCGACGACGTCCGGGCCGAGGGAGTGCAGCGCGAACTGGAACGAGGTGACGACGCCGAAGTTGCCACCGCCGCCTCGTAGTGCCCAGAACAGGTCGGGGTGGTCGTCGGTGGACGCCCGAACGATGCTGCCTTCGGCGGTGACCACCTCGGTGGCCAGCAAGTTGTCGACGGCGAGCCCGTGTTTGCGCATGAGCCAGCCGAGGCCGCCACCAAGGGTGAGCCCGGCGACGCCGGTGTGGCTCACGATGCCGCCGGTAGTGGCCAGACCGTGGGCTTGCGTCTCGTGGTCGACGTCGCTCCAGAGGGCACCTCCCTGCACCCAGGCGGTGCGGCCGGCAGGGTCGACCCACACGGCCCGCATCGCCGAGAGATCGATGACGATCCCGTCGTCGCAGACCGCCGTACCGGCCACGTTGTGCCCTCCGCCCCGGACAGCGATCTCCAGGTCGTGGTCGTGGGCGAAGCGCATGGCCGCGACCACGTCAGCGGTCCCACTGCAGCGAGCGATCAGCCGGGGGCGCCGGTCGATGACGCCGTTCCACACCGCTCTGGCGGCGTTGTAGTCGGTGTGGTCGGCAGTGATCAGCCGGCCCAGGAACCCGTCGATCTCCATGGCGGTTGCCTCCTCGCTCGGGTAGGCCGGCGTCTTCGGCCCCTCCGCTGCCGACGGCACCATCGCATCGCGATCGCCCCCGGCCGTGAAGTCAAGAATCTGGACTTCACACGCGAAGCCTGCGGCCAGACACTGGCGTCGTGAGGACATACGGCCAGTACTGCCCCATCTCTCGCGGCGCCGAGATCTTCGCCGAGCGATGGACGCCGCTGATCGTCCGCAACCTGTATCTCGGGTGCGGCAGCTTCAGCGAGATCCTGGAGGGCGCGCCCGGGCTGTCTCGCACCCTGCTATCGCAGCGGCTAAAGCAGCTCGAACGGTTCGGCATCGTCAGCTCGGCGCTCAAGCCCGACGGGCGCGGACGCCACTACGAGCTCGCACCCGCGGGTCGCGACCTGTTCAAGGTCTGCGTGTCGCTCGGCGAGTGGGGTGCCGCCTGGCTCGAGATCGCCCCCGAGCACCTCGATCCCTTCGTGGCCCTGTGGTCGATGTGCAACCTGCTCCGCCGAGACAGGCTCCCGGGCCGGCCCGTCGTCGTCCGCTTCGACTTCACCGGCCGCCAGCGCCCCGAGCGGTACTGGCTGCTCATCGAGCACGGCGACACCGAGCTGTGCAAGACGTACCCAGGCCTCGACGAGGACCTCTACATCACGGCGGAGGCCGAAGCCTTCGTCAAATGGCACGCCGGCCAGCTCAGCTGGGCTGAGGCCATCCGCAATGGCCGCATCCAACTGCACGGGCCCTCGTCGCTCGTGCGAGCCTTCCCCACCTGGAACGCCCGCAGCGCCTTCGCCCACATCAGACCGATCCCCCGCGCTACAGCAAGCCCAGCAGCCTGAGCCGTTCGACAGGATTCCGGAGATCCAGGACTTCAATGTGCCGCAACGGCGACTCTGCCACCTTGATGTTCACCAAGGGCCGGCTGCGGACCGGACGGGGCGCCCGGTCCGCAGCCGGTCAGCTCACGGCCGAGGTCACTGACTCAGCTTGGTGAGCCTGGTGTACCAGTTTCCGAGACTGGTGCGCGTGCCTCCGCAGCTTCCGAATCCGGCCAGGTCCGGCGAGGGGAAGTATTCCGCCAGTGTGCACGTCTGGCCGATGTACTCCGACGCCAGCCAGATGTTGCCGCCGTCGGTCACGGCGGCGCCGTAGTCACCCCAACGGGTCCGTGGAGGATCCCCGACGAACGCCTTGTACGAGGTGAATCCGTCAGCCGGCCCGACGCCTGCGGCCGCGAGGTGGATCGGTCCCACCGACCCGCGTTCGTCGATGCGGACGTAACCCGCGCTCGGGAAGTTGGTCTCGCCGAGAACCGAGAACGCGATCGCGCCCTTGCCGGCCGGAGTGAAGGCGATGGCCGGCATGGTGAGGTTGTTGTTCGCGAGGGCGATGTAGCCCTGCTTGGTGACCCGCCCCTGGATCTTGCCGGCGCCGTTGATCTTCGGGCTCACCGCGAACCAGGCGATGCCCGCCTTGAGCTCGCCGTTCACCCTGACCGCGGTTCCGGACGAACCCCAGAGAGTGCCGTTGACGTACCAGGTCTGCTGCATCCGGGAATCCAGCGAGTCCGGCGTGGACTCCACCTCGTCGTGCGCGGGCTCGTCCTCGGGCTCGAAGAACGCCTGCCAGCACCCCGGACCGAACGGTGTCGGCATCGTCGTGTCGTTGATGCACTCACCCAGCGGGATGTTGCCCGGCTTCTGGTCCGACTCCGGCGGGACGACATACGTCTGGCTGTTCGTCAGCCGGCTCGTGATCCCCAACGCCGGTGCCGCGGAGTTCAACGACGCGGTGTTGGTGATCGCCCAGATGCCCAGCCGGCGCGCGGTACCGGTCGGGTTGCCGGTCTCGCTGCCGTCACCGGCGATCGTGCTCAACGCGTACTCCGTGCCGTTCCGTTCGCTGGAGTACTCCCCGGCCGGCGAGTTGGCCGGCCAGACGGTGAAGCCCGGCGAGCCGTCAACGGCGAGGTTCTCGACCAGGGTCATGTTGACGCTGGCCGGGTGGCCGGCGAGCTGCGCCTTCGAGAACGCGAAGATCTGCGCGGCGTTGAAGCCCGGCCCGAACAGGTCGTACTCGTTGGTCGACACGTACACGCCGTTCGCGTCCTGGCCGATGTGCGGGTAGTCCTGGAAACACGGACCGTGGACGACCCCGTCGACGGTGCAGCCGTGGTCGGGTGTTCCGTCGGTCCCGTCGTTCTGCGCCGGGACGTGGTAGATGGTCCAGGTCCCGAGCGGGCTGCCGGTGTTCGACACGGCGAGGTCGATCGTGTTCTTGCCGGTGAAGTCGCCGTTCGGCAGGCTGCCCAAGGTGGTGAGAACCACCATGAAGCGCTGGTGGTCCGGGTCGTACAGGCACACCGGGTCGATGACCTGCGGCCCTATCACGCCGGTCGTGCGGTCGATCGCGGGCGGGTAGCCGAAGAACGTGTTGAGATCCTGTACCCCGCTCAGCGCGGCGGCGTTCGCCGAGCTGCGGACCCGCAGCACGCTGTTGACCGCCTCGACGACGAAACCGTTGCCGACACACAGCGCCTGGTCGGGCGGCTCGAGCGAGAACTGGTTGCCGCCGTTGGCGAGCCGTTGGTCGCGGTGGGTCAGGCCGTTCACGCTGGCTTGGACATCCGCGTTGGAGCCTGCCACGGCGCTGGACGCGACGACCGGTGCGTCGAGCGGCTTCTTCGGGAACTTGCCGTTCTTGAACCCCGGGCGCGGACGGGTGAACTGACCGGCCTCGCCGTCGCCTTCCTCCTCCTCCCGGCCTCCGGGCCGCAGCTCCGGCTGCTGGAGACCGTCCACTCCGAGCGGACGTGTCTGGATACTCGTCGTGCCGCCGCTGGGAATCGCGCGGGTACCTCCGGCGGCGGCCGCACCCATCGAGGTTGTCGGGGTGATCAGGCCGGCGGAGATGACCAGGGACGCAGTTGCCAGACCAAACGCTCGACGGCGGGTCATGTGAGAGGTGAACTTCATGGGTTGCCCTCCATGCTGGTCGCGTGCCACTGGAGTGACGACCGAACGTCAGCATGTCGGCACCCGCGATGCAGTGGTCGGCCTACCGCACCCCGAGTTGCCCGTTCGCCAAGCTTCACCAGCCATTTGAGACCTCAGATGTGGTGACGCGCAAGGGGTGGCCTCCTCACCGGCCACGCCTGTTTTCGGCACCGATGAGAAGGACGCGTCGTCGAGGGCTTACACGTCTGCGGGGAACGGAACTCCCGTGTTGCTGTGGCAGCGGTAGCCGTTGGGGTTCTTGAAGTCGGACAGGTACTGCTGGTGGTAGGTGCTCCGTGGAGGCGATAGAAGGCGTCGGGCTGGAGCTATCTCCGCGGTGCGGCAAGGAGTAACGTCCAAGGCGGGGATTGTGGACCGTGACGCGGGGGAGCCGCCGCCCATCTGACCTGGCGGGGATGCGTCGCCAAGGAGGTCGCTGCAACTGTGGCCTGGACGATCGCGGTTGTATGCCGGCCGTCAAGTTCAACCGTCTGTCGTGGGCACGCCACCCTCGCCGCGTCACACCGCCGGGGGTCATCGTGCGAGCAATCACCAGTCGAAGCGCCGCTGTCCAGGAGCCAACACCACCTCGACCATCTCGATTCGCGGCGGCTGGGGTTCGCGCGGTGTGCTCAGTAGCCGCCGTCCTGCTATTGGCCGGCTGCTCGGCCGAGGTCACCATTGGGGGCGGCACGGTCGATGAGAACCGGACAGCGGACGCGGTCGGCAACTACCTGCGCGAGGCGGTGCCGGACGTACAGGTTGGTAGCGTCACCTGTCCCGAAGACGTGAAGGTCGCCGAGGGTGCGAGCTTCGAGTGCACCGCCGAGGTGGCGGGCAGCCAGGTGCCGGTAACCGTGACCTTGAGCCATGTGCAGGATGGCGATTACACCTACGAGCTCAAACTGGCCAAGGCGCTCATCGACATCGACAAGGTCATCACCGAGATCCGCTCGAGGCTGCCGGCGCAGGCCGCAGGTGCCAGGGTCGACTGCGGCGCGCCGAGCGTGCGGGTCGCCGAGGTCGGCGGGACGATCCCCTGCACGATTTCCTTGGGGAGCAAGCGCCAGGCCGTACGGACCGTGGTCGACAACCTTGACGGGACGGTGCATTTCGAGCCGGCCATAGTGTGGCCGGTGACGCCGCCGAAACCGTCGACCGGCAAGATCGGCGACAAGCTGACGGTCTACGACGAGGCTGGTGCCGCCCAGCTCGAGGCCACCGTCACGCGGCTGAAGTTCTCTGCAGGCGACGAGTTCGACGGACCCGAGCATGGTGTGTACATGGGCGCGAACGTGACGCTACGGGCACTCGCAGACGGGCAGGACCTTGTGGAGATCACTGCACTGGTGGGCGGCCGCAAGTACACCGGCGACGCGATCGTCACCTCGACCGCGTTCGACCCACCCCTGGACCCGGTGATCCTCGATCGGGGCGAGCAGGCGTCCGGTTGGTTGGTGTTCGACGTCCCCTCCCGGCACGGCCAGTTGGTGATGCACGACTTGGACGGGCACCAGCTTGGGGCCTGGAAGTACTGATCAGGTCCCAAGCACGCACAAGCGCCAGGACTCGAAGGAGTCCTGGCGCTCTGCGCTGACTGTCAGGCGTCAGGCCGGGAACGGTACGCCGGTGTTGCTGTGGCAGCGGTAGCCGTTGGGGTTCTTGAAGTCGGACAGGTACTGCTGGTGGTAGCCCTCGGCGTAGTAGAAGGTGGTGGCGGGGGCGATCTCGGTGGTGACGTCGCCGTAGCCGAGGGGCTTGATGACGGGGGCGTAGAGGTCGCGGGTGCGCTCGGCCTCGGCACGCTGGGCGTCGGTGGTGTAGTAGACCGCGGAACGGTACTGGGAGCCGAGGTCGTTGCCCTGGCGCATGCCCTGTGTCGGGTCGTGGGTCTCCCAGAAGACCTTCAGCAGGTCGGTGAAGGTGGTCTTCGTGGGGTCGTAGACGACTCGGACGGCCTCGGTGTGGCCGGTGCGGCCCGTGCAGACCTCCTCGTACGTCGGGTTCGGGGTGTAGCCACCCGCGTAGCCGACGGCCGTGGTGTAGACCCCAGGCTGCTGCCAGAAGATCTCCTCGGTGCCCCAGAAACACCCGGTGCCGAACCAGACCTCCTCGAACCCCTCAGGGGCAGCAGCGGTCTGCGGCGTACCGAGCACGATGTTGTCCGCCGGTACGGCGAATCCGGGCTCCGGCCGGCCGGGCAGTGCGGCCTCGGGCTCGACCAGGGCTGTATTGCGCTTGAAGAACGACATTCTCACGCCTCTCGCAGAAGTACTCTCATGATCCTTCAACGCCAGGGGTAAGGCGAACCTTCCCCACACCCCTTACGGCGAGATGACGTCAAGCGATCATGGCCGCCGAACGCCGGGCCGGCGCCCCGCCCGTGGTCAGCGACGCGTACGACGCGGCCAACCGACTGACCCCGTCACGCAGCGCATCCGGGTCGAGCGTGAACGGCAACCGGATGAACGACTCGAACCCACCATCCGGCGAGAACCGCGAACCGGACACCAGCAGTACGCCGTTCCGCTGCGCAACCCCGACCAGACTCGACCCAACGGGCTCGGGCAACTCACACCACAGCGACAACCCGCCACCCGGCACCCGGAACCGCCACGACGGCAACTCGGAAGCCACCGCCGACGCCAACGCATCCCGCCGCCGCGCGAGCTCCGACCGCCGCTCCGGCAGAATCGTCGACCGCTGCCGCAGCAACCCGGCGACGACCAACTGCTCGAGCACCGGTGCGCCCAGATCCATCGACGCCCGCGCGTCCAGGATCCGCGCGACCAGCGCCTCCGGCACACGCATCCACCCGATCCGCAGCCCGCCCCAGAACGACTTGCTCACCGACCCCACGGTGATCACGCCGTCGGGGTCGTACGACGCGAACGGCGGCGGCATCTCCTGGCCGTCCAGCGACAGCTCGAACAGCGTCTCGTCCACGATCGCCGTCGTCCGGCTGCGGGCGAACGCGATCGCCAGCCGCTGCCGGTCGGCGGCCGGCATCAACCACCCGGTCGGGTTCTGGAAGTCCACGACCATCCACGCGGCTCGCGGCGCCGTCTGCCTGATCGTTGCCTCCAGCAAGGGAAGGTCCCAGCCGCCGGGGCTCATCGGCACCGCCACCACCCGGCAGCCGCTGCGCCGGATCGCGTCGACGGAGTTCGGGTGCGTCGGGCTCTCGGTCAGCACCCGGTCGCCGAACTGCGTGATCGCGCGGATCGCGATCGACGTCGCCGCCAGCGCACCGGCGGTCACGATGATCTGGTCCGGCGTCGTCGGCAGCCCGCGCTCCGCATAGGCCGCCGCGATCTCCGAGCGCAGCACCGGCAGGCCCTGCGGGTGGTACCCGGGCGTCGCCAGATGCACCGGCAGGTCCCCGGCAGCCTCCGCCACCGCCCTACTGATCCCCGGTACGGCGGACGGCGCCGCGCAGGTGAAGTCGTAGAGCCCGTCCGTGTCGATCCCAGGCGCGTGGTGGCGCCCGAGTTCAGGTGCGACCTTGGACGGGAGGGCGGTGACACTGCCCGACCCGCGGCGGCTCGTCAGATAGCCACTGTCGCGCAACTCACGGTACGCCGAGGCGACCGTCGTACGGCTCACCCTGAGGGCTTCGGTCAACTCGCGCTCGCTCGGGAGCCGCGAGCCAGGGATGATCCGGCCGTCCGCGATCAGCAATCGGAGCCGGTCGGCCAGCACCCGGTACGCCGGCCCGGAGTCGTCGGCCCAGGACCCGAGCAGGCCGGTGAGCGTACTGGCGGGGAGATATTGCCGCTGCATGCAGTCCACTATCGCGCAATTGGCTATCGATCACCAGGCCAGTTGTTCCGCAAACTGGAGAAGTGACCGCCACTTCCCCCGCACTGCCGCGCCAACTGGCGCCCCTGAACCCGATCCAGCAGCTGAAAGCAGGCCACCTGCCCCGGCGCCTGGTCCAGTTGTACGTCGGCCTCACCCTCTACGGCGCCTCGATGGGCCTGATGATCCAGGGCAATCTCGGCCTGGATCCGTGGGACGTGTTCCACTCCGGCATCACCAAGCACCTTCCGCTGAGCTTCGGCACCGTGGTGATCGCGATGAGCTTCGTCGTACTGCTGGCCTGGATCCCGCTGCGGCAGTGGCCCGGGCTCGGCACGATCAGCAACGCGATCGTGATCGGCCTGGTGACGGACCTGACCCTGGCGACGGTCGACCGGCCGGACGCGCTCTGGCTCCGGATCGTGTTCATGCTCGCGGGCGTCGTGGTGAACGCGCTGGCCGGCGCGCTCTACATCGGCGCGCAGTTCGGCCCCGGTCCCCGCGACGGCCTGATGACCGGCCTGGTCCGTCGTACCGGCCTCAGCGTCCGCCTCGTCCGGACCACGCTCGAGCTGACCGTGCTCGTGATCGGCTTCCTGCTCGGCGGCGTGATCGGCGTCGGCACCGTCGTCTACGCCCTGTCGATCGGCCCACTCGTCCACGTCCTCCTACCGATCTTCACAGTGCGCCTGAAGCCCGACCAGCCCTAGCTCTGCTGGGTCAGCCCACCAAACGGTGGGTTGGCCCACTGCGTGCGATTGGCCAGCCCACCTTCTCGTGGGCTGACCCACCCGAGGGAATGCGGCGGGGGTAGCGCGGCTCTTCACGGTCCGCCTGAAGCCCGACCAGCCCTAGCTCTGCTGGGTCAGCCCACCAAACGGTGGGTTGGCCCACTGCGTGCGATTGGCCAACCCGCCTTCTCGTGGGCTGACCCACCCGAGGGAATGCGGCGGGGACCGTGCGGCGGGGCGGAGGTGGGTCGCGCGCGGCGGGGCGGGGGCGGGAGGTCAGCGTTCCAGGTGGGTTTTTAGGGCGTTGAGGCGGTGGTCCCAGTCGCGGGTGAGGGCGGCGAGGAACTGCTGAGCCAGCTGCATCGGGGCGGGCCGGAGGCCGTAGCGGACACGGCGGCGTTCGCCGTGCTCGGCGGTGACGAGGCCCGCCTCGGCCAGGAGTGCGAGGTGCTTGGCGATCGCCTGCCGGGTGATCGGCAGGCGATCCGCCAGGTCCGTCGCGGTCGAAGGCCCGTTCGCCGCGAGTACGGCGAGTACGCCGCGCCGCCGCGGATCCGCCAAGGCCACGAACACCTGCTCCGCCACCGCCTCGACCCGGTCTGTGGCGGGCATGGCAGGTCAGGCGGCGTCGAGGTAGTCGACGAGTTCGCCGAGTTCGGACGCCCAGCCCTCGGTGCTGGCGCCGAACGCCTTGGTGTACTCGCCGTCCGGCAGTTGCGCGAAGCCCGACTCGATGACGGTCAGCCGGGTGCCGGCGTCGACCGGCTCCAGCGTGAACTCGACGTACGTCCGGCGTTCGTCCTCGGCCGGCAGGCCGTAGATGTGCCAGGTGAAGCCGAACGTGGTCGGCTCGTCGACCCGCTCGATCCGCATCTCGGCCCGGTCGCCGCTGGTCCACGTCATCTCCGCGGATCCGCCCGGCCGCAGGTCGATCTTCGCCTGGTGGCCGAACCAGGTGCCGAGACCCTCGGCCGTGGTCAGCGCCGCCCACACCTTCGCCGGCGGGTGGGCGAGCTCGACGGTCCGCGCGATCTGGTCAGGAAATCCCATCACAATCCTCCTGGTGAATAGCAACTATCTGGTTGCAATCCAACATATGGCAACCCGTCGGTTGCGTCAAGAGTCTCGGTCCTGGACGGCCGGTTCGGGACGGAGCAGACCAGGCCGTACGCTGGTCCGGTGAACACGGACCACCACTACGGCTTCGAGACACTCGCCATCCACGCCGGGAACGAGCCCGACCCCACCACCGGTTCGGTGGTGCCGCCGATCTACGCGACCAGCACCTACAAGCAGGACGGCGTCGGCGGGCTGCGCAACGGCTACGAGTACTCCCGGTCGGCGAACCCGACCCGGACCGCGCTGGAGGAGTGTCTGGCCGCGATCGAGGCGGGCAACCGCGGCTTCGCGTTCGCCAGCGGCCTGGCCGCGGAGGACACGCTGATCCGCTCGCTCTGCGTCCCGGGCGACCACATGGTGTTCCCCGACGACGCGTACGGCGGCACGTTCCGGCTGTTCTCCAAGGTGCTGGGCAACTGGGGTGTCGAGATGACGCCGGTCGCGGTCACCCACCCGGAGGCGATCCGGGCCGCGATCCGCCCGGGCAAGACCAAGATCGTCTGGCTCGAGACGCCGACGAACCCGCTGCTGAACGTCGCCGACATCGCCATCGTCGCCCAGATCGCGCACGACGCCGGTGCCCTGCTGGTGGTCGACAACACCTTTGCCACGCCGTACCTGCAGCAGCCGCTGGAGCTCGGCGCGGACGTCGTCGTGCACTCGACCACGAAGTACATGGGCGGTCACTCCGACGTTGTCGGCGGTGGGCTGATCGTCCGCGATGCCGGGCTGGCCGACAAGATCGCCTTCCACCAGAACGCGATCGGCGCGGTCGCCGGCCCGTTCGACGCCTGGCTGGTGCTGCGCGGGATCAAGACCCTCGGCGTCCGGATGGACCGGCACAGCGACAACGCCGAGAAGGTCGTCGAGTTCCTCCAGCGGCACAAGGCCGTCAGCCAGGTGCTGTACCCGGGCCTCGACGGTCACCCCGGTCACGAGACCGCCGCCAAGCAGATGAAGCGGTACGGCGGCATCGTGTCCTTCCGGGTCACCGGAGGAGAGCAGCACGCGCTGGACATCTGCAACAAGGCCGAGGTCTTCACCCTGGGCGAGTCGCTCGGCGGTGTCGAGTCGCTGATCGAGCACCCCGGCAAGATGACCCACGCCTCGGTCGCCGGTACGCCGCTCGAGGTGCCGGCCGACCTGATCCGGCTCAGTGTCGGGATCGAGACGATCGACGACCTGCTGCTGGACCTCGACCGCGCGATGGCGTAGTTGGCGGGCCTGTTGGTGGCCGTCGACTTCGGGTCGACGTTCACGAAGGCGATCGCGGTGGACTCCGGCTCGGGCGACCTGGTCGCCCGGGCCGAACACCGGACCACGATCGACACGGACGTGATGGACGGCTGGCACGCCTGCCGCAACGCCTTGCTGGAAGCCGATCGCGGCGTCGAGCGCGCCGAGGTGCTGGCCTGTTCGAGTGCGGGCGGCGGTCTCCGGATCGGTGTCGTCGGCAACGAAGAGCTCGTCACCGCGGAAGCCGGCCGGCGGGTCGCGTTGTCCAGCGGCGGCCGAGTGGTTGCCGTGGTCAACGGCGGGCTCACGGCAACTTCCCTGAAGGAGCTGCGCAAGGACCGCCCGGACGTGGTCCTGCTGCTCGGCGGCACGGACGGTGGCAATTCGGCAGTACTGCGCAACGCTGCCGAGGTGCTGGCCAGGTACAAGTGGCGTCGACCGGTCGTTGTCGCAGGCAACCTTGATGCGCAGGCCGGGATCGGCGAGACCCTTGCGGCGGCCGGCGTACCGCATGTCCTGGCGGACAACGTCGTACCCGAGATCGGGGTGTTCGCGCCGGACAGTGCGCGGGCCGCGATCCGGGAGATGTTCCTCGCCCATGTGATCGGCGGGAAGAACCTGTCCCGGGACCCGGCGTTCGCGCGGATGGTCCGCGCCGCCACGCCGGACGTCGTACTGCGCGGAGTCGAGGTGCTGGCCGGGTTGCACGGTGATGTCGCGGTCGTGGACATCGGTGGTGCGACCACGGACGTGCACTCGGTGATCGAGCTCGACCCGGAGGACGCGAACCTCGGCCGCGAGGTGGTCGCGACGCATCCCGTGACGCGCACGGTCGAGGGCGACCTCGGCATGCGCTGGAGCGCGGTCCCGGTAGTCGCCGCCGGCGTCGAGTCCGGTCTCATCCCGGACGGCGACCTGTTCAGTACGGCGGCCGCTCGCCGGCACGCGGATCCGTCGTACCTCCCCGACAGCGAGCAGGAGGCGTCGTACGACGAGTTGCTTGCGAGGGTCGCGGCGACGGTGGCGTTGCGGCGGCACGCGGGTCGCCAGCGGATCGTGTTCGGGCCCGGCGGTCGGGTGATCGAGCGGTCGGGCAAGGACCTGCGGGAGGTGGACCTGCTGGTCGGGTCCGGAGGAGTGCTGCGGCACAACGGGCCGGACGTTGCCGCGCGGATCCTGGGCTCCGTCGGGGTGAATGCACAGGAGGAAGGCTGGCTCGTCCCGGAGCGCGCGGAAGTCTGCGTCGACAAGGACTACGTCCTGGCCGGCGTCGGCCTGCTCGCCGACCGTGCCCCAGCCGCAGCCGAAGGGCTCGCCCGCCACATTCATGGAACAGTCCGCACCGGGCACTAGTCTCAGCACCAAGCGGTGAGCTGCGGAGGTGGGATGAGCGAGTCGGGGCGGGGCGACGAGATCGAGGCGCCGGACGTCGGACGGGACCACGAGAGTCCGGTGGCTGACAACGAGGTGCTCGACGAGGCCGGCGCGACGGCGGTGGACGACGATCGCCTGACCGCGTCGTCCAGCCGGGGTCGCGTGGACACCGGGGTCACTCCGGGGATGCAGATCGCCAGTGCCTGGGCCTGGCGGTTCCTGGTGATCGTCGCGGCCGTGCTGGTGATCGCCTACGGGATGCGTTATCTGTCCGAGGTGGTCGTCCCGGTGACGGTCGGCGTACTGCTGACGGCTCTGCTGGTGCCGGTGACGGACGGCCTGCAGCGGCTCCGCATTCCCCGCGGTCCCGCGGCGGGCATCACCGTTCTGGCGACCATCATCGTCGTCGCCGGTCTGCTGACCCTGGTCGGTACGCAGATCGCGGGCCAGTTCGAGAGTCTGTCCACCCAGGTCGGCGAAGGTGTGCAGAAACTGCGCGACCTGGCCCGGATCAACTTCGGGCTGACCGACAAGGACATCACCGACGCCTTCAAGCGATTGCAGGACGAGATCACGTCCGGTGGTGCTCTCGGTCAGCGTGCGGCCGAGGTCGGTACGACGGCGACGCATGTCGTGGCCGGCCTGTTCATCGCGCTGTTCTGCCTGTTCTTCTTCCTCTACCAGGGCGATCGGATCTGGGCGTGGCTGATCCGGCTGTTCCCGCGGCAGGCGCGCGAGAAGGCCGACTCGTCCGGGCGGAAGGCGTGGGTCTCGCTCACGGCGTTCGTCCGGGCAACCATCATCGTCGCGGCGGTCGACGCGATCGGGATCTCACTGGGCGCGGCGATCCTCGGTCTGCCGCTGGTGAGCGCGATCGGCATTCTGGTGTTCGTCGGCGCATTCATCCCGGTCGTCGGCGCGCTGATCAGCGGCGTGGTCGCCGTACTGGTTGCGCTGGTTGCCAAGGGACCGATCGTCGCGATCATCATGCTGGCCGTGGTGATCGGCGTGCAGCAGCTCGAGGCGCATGTGCTGCAGCCGTTCCTGCTCGGCCGCGCGGTCAGCGTCCACCCGCTCGCCATCATCTTGTCGATCGCCACGGGTGTGATCATCGCCGGGATCGTCGGCGCGCTGATCGCCGTACCGACGGCCGCCGTACTGAACGCGATCGTCAACCACCTGGCCGGCAACGACGTCGATCCGGAACCACCGCGACCGTTGCCCCGTAGATACCTTTTCCGGGAGAAACCCGCGGCGGAGTCAGCGGAACGGGAGAGCTAAGCGCCCCGTCCCGTCGTCATCGAGGGCGTTCAGGGCGGTGACGAGTTTGCGTTCCTCGTAGGTGAAGTGCGTCTCCATCAGGGCGGCTACGGTGTCGAGCTCCCGCTTCCGCCCGGCCGGATCGAGTTCGGCGAGTTTCTCCAACCGCTGCAGGGCCTCCGCGATGATCAGGTGATCACGGGCCAGCTCCTCGAGCACCGGACGAAGGTCCGGGTACTCCTCCGCGAGCACCATGAACGCGCCGTCGTCCTCACCGGTGTGATGACGAGTGAGCGCGCCGCAGAAGGCCAGACAGTGAGCCAGTAGATCCCTGCCATCGGGTGCAGTCTGTTCCCGCAGTACGTCGATCTGCTCACGGAGTTGATCGTGGAAGGCGACGAGCTGGTTTCCGAATCCTTGCAGGCGTGACATCACCGCAAGCCTAACGTGCGACGACCGGCCGTCCTCGGGAGAGGACGGCCGGTCGTTCGGTTGGTGCGGAGGGTCAGTGCATCGCCGCGGCTGCGGAAGCCTCCATGGAGCCTTCCTCACCCTCGCCTTCCGGCTTGGACGGGCCGTCGGAGCGGCCGGCCAGCCGCTGCTCCGGAGTGATGACCGCGAGGATGAACGCGATCGCCAGGAACGGCAGCGAGACCAGGAACACGTCGCCCATCGAGTCGACCAGACCGTGCAGGGCCCAGCCCTTCATCGGCTCCTTCAGGCTGTGCAGCGCCTGGACGCTGTTCGCCGCCTTGGCGAGCCCGTCGACCACGGTCTGGGTCGCGTTCGGAACGATGTCGCCCAGGTGCTCCTTGAGCCGGCTGGTCAGCACCGCGCCGTACACCGCGGTACCGATCGCGCCACCCATCGAGCGGAAGAAGGTCATCGTCGAGGTCGCGCTGCCCATGTGCTTGCGGTCCACGCTGTTCTGCGCGGCGGTGACGGTGATCTGCATCGACAGACCCAGACCGGCGCCCATGATGAACATGTAGATCGCCAGGTGCCAGTACGGCGTACCCAGGCTCAGCGTGGACAGCAGCAGCATCGCGCCACCGACCAGGACCGAGGAGATGATCGGGTAGACCTTGTAGCGCCCGGTCTTGCTCATCAGCTGACCGCTCGGGATCGACGCGGAGAAGATACCGACGATCATCGGCAGCAGCGCCAGGCCGGACCGAGTCGGCGACATGTCCTTGACCGCCTGCAGGTACAGCGGCAGGAAGATCAGCGCACCGAACATCGCGAACCCGAGCAGGAACGCGTACCCGGCGTACCCGGAGAAGATCCGGCCCTTGAACAGGTCCATCGGGATGATCGGCTCGGCCACCCGCAGTTCGACCAGCACGAAGGTGACGGCCAGTACGACGGCCGCGGCGAGCAGGGCGATCGTGGTGGCGGTGCCCCAGCCGTTGGTCGGGCCGCTCCAGGAGACGGCCAGCAGCAGCGAGGTGACGGCTCCGGTGACCACTGCGGCACCCAGGTAGTCGATCTTGTGCGAACGCTTCACGTGCGGCAGCCGGAGGACGGCGCCGACGATGCCCAGGGCAACGAGTCCGATCGGCAGGTTGATCCAGAAGATCCAGCGCCAGCCGGGACCGTCGGTGAGCAGACCGCCGAGCAGCGGGCCGGCCACGGACGACAGGCCGAAGACGGCACCGAAGTACCCCATGTACTTACCGCGCTCGCGCGGCGGGATCACGTCGCCGATGGTGGCGAAGGCCAGTGACATCAGGCCACCGGCGCCAAGACCCTGGACGGCCCGGAAGCCGATCAGCATCTCGATGTTCTGCGACAGCGCGGCCAGCACGGAGCCGGCCAGGAAGGTGACGATCGCCGCGATGAACAGCGGGCGACGGCCGTACAGGTCGGAGATCTTGCCCCACAGCGGCGTGGAGGCGGTCGAGGTCAGCAGGTACGCCGTGACCACCCAGGACAGCTTGTCCAGGCTGTTGAACTCACTGACGATCTGCGGCAGCGCGGTTCCGACGATGCTCTGGTCGAGCGCCGCCAGGAACATGCCGGCCATCAGGCCGCCGAGGACGACGAGGATCTGTTTGTGGGACAGGTATCCCGGAGTTTCAGGCGCAGCGCCGCCGGTGGTGGCGGGCTCGGTGGTGCTCATGTAGTGCTCCCCAGCTTCTTGTCGGTGTTCTCGCGATCAGCGGGGTCGCCGCCGGCCGCGAAGTCTTGGGTACGGCGCTCTGCCGCGGGTGTCGGGCGTAACCGCGGGGCAACAGCGGCCCAGCCCTTGTCTGCCCAGCTCTTCTCGATGGCCGGGTCGGTAAGGCTCGCGACTCCGTCGGCGAACCGTGTCATCAGGCGCTCGAAGGTCAGGACGTCGTCTTCGGACCAGCCGTCCATCGCCGCGCTCAGCAGCTCCATCCGGCGTCGGGCGCCGGCGTCCCACTCCTCGATGCCCTTCTCGGTCAGCTCGACCCGGAAGGCGCGGCCGTCGTCGGGGTCGGGGGAGCGGCGGACCAGGCCCAGCTGCTCCAGCGACCGCACGTGGCGGCTCGCGGTCGAGGCGTCCAGCTCCATCCGGTTGGCCAGGTCGGACAGGCGCAGCGCACCGCTGCACCGCAGCACGAACAGCACCAGGTGGACGCTGTGGTCGATCGTGTCCCCCGGCTGCTTGGCCTTCAGCCGCCGGCCGATCCTGGTAAACGCGTGCAGCACGCCCTCGATCGGGGTCTGCGGAGAGTACGCGTCGTTTACTTGCATGCTGCAAGCATATACATGCTTGCGTGATACACGCAAATGAGTTTCCAAGATTTCCGAGTGAGCCGCCACTCACTTACTCACAGTCTTCAGGTGGTCACTGTTCGTGGAAGATGAGAACCAGTACACGATCTACTGACGGTGGAGGGCTGCGTTCTGTGACGCAGGGTGGGCCTAGGTCCCCGGTGGTTGGTCGGTCTGGCACCCTGGCCTGCCCCTCTCCCCACAACGAGGCTGGCCCGGGAGACATTCCTGCTAGCTACTGGGGGACGCGTGACGGCGATCGACGACCGGTCGGTGGACAGCATGGCGACGACGAGGCGCCGGCTGCTGGAGTTCGGAGCGGTCTGTATCGCCCTGACCTGGTTGCCTTGGGCGGTCCTGGGCGTGCTGGGCGCGAACCTCGACGAGGGCGGCGGGATGCTCGTCTTCGCCCTGGCGGCGTCCGGGCCGTCGCTGGCCGCCTTGGTGATGTGGCTGTGGCGACGCGAGAAGCAGCGGCTGGTGAGGTGGTCGTGGAGCTGGCCGGTCGCCGCCGTACTGCTCGGTGCATTTCCGCCACTGGCGGCGTCACTGCTGACCGGACACCTCGCAGCGTTTCCCGACCATGCCGCCGACGTGATCGCCGGCGCCGGTGGACCACTCGGGGCGCTGGCCTACACGTTCCTGGCCGGACCGGTGGCGGAAGAGTTCGGCTGGCGGGGTTATGTGCAGCCCCGTCTCCGCAGGTACTACGGGCAGTTGGCCACCACTGCGGTCCTGGGCGCGGCGTGGGGGCTCTGGCACGTGCCGCTGTACTTCCTGAACGGCACCGGTCAGCATGACGACGGGCTGTTCACCCAGCAGGGGCTGACCTTCTTCCTGGGGCTGTTCCCGCTGACCTACGTGATGCTGTTCGTCACCGAACGCCTCCGCGGCGGCGTACCGGCGGCGATCCTCGTGCACGCGGCGTGGAACCTCAGCGAGGAGCTGATTCCTCCGCTCGGCAACGGTGTGTGGGTCGACCTCCTCATGATGACCGCCACGGCGGCCGCGGTCGGCTGGTACTGGCGACGCGCTCCGCGGCACCGTCGTACTGAGGATCCTGCGATCCTGGACGCCGATTCGGCGAGCGACAGGAGAGTGCCAGGATGGCGCAGGTAGCAGTGGTGACCGGTGGTGGTTCGGGGCTCGGGCGCGAGATGGCGCTGGCGCTCGCGGCGGCTGGGTTCGAGGTGACCGTCACCGGGCGGACCGAGGAGAAGCTGCGCGAGACCGCCGCTCTGTCGGCCGAGGGGCGAGTGCGGACCGCGGTGCTGGATGTCGCCGATGGCGGGGCGGTGCGTGCGCTCTTCGGTGGGCTCGAGCGGATCGACGTACTGGTGAACAACGCGGGGACCGGCGCGCCGGCGGCCGGGGTGCAGGATCTGGCCGAGGAGGACTGGCGGCGGGTGGTGGACACCAATCTGACCGGGTCCTTCCTGTGTGCGAAGGCGGCGTTCGCGTTGATGCTGCGGCAGGACCCGAAGGGTGGACGGATCATCAACAACGGCTCGATCTCGGCGCATGTCCCGCGGCCGCAGGGCATCGCGTACACGGCCAGCAAGCACGCCGTCACCGGGTTGACGAAGGGCCTCGAGCTGGAAGGCCGGGCGCACGGGATCACGGCCTGCCAGATCGACATCGGGAACGCCGCGACCCCGATGACCGAGCGGATGGGGCAGGGCGTGCTGCAGCCGGACGGGTCGATCGCGGTCGAGCCGACGTTCGATCCGAAGATCGTGGCGGATTTCGTGGTCCGGATCGCCCAGCTCCCGACGTCGGTCGCCGTACCGCACCTGACCGTGATGGCCGCCGGCATGCCGTACGTCGGCCGCGGTTGACTTCCAGTCGTGTTGAGGTTCTAGCGTCGATGGATGGAACCGCCCAAAACGACAAGAAAACTGTCGGCCGGTCCGTCTAGGGTCGGGACCGTGAGTGAGCAGCGGGAGTCCCTGGTCCATGTCCGTGGACTGCGGAAGTCGTACGGCGACTTCGAAGCGGTCAAGGGCATCGACCTGGATGTGTGGCGCGGGGAGGCGTTCGGGTTCCTCGGGCCGAACGGCGCGGGCAAGTCGTCGACGATGCGGATGATCGGCGCGGTCTCCCCGACCAGCGGCGGCACCCTGCGGATCCTCGGCATGGACCCTGCCACCGACGGCCCGTCGATCCGGGCCCGGCTCGGCGTGTGCCCGCAGGACGACACCCTCGACACCGAGCTGTCCGTCCGGGAGAACCTGACCATCTACGGCCGGTACTTCGGTCTGAGCCGGGCGGAGTGCCGTAGTCGCGCGGACGAGTTGCTCGAGTTCGTCTCGCTCACCGAGAAGGCGGAGGTCAAGGTCGACGAGCTCTCCGGCGGGATGAAGCGGAGGCTGACGATCGCGCGCTCGCTGGTGAGCAACCCCGATCTCCTGCTGCTCGACGAGCCGACGACCGGGCTGGACCCACAAGCCCGGCATCTGTTGTGGGACAAGTTGTTCCGGCTCAAGCAGGCCGGCGTGACGCTGATCATCACCACGCACTACATGGACGAGGCCGAGCAGCTCTGCGACCGGCTGGTCGTGATGGACGGCGGCCTGATCGCGGCTGAGGGATCGCCGGCCGACCTGATCCGGGACTACTCCACGCGTGAGGTGACCGAGCTGCGGTTCGGGCCTGAGGTCATGTCGTCCGACCACGACGCACTGGCAGGGAAGGTCGAGGACCTGGCCCAGCGCATCGAGGTGCTGCCGGACCGCCTGCTGCTCTACACCGACGACGGCGAGCACGCGGTCGCGGCGGTGCACGAGCGCGGTCTGCAGCCGGCCTCGGTCCTGGTCCGGCGCTCGACCCTCGAGGACGTGTTCCTCCGGCTCACCGGCCGGACGTTGGTGGATTAGGGCGTGTCTCCCAACTCCCCGCCTACTGCGCGGCACTCGGCACGGCACCTCACCGCACGTGAGCAAAGGCCACGATGCGCCGCATCGAGACCTTCGCTCCCGCACGCCGATGCACCGCACCGAGCACCTGCTCGCTACGGCGCGGAGTTAGGAGACACGCCCTGATGGCCCTCGCGCTAGAGAACGGCCGTCGCCAGTTCGACTACTGGCTGACCGTCTACAAGCGGACCTGGAAGGGCACGCTGATCAGCAGCTTCCTGCTGCCACTGCTCTATCTGGCCGCGATGGGGATCGGTCTGGGCTCCTTCGTCGACCGGAACGGGACCGGTGCGCTCGGTGGTGTGAGCTACCTGCAGTTCATCGCGCCCGGGTTGCTCGCCGCCACCGCGTTGCAGGTGGCCGTCGGCGAAGCGACGTACCCGGTGATGAGTGGATTGAAGTGGCAGAAGTTCTTCCACTCGATGATCGCGACGCCGCTGCGGCCGGTGGACGTGGTCGGCGGTCAGCTCGGCTTCATCGCCTTCCGGGTGGGCAGCACGTGTGCGGTCTTCTTGGCGGTGATTGCGGTGTTCGGCGGACTGGAGTCACCGCTCGGTGTGCTTGCGCTGCCGGTGGCGTTGCTGGTGGGGATGGCTGCCGCGGCGCCGGTCGCGGCGGTGGCCTCGACGCTGGAGAACGACTCCGGCTTCGCGATGATCTTCCGCTTCGGGGTGATCCCGGCGTTCCTGTTCTCCGGTGCGTTCTTCCCGGTCTCGCAGTTGCCGAACTGGATCGAGTGGCTCGCGTACCTCAGCCCGTTGTGGCACGGCGTGGCCCTGTCCCGTGATCTGGCGATGGGCACGATCAACCCGCCGCTCGCGCTACTCAACGTCGTCTACCTGCTCGCCTGGTTCGTGGTCGGCACGTGGTTCGCCGTCCGCGGCTTCACCAAGAGGCTGGTGGGCTGATGACGACCCTCACCGCCCGGGTCGTCCCGGTCCCGGCCCGCGTCCTCGGCCGCGGCGGCGGCCGGCACATCGTGGAGCGCAACTTCCTGCTCTACCGCCGGTCCTGGATCGTCTTCCTGTCCGGCTTCTTCGAGCCGCTGTTCTACCTGCTCTCGATCGGCATCGGCGTCGCGCAACTGGTCGGCGACTTCACGCTGTCCGACGGCACCACGATCGGGTACGCCGCCTTCGTCGCGCCGGCGATGCTGGCCAGTTCGGCGATGAACGGTGCGATCTTCGACTCGACGTACAACATCTTCTTCCGGATGAAGTACGCCAAGCTCTACGACTCGATGCTGGCGACGCCGCTGCGGCCGTGGGACATCGCGACCGGCGAGGTGACCTGGGCTCTGCTGCGTGGTGCCTGCTACTCGGCGATGTTCATCGCGGTGATGCTGGGGATGGGCCTGATCACGTCCTGGTGGGCGCTGCTCGCGCTGCCCGCCTCGGTCCTGATCGCGTTCGCGTTCGCCGGCGCGGGGATGGCGCTGACGACGTTCATGCGCAGCTGGCAGGACTTCGAGTTCGTCCAGCTCGCGGCGATGCCGATGTTCCTGTTCTCGGCCACGTTCTACCCGGTCGAGACGTACCCGGAGGCCATCCGCTGGCTGGTCGAGATCACCCCGCTCTACCAGGGCGTCGTGATCGAGCGCGCACTCACCACCGGCACGGTCGGCTGGTTCCTCCTCGTCCACGCCTTCTACCTCGCCGCCATGGGCACGATCGGCATGTACATCGCCTCCCAACGCCTCGGCAAGCTGCTGCTGAAGTAAGTGTCCTGAGCCGAACGTCCGACTCAGGACACTAGCTCGGCGTACGCGATCGGGAACTCTGTGAAACCGATCGGGTTTACATCGGCGTCCGATTGGCATGATCCGGCGGGTGAGGAATCCGATCGGGGTGTTGCGGCGGAGCCAGCAGGTGCGGTCCCAGTTGAAGGCGCCACGGGAGCGCTTGCCGGGTGGCAGCCGCCGATGGATCCGGTCGTCGATGGAGTGGATGATCACCGAGTTCGGCCGCGACGTGGTGCTGCGGCCGATCGCGCTGCCCACCGACCTCATCCCGGCCGGGTACGACGGCAGCCGGCCGGCCGCCGAGGAGTTGTGCCGGCTGGTCAGCGAGCGGATGGATCTTCGGCCGGATCAGTGCGCCCTCAGCTTCGAACTCGTCGGTGACGGCATCCGGCGGCCGGCGTACCGCAGGTCGGCCTCGGTGGTGAAGGAACCGTCCGGCCGGTGGATCCGCGGCGCCGAGCGCAACCAGATCCAGCTCTCGCCGACGCTGGCCGCCGACCCGGTCGCGCTGATCGCGATCTTCGCCCATGAAGCCGGGCACGAACTGCTGCTCGGCAGCAGCCGGATCTCGGTGGCGCGCCGGCCCGACCATGAACCACTGACCGATCTGCTCACCGTGTTCTACGGACTCGGGATCTTCACCGCCAACGCGGCGTACGAGCGACGGCCGCGACCGAACGGGCGGGGCAAGCAGCCGCTGGCGCGCGGGTACCTCCGTGAAGCGGCGTTGTCCGAGGCGCTCGCGTACTACGCCTTGCTGCGCGGAGAGCGTCGTCCGACGTGGGACCGGCACCTCGATCCGCCGGTCCGCCGCGGTATGCGCAACCAGTTGGCCGTGCTGCACCGATGACTACTGCGCAAGGATCCTCCGGAGCCACCACACGCCGCCGCGGAGCATCGACTCCTTGCTCGGTCCGGACACGTTGTCCGGCAGGTGCGCGTAGGTCATGACCTGGTGGAGTGCTCCCAGCTCCTCGGCCAGTTCGAGCGCACGACGTAGGTCCGCGGGCGAGGCGTACGACTCCCACTCGGCCAGATAGGCATCCTTCAGCCGCGGATCGGTCGACAGCGGCGACCGTTGCTCGAAGAACGTCACGAGGTCCAGGAACGGATGGGACACAGCGGCGTCCGTCCAGTCGAACGCCAACACCCGGCCATCCCGGACAGCAAGGTTCCGCGGATGCAGATCACCGTGCAGCAGAGTCTCCGGTACGCCGATCGCCGCGAGCTCGGTGATTGCCTCACGCAACTGTTCGGCCCGCCTCGGCAGCAGCGCGCGCTCCGCGGGTTCGAGCAGATCGGTGGCGGGGGTCGGCCCGAGCACCCGGTCGATCTCCGCCTGCAGTACGGCGAGCCGGCGGTCGACACAGCTGAACTCCAGCAGCCGATCCGGCTGATCCGCATAGCTGCGCTGCAACCTGGCGTGCCCGCGCAGTGCGTCGATCCACAGCGAAACGTCCGGAAAGTCGGCCAACGGGGGTCCGAGGTCGGGCAGCAACATCCAGGCCCGCTTCTCGTCCACGGCCAGCGGCGCAGGCACCTCACCAGGCCGCTCCTCGGACAGCTGCTTCAACAACATCGGCTCGTGCGCGAACAACAGCGGCAACGCATCCGCCCGCGCCGGCCGGATGGTGCTGGAGTGCGCAAGTGCCTTGAAGTACACGTCTCCGGGGGCCGTCGGGACACGCAGTACGTTCGACAGCCCCCACGAGCGCACCTGGGACCACGGTCTCGTCCTCGCGACCTGTTCGTCGATCCACGACAGCGCTTCGTCGTACCAGCCCGGCCTGGTCCACGCCGGCGTGACGGGGGAGTCCGCCGGCAGGGCGAGGTACTCGCGCGCGGCCACGACCGCCGGATCGTCGAGGTCATGCACCCACCGGGCATCCGCTGGAACCGTGCCGGTCGAGAACATCAGGTAGGTGGTCGGCTCTTCGCCGAGGCAGGTGAGGACGACGGCCTCGATCGACAGCTGCTCGCGGAGCCGGCCGACCGCGGCCTCCACGTCGGGGAACCAGAGCTTCTCGGCGACCTCCACCTGCGGCAGACCGGCAGGCAGGACGAGGACCGCCTCGTCCGACGGGCGAATCACGACAGCCGTGACCTTCATGAGCCGCAGCGTATGTGGCGGGTGCAAGTGGTTTTGCTGCGTAGGGTAAGGACGTGATCGATGCCAAGGACATCGTGCGAGCGGCGGACCTGTTGCATGACGTGGTGGCGCCGACGCCGCTGGAGTACTCGCGCTGGCTGAGTGAGCTGGTCGGCGGCGACGTGTTCCTGAAATGCGAGAACCTGCAGCGCACCGGGTCGTTCAAGCTGCGCGGCGCGTACGTGCGGATGGCGCGGCTGTCGAAGGCCGAGCGGTCGCGCGGCGTGGTCGCGGCGAGCGCGGGCAACCACGCCCAGGGCGTCGCGCTCGCGGCCCAACTGCTCGGCATCAAGGCGACCGTGTTCATGCCGCACGGCGCACCGATCCCGAAGGAGAAGGCGACGCGCGCGTACGGCGCGGAGATTCGCTTCGTCGGCACGTCGATCGACGACTGCCTGCGGGCGGCACACGCGTTCGAGGCCGAGACCGGCGCGGTGCTGATCCACCCGTTCGACCACCCTGACATCGTCGCCGGTCAGGCCACCGCCGGGCTGGAGATCGTCGAGCAGTGCCCGCAGGTCCGGACGATCGTCGTGCCGACCGGTGGCGGCGGCCTGATCGCCGGGATCGCGTCGGCGATGCAACGCGACGGGGCGCCGATCGAGGTCGTCGGCGTGCAGGCCGCGGGCGCGGCGGCGTACCCGGCCTCACTGGCAGCCGGCGAGCCGGTCCAGCTGGCGGAGATGGCGACGATGGCGGACGGGATCGCGGTCGGACTGCCGGGCAAGGTCCCGTTCGAGGCGGTCCAGCAGTACGTCGGGGAGGTGCGCACGGTCGGCGAGGATTCGTTGTCCAAGGCCCTGCTGTTGCTGCTGGAGCGGGCGAAGCTCGTGGTCGAACCGGCCGGTGCCGCCGCGGTGGCCGCCGTACTGGACGAGCCGGAGCGGTTCAAGCCGCCGGTCGTGGTGGTGCTGTCCGGCGGCAACATCGACCCGCTGCTGCTGATGCGCGTCATCCGGCACGGCATGGCCGCGGCCGCGCGGTACCTGTCGCTGCGAGTGCGGATCCCGGACACGCCCGGCGGGCTCGCGACACTGCTGACGCAACTGGCCGGGATGGACGCGAACCTCATCGAGGTACTGCACGAGCGCATCTCGGAGACGCTGAACCTGGACGAGGTCGAGGTGGCGCTGCAACTCGAACTGCGGGGTGAGGACCACCGAGACCGCGTCCTGGCCGGTCTGACCGGCAACGGCTACACGTACACGCTCAACTGACCTGCGGCCGGACGTGGGCGAGCAGGCTGACCAGCATCTTGCCGGGCTCCTCCCAGGGCAACATGTGTGACGAGCGCTCGAACCAGACGGCCTGCTTGTACGGCGCCTTGACCGCCTCGATCCACTCGGCGGTCGGGGCACTCGGCGTCGTGTAGTCGTGCCGCCCGAGGAACATGACCACCGGGATCGGGAACTCGGTCACCCCGGTGAAGTCGACCTCCAACAACTCGTCCAGCACCCGGCCGAGGGTGAACATGTTGCCCTCGCCAATGGTTTCACCCTCGTCGAGGGTGTACTCCGGCGACAGCAGCGGCGCCTGGAAGAAGTAGGTCGAGTCGCTCCGGTACGCCGTCAGGCCGCCGCGGTACTGCGCCCATTCACGCGCGATGATGATCCGGTCCCGGGTCACCGGCTCGTCGCCGGGGTACGGCGCGATCGACGCGAGCTGCTCGAGGGCCTCGGTGTGGTTGTGTTCGCGGGCCTGCTCGACGGCGTATTCGAACGAGAGTCGTTCGTTGGTCCGGGAGTTGATGAACTGGCCGATCCCGACGTACGCGTGGAACAGGTCGGGCCGGGCGAGGGCGGCGTGCGTTGCGATCACGGTGCCCCAGCTGTGACCCATCAGGATCACCTTGTCGACGCCGTACCGCTCCCGGATCTGCTCGGTGAGCTCGATCGCGTCGGCGACGTACTGCTCGATCTTCAGCGTGTCCGCGATGGTGTCCGGATCGACCGTACGAAAAGTCCGGCCGGCGCCGCGCTGGTCGTAGGTGACGACTGTGAAGTACTCCTCGATCGGCCGCTGGAACTGCCACATCACCGGCGAGAGCGGCGACGCGGGACCACCGTGCACGAACAGGATGACCGGGTTCGACCGGTCCTGACCACGGGCGTAGACCCAGTGGTCGATGCCTCCGGCCCGGAGTTGGTACGTCTCCTGGATGCCGTCGGGCGCGACGATGCGGTTCAGGTCCTCGATGACTTCCCGAGCTTCCTCGGCGGTCAGGAGCGGTTCGTCAGTCATTCACCGATGGTAGGGGGCTGACAGCTCTTCACCAGAGGTGCGTGCAGTCGCTCGGCGAGCACTCGGCGCTGGGTCGGCTCGGCCTCTGCCTGAAGGTGCAGACCGTCGTCGGTGAGGCGGACATTGACCGCGCGCCGATCCTCGGGGCACATGTGCCGCTCGACCAGGCCGGCGGTCTCCAGCCGGCCGATCACCCGGGACAGCGCGCTCTGGCTGAGATGGACCGACTTCGCGATCGTCTGCACCTTGGCGGAGTGCTCGGGCAGCTCGGCGAGACGCTCGAGCACCTCGTACTCACTCATGCCCAGCGAGTGGCCGGCCTGCAGAGCCCGATCGAGGGCGCAGGTCAGGTCGGCGTGGCGAGCCAGCAGCTCGCGCCATTCCCTCACATCTGCACTGACATCGGCGGCGGTCTCACCAGGACCGGCGCTGACCTTCGTGGCGGCCATGGAGGGGACCATAGCATGCACGCGCATTCAATGCAAACGCATTTAATGCCTGGACATTAGATGCACACGCATGGAATAGTCTCCCCTCGTGACACAGACAACGCACACCACATCACCGGCCCGGATGACTTGGGACGCGCGCCTGTGGGGCGCCCTCCTGGTGGTCTGCGGCGTGATCTTCCTCGACGGCCTGGACGTGTCCATGGTCGGTATGTCCCTGCCGTCCATCGGCGCCGACCTGGGCGTCTCCCTCTCTTCTCTGCAATGGGTCGTGACCGGCTACGTGCTCGGGTACGGCGGCCTGCTGCTGCTCGGCGGCCGGACCGCCGACCTGCTCGGCAGGCGCCGCGTCTTCCTGATCGCGCTGGCCGTGTTCGCCGCGGTCTCGATGCTGAGCTCGCTGGCCACGAACCCCGAACTGCTCATCGCCGCGCGGTTCGTCAAGGGCGTCGCCGCCGCGTTCACCGCGCCGGCCGCGCTCTCCATCATCACCACGACCTTCCACGAGGGCCCGGACCGTAACCGTGCCCTCAGCATCTTCACCACCTGCGCCGCCAGCGGCTTCTCGATGGGCCTGATCCTCGGCGGCGCGCTGACCGAGGTCGGCTGGCGCTGGACCTTCCTGATGCCCGGCCCGGTCGCCCTGATCGTGCTGCTGTTCGCGATCAAGCTGATCCCGAACAGCCCGCGCGACAACGCTTCCGGCGGGTACGACGTCCCCGGAGCGATCACCGTCACCGGCGGCATGCTGTCTCTGGTGTACGCCGTGGTCGGTGCCGAGCAAGCAGGTTGGGTGTCGGTGCAGACCTTCGGGATGTTCGCGCTCGCGATCGTCCTGCTGGCCGGCTTCGTCGCGATCGAACTCCGGTCGAAGCATCCGCTGGTCCGGCTCGGCATCCTCCGCAACGCCTCGCTCCGGCGGGCGAACCTGGCCATCCTGACCGTCTTCGGCGCGTATGTCGCCTTCCAGCTGATCGGCACCATGTACCTGCAGAACCTGCTCGGCTGGTCGTCGTTCCAGACCGCGCTGGCCTTCCTGCCCGCCGGTCTGCTGGTCGCCACCCTGTCGCCGAACGCGGGCAAGCTGGCCGACCGGCTCGGCACCGAGACGATGATCATCGCGTCGATGGCGCTGTTCGTCGTCGGGTACGCGCTGTCGCTGCGGATCGGTCCGGAGTCGGCGTACTTCTCGACTGTGTTCCCGACGATCATGCTGCTCGGTCTCGGGTTCGCGATCGGGTTCCCGGCACTGAATATCCAGGCCGTGTCCGGGGTCCCGGACCACGAGCAGGGGCTGGCGTCCGGGCTGTTCAACACCTCCAACCAGGTCGGTGGCGCGGTGGTCCTCGCGATCGTGACCGCGGTGATCAGCAGCAGGTCGGACGGCGTGACCACCTCGGCCGGGATGTTGTCGGCGTACAAGCCTGGTCTGGCTGTGGTGACCGGGATCGCGGCGCTCGGACTGGTGGTGGCCCTGACCGGTCTGCGTGGTCTGCGCGGTCGGCGGGCCGCTGAGGAGGCCGAGGCTGCCGAGCTGGCCGCCGTACAGGACGAACTGGCCGCGGAGGAGATGACCCCGGCGGCGTGACAACAACCAGCCCTGTGTGGGCTGTGCACATATGAGAAACCCAGCTGGTGCGGGTCGCGGGCTACTCCCCGGGATCCGCACCGCTGCGTCCGGCGGGATTCCGGGCGATCCCGGATTGGTTTCGACCCGCGGGGATGCTGGACTGGGCGCATGAGCAACCAGAGCGATTACGACCGGCGGGTCAAGGACGTCCTCGACCGGGTCGCCAAGGGCCACCTCTCACCTGAGGAAGCCACCACCCTGATCGCCGCCATTCAGGCCCCGACGACCACCGAGGCTGACGAGCCGGCGCCAACGCCTCCGGTTGCCGAAGACTCGACGAAGGACGCGCCGTCCACGGATTGGCCGGCCGCGGAGGACCTCCCGTCCACCTCGGTCTGGGCCGATGTGGTGGACGCCCCGGACGCCGCCGACACGGCGGCACCCGAGGGCGCCGCGAATGGTGGCGAGGCCGGCGCGACGCCGGGCGGGCGGCATGCTGCCGCCGGGAACGGTGTGCAGGACAGCGTGGTCGACGAAGCTCCCGTCGAAAGCCCCGCGACTGCTGAGAACTCCGGTACCGACGAGATCGAAGAGGTTGAAGAGGTCGAGGAGGTCGAGGAGGAGCACAGCAACGTGCCGATGCCGGCGGGGGTGCAGCGGGTGACGGTGCGGGCGATCGGTCGCCGGGTGCGGTTGATCGGCGAGCCGGCCGTCAACGGCGTCGCGGTGGACGGACCGCACGTGATCAAGCGGGACGGCGACACCCTCGCGATCAGCAGCGAAGGCGACATGGGCGTCTCGATCGACGGGTTCAGCATGCTGCGCAACCCGACCGACCTGAAGTCGCACGTGAACGGCCTCGCCAAGGAACTGTCCATCCGGGTCAACCCCGGCCTGCAGGTCGAGGTCGAGGTGACGGGCGGCAGCGTGCACGCTGAGCGCCTGCCCGGGCTGAGCCGGGTCCGCGTCACCGCCGGTACGGCGAAGGTCTCCGACGTGGACGGCCCGATCGATCTGCTCGTCCAGGCCGGCTCGGCCAATCTGGACGCCCAGCTCACCAAGGGCCGGTCCCGCGTCCGGGTCGAGTCCGGCACTGCGAACGTTGTGCTGCGCCGCGGCTCCGACGTCCGCGTCCACACCGAGGCCCAGCTCGGTCGGGTCACCTGGACCGGCGCGGTCTCCGGCCAGTCCAAGGACGTGGAGATCGGCCGCGGCCGCGCCGCCCTCGACGTCGAGGTCCTTGTCGGCACCGCTCAGATCGCCTCCGACTGATCGACCTGTTGCGTGGCCGGGACGGTGCGCAAGGTGCGGAACGGTGAGAAATAGAGGAACGCGTTGCCGGCCAGGGCCGCCAGACCGGCGATCCACAAGGTCGCGTGCAATCCGAACGCCGTACCGAGCGCACCGCCCAGCAGACTGCCGAGCGGAGCTGCGCCCCAGCTGACGAAGCTCATGGTGGCGCTGACCCGGCCCTGCAGTTCCGGTGGGCACACGCGCTGCCGGGTGCTCACCTGCAGGATGTAGCAGACGATAATGCAGAAGCCGGCGAGCAGCATCGAGACGACGTACCAGCTCACCTGCCAGCCCGGTGCGGTCAGCGCCTGGAGGGTGAATGCGACACCGATGCCCGTCGACGCCAGGAGCAACGTGCGGGCGTCGCCGTACCTGGTGCTGATCTTCTCGGTCACGCCTGACGCCACGATCGCTCCGCCGAGGCCGATCATGCTCAGTACGCCGATGGTGCCCGGCTGCAGGTGAACCTCGCGGACCAGGTAGACGATCATGATCGCGCCGGCGGCTGCCTGGAAGAGCATGGTCGTCGCCGTGTTGAGCGCCATCGGCCGCAGCAGCGGGTGACTGAAGACGTACCGCATCCCCTCCGCGATCTCCCGCTTGAGGTTCGGCCGGGTCGCCTTGGCCGGCTGTGCTTCCGGCGTACGGATCGAGCGAAGCCACAGTGCGGACCACAGGAAGCTCAGTGCGTTCACGCCGATCGTGACTGCCGCACCGAGCCACTGCACGAGTACGCCGCCCGCGCCCGCGCCGATCACAGCGCCGACGGAGTGGTTGGCCGCTAGCTTGGCGTTGCCGGGCAGCAGTTGGTCAGGATCCAGCAGCCGAGGCGGGTAGGTGCTGTGTGCCACGTCGAAGAGCACCGTGAGGACGCCGGTCAGCACCAGTACGACGTACAGCTGCGTGAGACTCAGCACGCCGAACCAGGCGGCGACGGGAATCGTCGCGAAGAGCAGTGCCCGGCCCAGATCGGCGTACACGAGCACCGGGAGACACCGGATCCGGTCGACCCAGGCACCGGCGAACAGTCCGAGTAGCAGCCAGGCGGCCGTCTCGCATGTCCTCAGAAGCGAGACCTGGAGGGTGGACGCGTCGAGGGTGAGAACGGCGAGCAGCGGGATCGCGATCATGCTCAGGCGGCTGCCGAGCTGACTGAGCAGATCAGCGATCCACAACCGCCGGAAATCGGGGTGTCTGAGGATGCTCCGGGAGGTCATGCCGCGACGCTAGGCCGAGACTTGAGTCCTGTCGACTCAACTATCAACAAAGTTGAGTCTGGTCGACTCAATCTGAGCCTGAAATAGATCGGCCAGAAAAGTGTCGAAAGTGTCGGTGGGGTCGGTCAGGATGGTGGCTTGCGTCACATCCAGAAGGGGGATCGACGGAATGGCTGCTGTCGAGGCGACCGGCCTCGTGAAGACATTCAGGACCAGGAAGGACACAGTCAAGGCGCTCGACGGGATCGACCTCGAGGTTCCGGAAGGGACGGTGCTCGGCCTGCTCGGGCCGAACGGGGCGGGCAAGACCACGGCGGTCCGCGTGCTGACCACGCTGCTGAAGCCCGACCAGGGCACCGCCCGCGTGCTCGGCCACGACGTGGTGAAGGAAGCAGACCGCGTCCGCTCACTGGTCGGACTCTCCGGACAGTACGCCGCCGTCGACGAACTGCTGACCGGCCGGGAGAACCTGTGGATGTTCGGCCGGCTGTACCAGCTGAGCAGTCAGCAAGCGAAGCAACGGGCCGAGGAGCTGCTCGATACCTTCGACCTCACCGACGCCGCGGACCGGACGCTGAAGACCTACTCGGGTGGCATGCGCCGCCGGCTCGACCTGGCCGGTTCGCTGATCGCTCACCCACGGGTGCTGTTCCTCGACGAGCCGACCACCGGGCTCGACCCGCGCAGCCGGCTCGACCTGTGGCAGATCATCCGCGACCGGGTCCGTGAAGGCGTCACGATCCTGCTCACGACGCAGTACCTGGAAGAGGCCGACGAACTCGCGGACAGCATCGTGGTCGTCGACCACGGTTCGGTGATCGCCCGCGGTACGGCGGACGAGCTCAAGGCGAAGGTGGGCGGTGAGCGGATCGAGGTCGTCGTTCACGACCCGGCGGACACCACTCGGGCGCTCGAGTTGCTCATCGACTCGCTCGACATCACCGAGCCGGACTCCACCACGAAGGACGAGCACGCGCGCCGGATCACGATGCCGGCGCCGGGCGGATCGAGCGCGCTGGTCGAGGTGATCCGGACCCTCGATGCGGGTGGCATCCGGATCGCCGACATCGGGCTGCGGCGGCCGACCCTGGACGACGTGTTCCTCACCCTGACCGGGCACGAGGCCGAGCAGAAGAAGGAGGAGGGCTCATGAGTGCGGCGGACATCGACGAGCCGGCCAAAGTGAATCCGCTCGGCCGGGCATTCTCCGATGCCCGCATCCTGGCGTGGCGGACGCTCAAGCGGATCCCACGGACGCCGGACATGCTGATCTACGCGACGATCCAGCCGATCATGTTCGTGCTGCTGTTCGCGTACGTGTTCGGCAACGCGATCCCGATCCCCGGCTTCCCGGGTCCGCGAGCGTACCGGGAGTTCCTGATGGCCGGGATCTTCGCGCAGACGATGGCGTTCGCGGTCGCGTCGGCGAGTGTCGGGCTGGCCGACGACATGTCGAAAGGCCTGATCGACCGGTTCCGGTCGCTGCCGATGGCGCGGTCCGGCGTGATCGCCGGGCGGGTGGTCGGCGACGTCGTGTTCAACGCGTTCGTGATGCTGGTGATGGTGATCTGCGGCTTCATCGTCGGCTGGCGCTGGCACCACGGTTTCGGTCAGGCGCTGGCGGCGTTCGGGATCCTGCTGTTGTTCGCGTTCGCGATGCTCTGGGTCGGTGCGCTCATCGGTCTGTCCGTCGGCAGTCCCGAGGTGGCGGCGTCGGCAGGACTGATCTGGCTGTTCCCGCTGACCTTCCTGTCCAACGCCTTCGTCCCGACGCCGAACCTGCCCAGCGGTCTGCAACCGGTCGCCGAGTGGAACCCGATCTCCTCCATCGTCGCCGCGTGCCGCCACCTGTTCGGCAACCCGTCACCCTTCGCCAGCCCCGACGGCTTCCCCGCCCAACACCCGGTCTGGCTGTCCCTCATCTGGTGCGCCGCCATCATCGCCGTCTTCGCCCCCCTAGCCGTCCGCAAATACCGAAGCGCCACCAGCCACTAACCCCCCTGCCTACCCCGAGCCCTCGAGCCACCCCACACCCCCGGCGCGAACGGATGGCGGTGGCGGTGGTTGTCGAGTCGTGGATCGGCGTCGGGATCCAGGCCCGGCGTACACCAACTTCCACGAGTCGGCGATCACCCCGGGGCGAACGGGTGCCGGTGGCGGCGTACCGGTGATTGTGGCGTCTCGGTCCCCGGGTACGCCGGGCCGCTCCCGGTGTGGTCGCGGTGTTTGTCGAGTCGTCGATCGAGGTCGAGATCGAGGCCTGGTGTGCACAGATTTCCACGAGTCGCGATCACCCGGGGCGAACAGGTGCGCGTGGCGGCGTACCGGTGGTTGTGGCGGCCTGGTTCCCGGGTACGCCGGGCCGTTCCCGGTGTGTGCTCGCGGTGATCGCCGTGTCGTGGATTGGGGTCGGGATCGGGGCCCGGCGTGCACCAGATTCCACGAGTCGGGGATGACGCGCGGCGAATGGGTGCCCGTGGCGTGTGAGTGGACGTGGCGGCGGCTCCCGGTCGGGGGATGGGCGGGGGGAGCGTGGTTGAGCGGGACGGTTGCGGCGTCAGCCGGTGGAATGGCGAGCGCCCCGGTGGAGAGATCCACCGGGGCGCTCGAGGCGGGTGGGTCAGCCGGTGAAGGGTTCGGCGGCGACGATCTCGACGGTGACGTCCTTGCCGTTCGGGGCCTCGTAGCTGGCCTTGTCGCCCTTCTTCTTGCCCAGGATCGCCGAGCCCAGCGGGGACTGTGGCGAGTACACGTCGATGTCGACCGACGCGTCCAGGGCGAGCAGTTCGCGGGAGCCGAGCAGGAACGTCTCGACGTCGTCGTCACCGGCGAACTTGATCGACACCTTCATCCCGGGCTCGACCTTGCCGCCGGCCTTCGGGGTCTCGCCGACCCGGGCACGGCGGAGCATGTCCTCGAGCTGCCGGATCCGGGCCTCGATCTTGCCCTGCTCGTCCTTGGCGGCGTGGTACCCGCCGTTCTCCTTCAGGTCGCCCTCGTCACGGGCGTCGCTGATGCGCTGCGTGATCTCGGCACGGGCGGGGCCCTTGAGGTGCTCGAGCTCGGCCTTCAGCTGGTCGTAACCCTCCTGCGTCAGCCAGACAACGCTGTCCTCATCGATCCTCTGCGTCACGGGCTGCTCCTTGTGTCGGTGGGATGGGCAGGAAAAGCTGCTGGCCGCCGTCGTCGACGGCGACCAATCCACTGAGCGTAGCAAGATCCGGCGGAGAACCCCACAGTTCTGCGAGGCCTCAAACGCGGGGAAACCGTTTGCTTGGTGGTTCTTCCCACATCCCGGCGAACTGACCGGTAATCGGTTGCCGGACGGCCGTCCGGAGGTCAGTGCGGCCGGTGCGAGTCCGCGGTCGTGCAGCCGATCAGTACCACCGAGGTTGCGGAGCGTTGCGTCGTCAGCGTCGCGGGCAGGGTCTGGTGCCTGGGGGAGTCGGCCGGGATCGTCAGCGTGAGTTCGCCGACGATGGAGAAGTCGGCCGACTTGGCCTGCAGCCGGCAGTTCGCCTCCACCGACTTGGTCCGGTCCACCTGGATGGTCGCCGTCGCGCTGGTCGCCGACGTCACCTCGAACCGCAGCAACCGCGACGTCACGGGCGGATTCGACCCGACGATCGCCGCCCACGCCAACCACGCCAGTCCGGCCGCGGCCACCACAGCCACCACCCCGATGATCAACGGCCGCCGAGACCGCCGCCCCCGCCCGTACCGCGCATCAAGTTCGGCCGCCGAACTCCCATTTCCTCCTCCATCCCCGCTCCCGCCTGAGCTCGGCGCGAATGCGGCCGGCCCGGTGACTGCCTGGTTGCTCGCGGCTGCGGCAGAGGCGCTGTTGTCCAGAGCCCTGTCATCCAGCGCCTCGATGGCTTCGGGTGGCGTGGAGGGGGTGGTCGGCGTGGGGTCCGTCAAGAGATGTCCAGAGGGGGTCGGTCGTGGGTTTGGTCCGGGGTTGGAGGACCATTGTGTCTTGTGAGTGAAGATCTTCGGTTGTTGCATGTGCACGCGCACCCAGATGACGAGTCCAGCAAGGGGGCCGCTTCGACCGCCCGGTACGTGGCGGAGGGCGTCGAGGTCATGGTGGCCACGTGCACCGGTGGGGAACGCGGGTCGATCCTGAACCCGAAGATGGACCGGCCGGAGGTGCTGGCCAACATCACCGAGATCCGCCGCAAGGAAATGGACACGGCCCGGGAGATCCTCGGCATCGAGCAGACCTGGCTCGGCTGGGTGGACTCCGGATTCCCGGAGGGCGACCCGCCGCCGCCACTGCCGGAGGGCTGCTTCGCCGCGCTCAAGGTCGAGGACGCCGCGGCCCCGCTGGTGAAGCTGATCCGCGAGTTCCGTCCGCAGGTCGTCACGACGTACGACGAGAACGGCGGCTACCCGCACCCGGACCACGTGATGTGCCACCAGATCACGGTGGCCGCGTTCGAGGCGGCCGGCGACAAGGACGCGTACCCGGAACTCGGCGAGCCGTGGCAGCCGCTGAAGCTGTACTACCACCACACGTTCCACCGCGAGCGGATGAAGGCCCTGCACGACGCGATGGTGGCCCGCGGACTGGAGTCGCCGTACGCCGAGCGGCTGAAGGACTGGAAGCCGGACCCCGAGAACGAGCGCCGGATCACCACCCGGGTGGAGTGCGCCGAGTACTTCGAGGTCCGGGACAAGGCGCTGCTCGCGCACGCCACCCAGATCGACCCGGACGGCGGCTGGTTCACCGTGCCGCTGGAGGTGCACCAGGCGGCCTGGCCGACCGAGGACTTCGAGCTGGCGCGGAGCGTGGTCGAGTCCGAACTCCCCGAGGACGATCTGTTCGCGGGGCTGCGCTGACGGCGGGGCGCGGACAGTGAGAGACTGGTGGCGTGACAGTGATGACCTTCCTTCCGGCGGCCGAGGTCGACCCGAACTCGGTGCGCCCCGGCTGGGTCGCGCTGCTGATCGTGCTCGCTCTCGGTGCCGCCACAGTGCTGCTGTGGCGCAACATGGGCAAGCAGTTGAAGAAGATCGACTTCGACGGCGATGGTGCGGACGCCCCAGCACCGTCCGACGGCCCAGCGAGTCCGGACAGCTCAGCGGCCCCGGCTGGCGATGCCGAGCCGACGGGTACGACGGGTACGACGCCGACCCAGAGTGACGCGAAGGAACACACAACGCACTGATCCCGCGCTATCTCGTGACACCGTTATCACGAGATGGTGTCGTGCGTGGGCCGCCCACTGATGTCGCCCCTATAGTGAGCGCGTGTTCAATCGTGCCGCTGCCGAGTTCGCTCTGTGACCGCGACCCGCGCCGCCCGGCACCGAATGCCCGGACGTCTGGTAGCGGGTGGTCTGACGGCCGTGATCGTCGCCTCGGTGGCGCTCGCCATCGGTCTGTTCGCGGCCGGCAGTGAACCGCAGGACACCGGTGGCATCGGCGGACCGTCGGTGTTCGTCGGCTGGTTGCTGCCGCTGTTCCGGCTGATCTCGATCTTCGCGACCGTCGGCTGCGCGGGTGCGCTGCTGGCCGCGGTGGTGCTGCTGCGGATCGAGGGCGGTCCGCTCGGAGTGCAGGGCCGCCGGGCCGTGCGCGACGCCAGCAACGCGGCGATCATCTGGGCGGTCTGTGCGTTCGCCGGCGCGATCGTCACCGCGTCCATTCTGCTCGACACCCCGGTGAACCTGCTCCGCCTCCGGCTGGACGACGCCCTCGGCGTACCGGAGGTCAAGGCGCTGCTGATCACCGGCATCCTGGTCGTCGCGCTGGCGATCGGCATCCGCCGCGTCCAGACTTCGTCGGCCGCCAGTCTCGGCGTACTCGTTGCGATCGCGGCCCTGGTCCCGACCGCCCTGACGGCGTACCCGCGGAACGAGTCGTACGTCGTCGTCGCCGGCGCGGCCCTTGTCGTCCACGTCATTGCCGCGACGACCTGGGTCGGCGGACTGGCCGGCCTGGTTCGCTACGGACGGGCGAGTCGCACTGGCCTCCCGATCGTGCTCGAGCGGTTCAACGAGGTCGCGTCGATCTCGTCGATCGCCGTACTGCTGAGCGGCCTGCTGAGTGCCGCCGGCCGGCTGGCCGCGAAGGGCGGCGGCTGGGGTTCGATTCCCGACGCGCTCACTTCGGACGCGTACGGCGTACTCCTGCTGGCGAAGATCGCCGCGTTCGTGATCCTGATCGTCGCGGCCTGGCTGCACCGTCGCCGGGCGATCGGTGACTTGGTTGACGGGGGCAACCCGTTCTGGCGGATCGTCGGCACCGAACTCTTCGTCATGGCCGTCACCCTGGGCCTGTCCGTCGCCCTGTCACAGACCGCCTGACCACGGCGCGCTGCGCAGGTCCGCGGTGGTACGGCGTTCGCGGTCCTGGGGCCGGTCTTCGGCGGCACGGCCGATGGCGATCATCGAGACGATGTGCCAGCCGGCGCCAGGGGAGAGGTCCGCGGTCAGCGCGTCGAGGTCGAAGGCGCGGAACTGGCGGCAGGCCAGACCCATCGCGTGCGCCTGAAGGGTCAGATGGGCCACTGACTGGCCCAGGTCATAGTCCGCGAAGTCGGAGTACGCCCAGTCCGTGTCCTCGACGAACCGGTGCGCCATCGTCACGACGAGCAGACCCGCACTCGGCGCCCATCGGCCCGAACTGGCCGCGAGATGGCGCACGATCCGCTTGTGCTCCGGCTCGTCGCGCCGCGCGGTGAAGTAGGCCCAGGGTTGTGAGTTGCCGGCCGACGGCGCCCAGCGGGCTGCCTCCAGCAGCAGGTCCACATCGTCATCCGTGACGGGCGCCTCGGAGTCGAACCGCAGGGGACTGAAGCGCGACGCGAGCAACGGATGAACGGCCATGCCAGGTTCAAGTCCCACCCGGCCCGGTCCATTCCGTCCGACGGGCGGCCGATCCACACCGGCCGCCCGCGCACCTTTCACTTCAGGCCGAACGCCCGGATGACGGTCTGGCTGATACCGCCGCCGTTGCGTTGCCGGGCGGTCACCCGAACCGATACCTGGCTCGCCTGGGCCGGCGCCGACAACCGCGCCTGCCAGGTCCCATCGTGCTCCTTCAGATCCTGGCGTCGCCAGGACGCACCGTCGTCGTAGGAGACCTCCAGTTGTACGGCGGTGACCGCGTCCGCACGCGCGCTGCTGCCGACGACGACAGGCTTGATGGAGAAGGCCGAGGTGCGCTTCGCCCGGCCTGCGGCGTCCACCTCCGCGACGTAGTCGAGCTGCGCGAGCGGAAGCGCCTGGTTCTCGACCTCGCCGGACGTGAACGTCCACTCGGTATGGGTGGTGGTCGAGTACGGCGTCAGGTCGGGGTTCCCCGCCGTGTCGGCCACGAGCCGGTACGGGAGTTTCTCCGGCGCCAGGCCGCCCACGCCGAACTCCGGTTTCGGCCCGTTCTGCGCCAGCAGCCGGTCTCCCTGGTAGAGCGCGAAGCTGCGAGTCATCCTGGCGTCTCCGCTGTGCGCGGATCCTCCGTCGCCGAACCCGGCGATCATGCCGCCCATCCCGCTGCCGACCCGGTGCGGGACCTCGAAGTCGAGGATCCGGGGCCGGACGATCGGGCCGAACCACCGCTCGTTCCGCACGCTGCGCGGCTGGTAGCCCACCACGTCGGTGAAGGTCTGCCAGCCGTCGATGGACCCGTACTGCTGCCACTTGACGCCGGCGGACACCCAGTCCGTCCGGTGCCCCGTGACCGGCTTACGGGGGAATCTCGGAACACGGACCATCCCGAAACCGGCGTACGGATAGTCGGCCGGCCAGTATTCGTAGACGGGACTGTCCTCGCGGCTCTCCATGACCGGGCGTCCGCCCGGAGCCACGAAGTCGTTCTCGATCCGGGCGAGGCTGCCCGGATCGGTGGCCGCGGACGGATCGTTCGGTACGAGTCCGTCGTGGTAGTCGGCCAGGTCGTACAGGTACGCCGGCTTCGGATGGGCTTCGACGGTGAGCTCGGTCCGGCCCGTGGACGCGATCCTCCTGATCAGGGCTTCGCCGTCGTCGAAGGTGAGTGAAGCGGTCGGGAGCGGACCGGCGGTTTTGCCGTCCGGGGCGCCGTACCAGTCGCTCTTGCGGCCGTCGCCGTCGTTGACCACCAGGAGCATCGCGGCACCGGCCGCGTGCGCGGCGGCGGCCTGGTCGGTGGCGGCGACCTCGGAGTTGCTCCGGACGACCGCGGCCTTACCCTGGACGGTCAGGCCCTTGTACTCGGCCGGCGTCCCCGTACCGGCGAACACGGCCGGGATGCGGGTCTTGCCGTCCTGGAACGAGGCAGACCCGGGTTGCACCAGGGTCGTGTCGTCGAGGCTGCGGCCCGCGTACGTGATCTTCAGCGGAGTCTGCTCGGCCCGGAACCGGGTGGTGAAGACGAAGCTGCCCTGCTGGACCTTGGTCCCGGTCGGGAGCGCCCACAGGCTGTCGTACTCAGGCGGCGGCATCAGGATCTGGTGCAGAGCCTGCCTGTCGTCGGGTGTCGGCTGTGCCGACGTGAACGAGCGGAAGATGTCGATTCTGCTGGTGCTGACCGCCGTCGGCAGGGGAGTCGCCACCTTGATCTCCCGGCTACGGGACGCGTCCAGCACGACGTCGCGAGCCTTCGTCAGGATGACTTCCGGGGCGGTCAGGACCGCCAGACCGATCGAGTGCGGGCCGTGCCGGCCGGCGACGTCCAGCGTGGAGACGATCGTGTAGGAACCGGGCGCCCAGCGGCTCGTGAGCTTGCCGTCAGGCACCCACAACACGGTGGTCTTCCCGTCGGCGCCGGTGATCTCGACCTCGCCGCTGACCGGTTTGCCGGACTGGTCCTTCAGGTGGACAGTCAGGTCGTGCTTCTCCGGCTCGACGGACATTCCCATGGCCGTGTGCACCGTGCCGGTCGCCGAACGCGCCGACACCTGAGCTCCGTACTGGCCGGGCGGCAGACCCCGCGGGTCCGCCGTGACTCCGATCGTGGCCGTGCTGTGCGCAGGGACCACGACCTGATCGGCCGCGAGCGAGAAGACCCCGGCGCGTGAGGCGCCGTGGTCGATCGACAATCTCAGCGTGATCGGGCTGCCGGTGGTGTTGCGGTAAGTCACCTGACGCTGGACCGGGGTGCGGTCGGGCCGCGGCGTCCAGGCAATCCGCCCGGCATCCACCGATCCGGTGGCGACGACCTGATCCTCGAGGTAGGCGGCGCCGACGTCCAACCGCCCGGTGCCGGCTTGGTAGGGGGTGTACGCGGGCGTCACCGCGCTGGTCGCCATCAGCGCGTCCTTGAGTTGCTGTCCAGTCCATTCGGGGTGCTTCTGCGCCAGCAGGACGGCCGCACCGGCCACATGCGGCGTCGCCATCGACGTACCGCTTTCCAATCGGTAGTAGCCCTCGGCCCCGTCGTCCATGTACTGGGAACGCGCGGCCAGGACGTCCACTCCGGGTGCGGTCAGATCGGGCTTGAGGCCGTCGTCGATCATCCGGGGGCCGGTGCTGGAGAACGAGGCGAGCTGGTCCGACGTGTCGACCGCGCCGACAGTCAGCGCGGCGTCCGCCGTACCGGGCGCGGTGACGGTGTACGGGCTGTTCCCCTCGTTGCCTGCCGCAACGACGAACAGCGCGCCCGTCTCGGCGCTGAGCCGGTTGACCGCCTGACTGACCGGATCATCCTGCGTGTGCCAGGTCGACGTACCCAGGCTCATGCTGATCACCTTGGCGTGCTCGGTCCGCGCCGCCCACTCCATCCCGGCGATGACGCCCGAGATCGGGCCGGACCCGTGGTCGTCGAGCACCTTGCCGACCACCAGGTCGGCGCTGGGAGCGACCCCGCGCTCTTTCCCGTCCGAAGCGGCGCCGGTGCCGGCGACGGTGGACGCGGTGTGCGTTCCATGGCCGTCGCGGTCGACCACGTCCACGCCGGGGATGAAACTGCGGGTCGCCACGATGCGCGGGGCCAGGTCCGGATGGCCGGTGTCGATACCGGTGTCCAGCACCGCGACGCGGACACCGGCGCCGGACGCCCCTGCCTGCCAGGCCTTCGGGGCGCCGATCTGCGCCGTGGTGTCGGCGAGCTGTGCCTTCGCCTTCGCGTCCAGCCAGATCTTGTCGATACCGGCTGCGAACGACGGTTCGCCCGCGGTGGCGCCGATCCCGGGCTGGGACCGGCGGACGTTCGTTCCGCTGGTGAGGGCCGACCAGAAAGCGGTGGCCGTCGACCGCCGAGCGTGAACGGCGGAGCCTCCGACGGACGGGAGATTCTGCGTGACGCTCGCCCCAGGCAGTGCTCCGGCGGCGGACTGCAGCCCCCGGGCGGAACCGTCGGACCGGCCGGTGACGATCAGCGGCAGGGCGTCGATCCGGGCGTCGTCATAGCCCTGTGCCACCAAATCGGTGATGTTGAAGAGTTGCTTGTCGAGCCGGCCGGTCGCCACGTACGGCATGGCCTCGTCGGGCAGGACGAAGGTGTCGCCCGTCTCGACGGTGACCCGAACCGCTCCGGTCGACCGCGGCCCACGCTCGACGGCCTGCACCGAGACCGCTCCGTCCGGTCCCCGTCCGGCGATAACCTTGTCGCCCGTGATCAAGGTCACTTCGACCGGCGCGCCGCGGGATGCCGCCGGGGCGCCCGCGGCGGGTGGTGGGGGCTCGGCGCCGGCCGGCGAAGGCGCCGTCGTGCCGGTGACGAGAAGTAGAAATGCTGCGACCGACAGTAGGTGCGGTTTGGCAGAAGGGCGTCGCACGTTTCCTCCGGAGGTCCTCAGGTAGGCGCATCCGACCATTCCGGTGGAGCCCGTGCAATCGATTTCGTCCATTGCCCAGCTGCCGGTCCGATTCTGCCCAGAAGACAACCCTGCCGGGTGGGCAACTGCGGGAACGCCTCGTCACCACCCGCGCGGCGGCTTCGGCCGGGCACGGAGGGTAGCGTGGCGTTCCAGGGTTCTGCCAACCCCGTGCATCGCCAGGTCAGTCCGGGACAGGAGGCGTCGAGATGACGAACCGGTTGGCGCGTACCACCAGCCCCTATTTGCTCCAGCACGCAGAGAATCCGGTGGACTGGTGGCAATGGAGCCCTGAAGCGTTCGCAGAAGCACGGCGCTTGGACAGACCTCTCTTCCTGTCGGTCGGGTACTCCGCCTGCCACTGGTGTCATGTGATGGCGCACGAGTCGTTCGAGGACGAGGCGACGGCGGCGTACCTGAACGAGCACTTCGTCAGCATCAAGGTGGATCGCGAGGAACGCCCTGACGTGGACGCGATCTACATGTCGGCGACGGTGGCGATGGTCGGGCAGGGCGGCTGGCCGATGTCGGTGTTCCTGACCCCGGACGCCGAGCCGTTCTTCTGCGGCACGTATTTCCCGAAGGACCCTCGCGGTGGGATGGCGTCGTTCCGTCAGGTGCTCGAGTCGCTGGTCGACGCGTGGCGGACCAAGCGCGATCAGATCGACGACATCGGCCGCCGAGTGGTCGGGCAACTGGGGGCCCAGCAGCACGCGGCCGAGGGGGCGATCGACACCGCGACGCTGGACCACGCCGCCGAACTGCTGAAGACCGACTTCGACCCGGCCGATGCCGGCTTCGGCGGCGCGCCGAAGTTCCCGCCGTCGATGGTCCTCGACTTCCTGCTCCGCCACCATCGCCGCACCGGCTCGGCCGACGCGCTCGAGATGGTCGCGAAGACCTGCGACCGGATGGCCCGGGGCGGCATGTACGACCAGCTGGCCGGCGGGTTCGCGCGCTACTCGGTCGACCGCCAGTGGATCGTTCCGCACTTCGAGAAGATGCTCTACGACAACGCGCTGCTGCTCGACGTCTACACCCATTGGTGGGCGGTGAGCTCCGACCCGCTCGCCCGGCGGATCGCCGAGGAGACCGCCGACTTCCTCCTTGCCGAGCTGCGGACCGAGGAGGGTGGCTTCGCCTCCGCTCTCGATGCCGACACCGAAGGTGTGGAAGGCAAGTACTACGTCTGGACGCCGGAGCAGTTGCACGAGGCACTGACCGAGGGCGACGCCCGCTGGGTCATCGAACTCTGCGATGTCAGCGGGACCTTCGAGCACGGGTCTTCGGTCCTCCAGCTCCGCCAGGACCCCGACGACTCCGACCGCTGGCGGCGGATCCGGGCGATCCTGCGCGAGGTCCGCGGGCAGCGCACCTACCCCGGCCGTGACGACAAAGTAGTTGCCGCGTGGAACGGTCTCGCCATCACGGCCCTCACCAGAGCCGGTGTGATCCTGGATCGCCCCGGGTACGTCGAAGCCGCCACCCAGGCGGCCAGATTGGTCCGGGACGTGCACGTCGACGACGCGACCGGACGCCTCCACCGCGCCTCTCGGGACGGCGTTGTCGGGACGGCCCACGGTGTCCTCGAGGACTACGCGGCGTACGCGCAGGCTTGTCTGGTGCTGTTCGGTGCCAGCGGCAACATCGAGTGGTACGACACCGCGCAACGCCTGCTGGACAGGGCGATCGATCAGTTCGTTGCGGACGGCTCCTATTTCGACACGGCGGCCGATGCCGAGCAGCTGGTCTGGCGCCCACAGGACCCGACCGACAACGCCAGCCCGGCCGGCGTGAGTCTGGCAGCCGAGGCGTTCACGACGATGGCCAGCATGACCGGATCGGTCCGGTACGAGACTGCGGCCGCCGAGGCTCTGAAGGCCTCGGCGACCATCGCCGCCCGCGCACCCCGGTTCGCCGGCCGCGCCCTTGCGGTGGCCGAGACGACTGCCGCCGGTCCGCTCGAGATCGCCATCGCGGGCCGTTCGCCCGAGCTGCTCCGGACCGCGTTCGCGGCCGCGCCGTGGGGTACGGCGATCGTCCACGGCGACCCAGGTCTGGCCGTACCGCTGATGGACGGTCGCACGTTGATCCAGGACCAGCCCGCGGCGTACGTCTGTCAGAAATTCACCTGCCGGCTCCCGGTCGTGTTGCCGGAAGACCTTCGCCGCGAGTTCCGCCCGGCGAACTGACAACGACGGCAGTGCGGGTTTTCCCTGTCGTTTCGGAAGAATCCCTTGACTCCGGGCCCGCTGGGGACGAGAGTCCTCCCTCAGTCGGATGTAACAGAACTCGCACGTCTTGACACACAGTGTCACAACTGAGGAAGTGGCACTGCTGCGCCAACGCATCCGGCGTCCCCAACTGAATTCGGTCGCTGCGCCCAAACAGCGACCACACCGTGAGGAGATGTTGTCTTGAAACGACTGACATCAGCAGGGGCGGTGGCCATCGTCGCGACAGCGGGTCTTGCGACGGCGTTCACCGGCTCGACCGCGGGCGCCGCGAATCGCGCGGCTCCGCTCCCGGCGTCCGGCTTCAACCAGCCGGCCGCCGTCCAGGCCGAACAGGCGCAGACCGCGCAGACGGCCGCAGCCCTCGGACTCGCCGGTGGCGAGGTGCTCAAGGTCCGCGACGTGGTCAAGGACGCCGACGGCACCGAGTACGTCCGCTACGACCGCACCTTCAACGGCCTGAAGGTCGTCGGTGGTGACCTGATCGTCAAGCGCAAGGGCGAGGCGATCGGGCAGGTGACCTACAACCTCGGCGCCAAGTCCGTCGGTGTCGCGACCAAGCCGACTCTGTCCCAGTCGGCCGCGCTCACCAAGGGCGCCCAGGCGGCCAAGTTCAAGGCCACCGGCAACAAGGGCGCGCTGGTCGTGTTCGTCACGCCGGCCAAGCCCGTGCTCGCCTACGAGGTCGTCACCACCGGTGTGAAGCCGGACCAGACCCCGTCGGTGCTGCACTCGTTCATCGACGCCAAGTCCGGCGCCCTGCTGGCGCAGGACGACGAGATCAAGACGGGTACCGGCAACTCGATGTACTCCGGCACCGTCAGCATCGGTACGTCGGGCAGCTTCACGATGAGCGACCCGAGCCGCGGTGGCAACTTCACCACCGACCTCAACGGTGCGACCTCCGGCAATGGCACGACGTTCACCGACGCCGACGACACCTGGGGCAACGGCTCGACGTCCAGCCGCCAGACCGCCGGTGTCGACGCGCACTACGGTGCGCAGCTGACCTGGGACTACTACAAGAACGTCCACGGCCGCAACGGCATCTTCAACAACGGCCAGGGCGCCCGGTCCCGGGTGCACTACGGCAACGCGTACGTGAACGCGTTCTGGGACGGCACCCAGATGACGTACGGCGACGGTCAGAGCAACGCCCGTCCGCTGACCGCGATCGACGTGGCCGGCCACGAGATGAGCCACGGTGTCACCGAGGCGACCGCCAACCTGAACTACTTCGGTGACGCGGGTGGCCTGAACGAGTCCACCTCGGACATCTTCGGCACCATGGTCGAGTTCTCCGCCAACAACTCCTCCGACCCGGGTGACTACCTGATCGGCGAGAAGATCAACATCAACGGCAACGGCACGCCGCTGCGCTACATGGACAAGCCGTCGAAGGACGGGGCCAGCTACGACTGCTGGAGCAGCTCGGTCGGCAACGCCGACCCGCACTACTCGTCCGGCCCGCTGAACCACTGGTTCTACCTGGCCTCCGAGGGCACCGGCAGCAAGGTCATCGGTGGCGTCACGCACAGCAGCACCGCCTGCAACGGCGCGACCCTCACCGGTGTCGGCCGCGACGTGGCCTCCAAGGTCTGGTACCGCACGCTGAGCACCAAGCTCAGCTCGGGCAGCACCTACAAGGATGCTCGTGAGGGTGCGATCACCTCGGCCAAGGAGCTGTACGGCGCCGACTCCGCGCAGTGCAAGGGCATCGAGGCGGCCTTCAGCGGCATCTCCGTCCCGGCCGGCGCGGCCGCCTGTGGTGGTGGCACCGAGCCGCCGCCCACCGGCGACAACCTGCTGCTGAACCCGGGCTTCGAGTCCGGTGCGGTGAACTGGACCGGCACCGCCGGCCCGATCACCAACAACACCGGGCGTCCGGCTCGCACCGGCACCTGGAAGCTCTGGCTGCAGGGCAACGGCCGCGCCACCACCGAGAACGTCGGCCAGTCGGTCGCGATCCCGGCTTCGGCGACGGCGGCGTCGCTCTCGTTCTGGATCCGGATCGACACCGCGGAGACGACGTCCTCGACGGTGTACGACACGGCGAAGGTTCAGATCGTCGACGGTGGTACGACCACCACGCTGGCGACGTACTCGAACCTGAACAAGAACACGTCGTACGTGCAGAAGACGTTCAATGTGACGCAGTACAAGGGAAAGACCGTCACGGTGAAGTTCGTCGGCCAGGAGGACTCCTCCCTGCAGACCAGCTTCGTCATCGACGACACCTCGCTGACCGCGAGCTGACCGTCTCGCGGTGATCCCGTCCGGGGCGCGCGGCCTTCCGCCCAGGCTCGCGCGCCCCGGATTTCCTTTCGCTCGCCCCGGCTGAAGGAGATCCACCATGCGTACCTTCCTGTACTCCGGACTCGGCACCGTCCTCGTGGCCGGCGCAGTGCTTGCCCCAGGCAACATCGCCACCGCGGCCGAGTCGCCGGACATCTCCGTCACCAACACCAAGGCTCATCTTGACCAGTTCCAGTCGATTGCGACCGGCAACGGCGGCAACCGCGCCGCCGGACGCCCCGGCTACAAGGCGTCGGCCGACTGGGTGAAGGCCAAGCTCGACGCGGCCGGCTACACCACCACTCTGCAGTCCTTCCCGACCTGGGCCGGTACGTCGTACAACGTGATCGCCGAATGGCCGCACGGCGACGCGAACCACGTCGTCATGGCCGGCTCACACCTGGACAGCGTCAGCGCCGGTCCCGGTATCAACGACAACGGCTCAGGCAGCGCCGGCGTACTCGAAACCGCCCTCGCCTACGCTGCCAGCGGCCAGACTCCCAGGAACCGTTTGAGGTTCGGGTTCTGGGGTGCCGAGGAGCTCGGGCTGGTCGGCTCGAGGTACTACGTGAACAACCTGCCCACCGCGGAACGCGACAAGCTCAAGCTGTACCTGAACTTCGACATGATCGCGTCGCCGAACCCGGGCTACTTCGTGTACGACGACAATCCCGCGGGCAACGGCGCCCGCGACGATCTCGTCGCGTACTTCACCCAACAGAATGTCCAGACCGAGTTCATCGACGTCCAGGGCCGATCCGACCACGCGGCGTTCCGGGCGCTCGGCATCCCGACCGCCGGTACGTTCGCCGGCGCCGAGGAGACCAAGACGTCAGCCCAGGCAGCGAAGTGGGGTGGTACGGCGGGGCAGGCGTTCGACCGCTGCTACCACCGGTCCTGCGACACCATCAGCAACCTGGACCTGACCTCCCTGGACCACCAGATCGATGCCATCGGCCACATGATCTGGACCTACACCCAGAAGGACTACACCGCGAGCTGACAACCCCCGTCCGGGGGCGCGTGGCCTCCGCCCAAGCACGCGCGCCCCGGACTCCCTGTTAGACCGGCTTGCAGAGTTTGCCCGGTGGGATGGTGGCTTGGGCGAGCAGTTGGTTCACCGACTCCGACATCGGCTTGAGCTGCGGGTCCTCGATGCGGGCCGTTTTCCCGTTCGCGGTGACCGCGAGGATCATGTCGTCGGGGTGCCGGGTGCTCGGCTTGGTAGGAGTGAGACTGGCCCAGTCGACCTGTTGTGCGGCGGTCTGGATGGTCGTCAGCAGGGTGGCGTCCAGCTTGCACCGGACCGGGTCCTTGCCGCGCGAGGTCACCGTCGCGACGCCGTTGGTGCCGATCACCACCTTGTCGTCGAAGCCCGCGAAACCACCGGTCCGGCTGACCGTCATCGGCAGAGCCGTGCCGACCGGAGTCGACTGGGTCACCGTGGGTGTGCTGCTGGGCAGCGTGGGGGGCGCGGACGGTGTACCGCCCGCACCATCGCCGGACTCGGCGCCACAGCCGACCAGGACCAGTCCGGCGACGGTGCTGATCGTGGCGACCACTGCGTATCTGCTGAGGTTCCTCACGCACCATGGATACCTCTAGCCGGCCGGTTCGTTGCAGCTGTGACACGACCGAAATGTTCTTGTTAGACCACCTGCGACACCAGGTCGACCAGCACGCGGGTGAGCCGGACGCGGTCCTCGAACATCGCGAGCGTCGCCTCGTCGGTGGTCTTGGTGATCTGCTCCAGCGGCAGCGCGGTGAACGTCGCACGGGCGCACAGTGAGCCGAGATAGCCGTACAGCACCTGTTCCTCGGTCACCTGCATCCCATCCTCGGCCAGGCCCTTCAGGAACGCCTTGAAGATCACGGTGTGCACCGCCGGCAGCGCGTCGGGCGCCAGCTCACCGGCATGCGCCAGTCCGACGAGCAACTGCCCCAGGTCGAACCCGACCGCCTGCGGGCAGTCGAACCCCCAGTCGATGACCACGAACTCGTCCGGACTCCCCTCCGGAACCAGCAGATTCTGCGGACTCGCGTCCCCGTGCTGGTAGCACTGCGGCAGCGCGTCGAGCGCGTCCAGTACGGCGGGCAAGCGATCACCCAGGTCGAGCAGGTCGTCACGCAGACGGTGGTCGCCCAGATGGCAGACCGCAGCGGCCAGCAGCGGCTGCCGCCACGTCTGCGGGTCGGCGATGGTCGGCAAGGCGGCCATCATCACGCGGCCGCCGGTGTAGTACCGCAGCCCGACGCCGGGGGTGGTGATGTCGCCGCGGGGGAGCAGTGGCTCGACCAGATGCGGCTGACGACGCGCGGAGAGGCGCCCTAGCAGGTACGCCGCCCGCTCGAACCGCTCCATCGGCCATGGACCCGGCTCCTGGACGACGTTCTCCATCCAGAGGGTGCCGCGATCGTCGTCGTACAGATCGATGCGGTACGCCGTGGCCAGCCGCAGGCCGTCCGGGAGCACGTCCGCGATGCCACTGCGGTGGACCGCGATCTCCAGCTGCCACGGCAGGTTCTGGATGAACGCGGCGCGGAACTGTTCGGGTACCGAGTCGATGTACGCCCAGTGCCGGACCGACTGGAGCTTCTTGATGAAGCAGGACCAGCCGACCGTGTCGCCGCCGGCCGTGGTCGCCGTACCGAAGAGCCGGAACAGGGCCTCGGTACTTGGAGTGCCGATCGGGTAGTCGACCGGCTCGACCCGGACCGCGCCGGGCTGGGCGGCCGGGTCCCCGGTGATGGTCCGGACCAGATCGGTCAGATCGTCGTCGCGCAGGGCATCGCGGCCCAGTGGTTCCAGAGTGGTGGTCATGCGTCCCCCCAAAGCAGTCTGCCGCCCATCGTCCGCCCGCGCCTTCTGCCAGTCTTCAGAGGCAGCACGGAAAGAAGTAAAGCAGCCTTACTACCGAGATAGTAAAGTTGCCTTATGACTTCCGTCAACGGCCTTTCGGGCGCACCCGCCGACCCGGTCGGGTCCGATCACATCGCCGGGTTGCTCGGACTCGTGATGGCGCGATTACGGGCAGAGATCCTGGCCGACTCCGAGCGGGCGTTCCCGGGGCTACGGGTGTCGCACTACCGGCTGCTCGAGATGATCCCGCCGGAGGGCGGCCGGATCACCGACCTGGCCGAGGCCGCCGGGATGACGAAGCAGGGCCTCGGGCAGCACGTCGACTACCTGCAGCGGCTGGGGTTCACCGAGTCCGACCGGCTGCGCGGTGACCGCCGGGTCCGGCTGGTGCGCCGTACGCCGCGAGGTGACCAGGCGGTCGAGTTCAGCCGGGCCGCGATCGCCCGCGTGGAACAGTTGTGGGAACAGCAGTTGGGCCGCGAAAGGTACGACGTACTGCGCGAAACCCTGAAGGATCTGGGAAGTTAGCCGACTTGGTACGTCGCGATGCTGACGGCGATGTAGTGGCAGACGAACGCGGCCACGGTGAACGCGTGGAAGATCTCGTGGAAGCCGAACCACAGCGGTGACGGGTTCGGCCGCTTGGTGCCGTAGATGACCGCGCCGATCGAGTAGAGCCCGCCGCCGACCGCGATCAGCGTGACCACCGCCGCGCCGCCCGCGTGATAGATGTCGCCCATCCAGAAGATCGCCACCCAGCCGAGGGCGAGGTAGATCGGCGTGTAGAGCCAGCGCGGTGCGCTCACCCAGAAGATCCGGAACAGGATGCCGAGCAGCGCCCCACCCCAGACCAGGCCGAGCATCAGCACCCGGTTGTCGCCGTGCAGCAGGACCATCCCGAGCGGGGTGTAGGTGCCGGCGATCAGCAGGAAGATGTTGCTGTGGTCGAGCCGGCGCAGGATCGCCTCACCGGTCGGGCCCCAGTAGAACCGGTGGTACAGCGCGGAGATGCCGAACAGCAGCATCGCGCCCATGGTGTAGACCGCGGCGGCCCAGCGGGCCTCGGCGCCGGGGGCGAGACAGATCAGCACGATGCCGGCGGCGGTCGCGAACGGGAACGTGCCGGCGTGCAGCCAGCCGCGAAGCTTGGGCTTCAGCGGCGCGAGTCTTCCGGACAGCCGGTGACCGACGTCCTGGGGCTGGGCGCTGGTAGCGGTCATCGCCGTCCTTTCGAGGGGTGCCGGGCGGTTCAGTACCTACGCAACCGTAACCTACGGGACCGTAGGTTCGATCGTCCATAAGCATGAAATGTAGGCGACATCACCCGTTGGCACACCGCCACCCGCGTGTCCGACGCACGAACTTCGGCGAAAGTTCGAACTTCCCGGCAGCTTTCTGCGAGCCGCTCCGGGCCCTCTCAACAGCGTGGAATCTGGGCTAGCCTCGTGACCGAGAGTCTTCGAGGAGAGCACCTGCCCATGCGGACACCTGGCAAGCAAAAGCTGCGCGACGCGGTGTACGGCCTGTACGAACGCCGGCTGGTCCGATCGCTGTCGCCGGACCGGATCCCGCGGCACATCGGCGTCATCATCGACGGCAACCGGCGCTGGGCCCGGGCCGTCGGCGACCCGGTGTCGCGCGGTCACGAGGCCGGGGCGAACAAGATCGTCGAGTTCCTCGACTGGTGCGACGACGTCGGCGTCAAGGTGGTCACCGTCTGGATGCTCTCGACCGACAACCTGAGCCGGCCGAGCGACGAGCTGGAGCCACTGCTGCGGATCATCGAGCAGACCGTCGACGAGCTGACCGCGATCGGCCGTTGGCGGATCCACCCGGTCGGTGCGCTCGACCTGTTGCCCGGCGCCACCGCCGAGACGCTCAAGGCGGCCGAGACGGCCACGCATGAAGTCGACGGGATGCTGGTCAACGTCGCGGTCGGGTACGGCGGCCGCCGCGAGCTGGCCGATGCGGTCCGGTCGCTCCTGCTCGAGGAAGCCGCGCAGGGCATCTCCATCGAGGAGCTGGCCGAGCGCGTCGACGTCGAGCACATCGCGCGGCACCTGTACACGAAGGGCCAGCCGGACCCGGACCTGGTCATCCGGACGTCGGGCGAGCAGCGGCTCGGCGGCTTCCTGCTCTGGCAGAGCGCGCTGAGCGAGTTCTACTTCTGTGAAGCCCTGTGGCCGGATTTCCGGCACGTCGACTTCCTGCGGGCGATCCGGAGCTACGCACAACGGGAGCGCCGCTTCGGGACGTGACCCCGCGTCCGCAGCGTGCACACGTCGTACGTCGTCGCAGGTAGTAGGCGTACGTCGCCGTACCCAGGGCGGCTCCCCAGACCACCCAGAGGATGCCGGGACCGTTGAGGGCCCAGTTGTCGCCGTCCAAGGGGAGCTGGGTGTTCATCAAACCGGCCGGGACGAGTACGACGGCCACCACCGAGGCCGGGATGATCGCGAGGAATGGTGGGACGCGCTTGCCCGCCTTGAACCAGATCCAGCGCGGATAGACCTCGCCCCAGCGGTGCACCAGACCGTGGGTCAGGACGCCGCCGCCGACGCCCATCACGGCCAGGCCGAGGCCCATCGCCAGCATGCCGGGCGTGTCGGCCATCATCTGGTGGAACTCGTCGCTGATCCCGACCGGCCAGCCGAAGAACCATGCCACCCGGGTGAACTCGTACGGCAGGTTCGCGACCACTGCGACGGTGACCGCGATGCGACCCCAGCGAAGGGCTTCCCGCGGTGTCGTCCAGGCCGGATCGGGGCGATCGCTGCGACCGCAGGAAACACAGGCGTCCCGGCTGCGGCGGTGGTACGCGATCGCGGTGGCCGCCCACAGCAGACCACCGACGAACACGATGATCAGGTTCACCCGGTGCCAATAGAGGATGTCGCCCACGCCGCCCTGTTCACCTGGTACGCCGGTGAACGCGAAGACGACCAATGCGGGGGCGAGGGCAACCATCGCGATCAGTGTGTAGTCAGGGATCACCACCGCGAGCCCGACGGCCAGTACGGCGGCGATTGCCTGCAGCACCCAACCCCGGGCCGGGCGTCTGGTCATCACGATCGCCAGCACAGCGCCACCGAGCCCGACGGCCGCCATGACCGGGGCAACGACGTGGGCGGGCGTGCCCTCCAGGAGCGAGGCGGTTGCACGATCATCGGTCACTTTCGCGAACGGGTAGCCGGCTCCGCCGAAGGCCCAGTAGATGCCCAGAACGCCGTACGTCAGGGACCACAGAACCGTCGCGTACCCGGTCCACACCGGCCAGTTCTTCCGCATGTGACGAGACTGTCGCGCAGCGTCGCGGACCGGATCACTCCGCAGGGTGAACGACCTCCCCCGCGTGGGGGGAAGAAGTAACACGCCGTTAACCCCGTGGCCGGGCGTGTCGGAATGCGGGGTTTGCGCCGCCGACCTACGCTCCTTAGTGACGGTCGGAGGGGAAGCCGGCTGTCCGGGAGGCCCGATCAGCTTGAGAATCGTTCGCCAGCCGGTTGCCCCATGAGGGGCAGAACGGAGTGCCCGAGACCTCGCGTCTCGATCTCACTGGTTCCCGGATCTGCCCGTGCGGCGATCCGGAGGGGATCTGCACCAGATCCCCGGGCCAGCTCCCGGTCCATCACCTAACCACTGGTGGGCCGGGCGTGGTGCACGTCGCGGCCCGAGAGGACGTGCGACATGGCTGCCACCCACGCCAAGGCGTCAAGTACCTCATCCACACCGGCCCAGCGCACCTTTGTGCTGGACACCTCGGTGCTGCTGTCCGACCCGCACGCGATGCTGCGGTTCGACGAGCACGAGGTGGTCGTCCCGGTGGTCGTCGTCACCGAATTGGAGGCCAAACGGCATCACCCGGAACTCGGCTACTTCGCTCGCACCGCGCTGCGGCTGCTCGACGAGCTCCGGATCCAGTACGGACGTCTGGACGCGCCCCTGCCAGTGGGGGAGAAGGGTGGAACCCTCCGGGTCGAACTGAACCACACCGATCCGGAGAGCCTGCCGGCCGGTTTCCGGCTCGGCGACAACGACAGCCGCATCCTGGCCGTGGCCTGCAACTTCAAGTCCGAGGGCAGGGACGTCACGCTGGTCTCGAAGGACCTGCCGATGCGGGTCAAGGCGTCGGCCTGTGGCCTGATGGCCGAGGAGTACCGGGCCGAGCTGACGCTGGAGTCCGGCTGGACCGGGATGAGCGAGCTCGAGGTCGAGACGCACGTGGTCGACGACCTGTACGAGAACGGCGTACTGGAACTGCCGCAGGCCGGCGAGTTCCCGACCCATACCGGGTTGGTGCTGCTGTCGGAGCGGGGCAGTGCGCTCGGCCGGGTGATGCCGGACAAGCGCGTCCGGCTGGTCCGGGGTGACCGGGAGGCGTTCGGGATTCGTGGCCGGTCGGCCGAGCAGCGGGTCGCGCTCGATCTCCTGCTGGACCCCGACGTCGGGATCATCTCGCTCGGCGGCCGGGCCGGCACCGGCAAGTCCGCGCTCGCGCTCTGCGCCGGTCTCGAGGCGGTGATGGAACGGCGGCAGCACAAGAAGGTGGTCGTCTTCCGGCCGCTGTTCGCGGTCGGCGGCCAGGAGCTCGGCTACCTGCCCGGCTCGGAGTCGGAGAAGATGCAGCCGTGGGCGCAGGCCGTGTACGACACGCTCGGCGCGCTGACCAGCAGTGACGTGATCGACGAGGTGATCGACCGCGGCATGCTCGAGGTGCTGCCGCTGACCCACATCCGCGGCCGCTCGCTGCATGACGCGTTCGTGATCGTCGACGAGGCACAGTCGCTGGAGCGCAACGTGTTGCTGACAGTGCTCTCGCGGGTCGGTGCGAACTCGCGGGTGGTGCTCACGCACGACGTCGCTCAGCGGGACAACCTGCGGGTCGGCCGGCACGACGGAGTGGTCGCGGTGGTCGAGCAACTGAAGGGGCACCCGCTGTTCGCCCACGTCACCCTGACCCGCTCGGAGCGGTCGCCGATCGCCGCGCTGGTCACCGAGATGCTGGACGATCTGCAGCTGTAAGGAGCGTTTCTACCCTTAGGTAATCTCTGTCTGTAAAGCACGCGTAAGACTTCCGCGTGCACGGTGCGGTCGCCCGTCGGGCGGCCGCACCGTTGTCTGTGACCTGCTTGTGATCACGGTCGGTTTACGTCAGAGTATGTTCCTGTTGCCAGCCGACGGGGGTCGGGTTTCCTCGGAAGGACAGATGAAAGCGAAGCGCTCCGTCGCGGTTCTCTCAGTGACTGGAATCGTCGTCGTCTCCGTTGTCGCCGGTATCGACCTCTTCAGCTCCCCCGGGAGCAGCGTCGCCTCGGAACAGGTGTCCGGCCGGGCCGAGATGGCCGTGCTGAACAGCGAGAAGGCCCACGCGGTGAAGACGCCCTCGCCCAAGGGACTGTCCCCCGAGGAGCAGGCCCAGGAGGTCATCCGGCTGCGCAACCAGATCGAGGCCGTCGAGGCCCAGCGCAAGGCGACCCAGGACAAGGCTGCCATGGTCCGCGCGGCCAAGAACGCGGCCCTGAAGCGGTACAAGGCGCTGCAGGAGAAGGACAACGACTCGCGCGAGGAGCGGGCCAGCCGCGACGCCGAGCGGAAGAAGCTCGAGGGCACGCCCAAGGAGGTCGCGATGAACCTCCTGCCCGACCACGGCTGGGGCGAGAGCCAGTTCAGCTGCCTCGAGAAGCTGTGGAACAAGGAGTCCCGCTGGCGGGTCGACGCCGACAACCCGACCTCTTCTGCGTACGGCATCCCGCAGGCGCTGCCCGGCAACCGGATGGCGGCGTACGGCTCGGACTGGCGGACCAACCCGGTCACCCAGATCAAGTGGGGCCTGGACTACATCGAGGACGCGTACGGCTCGCCGTGCTCGGCCTGGGGCCACTCGCAGGCCAAGGGCTGGTACTGAGCCCGTTCCGTGGTGTTTCCGTGCTGATCGCGGAGGCGCGTACGGGCGTCTGACCGGCAAGCTTCGAGGAGTAGGAATCACCTCTTCGAAGGAGTCATCATGGCACTCGTCATCTCGGGCATCTCGATGTCGCTGGACGGCTACATCACCGGTCCGGACGTGACCAGGGAACACCAGCTCGGCGTCGGCGGCGACATCCTGCACCGCTGGCTCTGGGAGCCGTTCCCGGAGGACACCGCGGTTCTCGACGGTATGGCCGCCTCGGCCGGAGCGATCCTGATGGGCCGGCGGTCCTACGACCTGGCTGAGGGCGACGGAGGCTGGGGCGACGGCGGTCCGGCCGGGCAGCTGCCGTGCTTCGTGCTCACCCACAACCCACCCGCTGCTGAGACCGTGCGGGCGCCGAAGGTGTTCACGTTCGTCAGTGAGGGCATCGAGGCGGCGGTCAAGGCGGCCAAGGACGCGGCCGGCGACCGGGTCGTCGGGGTGCACGGCGCGAGCGCGGCGCAGCAGTGCCTGGCCGCCGGACTGCTCGACGAGATCCAGATTCAGCTGGTGCCGGTTCTGCTGCAGTCGGGGACCCCGCTGTTCGAGAACCTCGGCGGCCGGCAGTACCAGCTGGAGCGGACCGACGTCGTACCGTCGGGCAACGCCACGCACCTGCGGTTCAAGGTGCACTACTGAGGCCTGGCAGGATGTCGGCGTGCCGGAGATCGCGCGGGGGAGCACTGAACGGGGCGAGCTGGTCCTGCGGCGGCGTGACGACGACGGAGCCCTCGAGCTGCGGGTGAACGGCGTGTTCGTGATGGACGACCGTGAGACCTCCAGCGAGGAACTGCTCGCGTCCGCCGCCCTGGCCTCGGTACGACGTCCTGATCGCGTCCTGGTCGGTGGTCTCGGGCTCGGCTACACCGTCCGTGCGTTGCTGACCGACGACCGGCTCGGTGAGGTCGTGGTCGCGGAGATCGAGCCGGACCTGGTCGCGTGGATGCGGTCGGGACTGGTGCCGTCGGTGCTGGACGATCCGCGGGTGTCCGTGGTCGTCGGCGACGTACGTGCGGTCGTTGCCGCGTCGTCCGATGCGTCGCTCGACGGGATCCTGCTGGATGTGGACAACGGCCCGGACTTCCTTGTCTACAACGAGAACTCGGCTATCTACGCGTCGCCGTTCCTGACCGTCTGCCGGTCGAAGCTGCGGACTGGCGGCGTACTGACCGTCTGGTCCTCGTCGGCGTCGGATGCGTTGGAGACCGCGGTCACAGCGGTCTTCGGGGCGTGTGCGGTCATGCCCGTCCCGGTGACTTTGCAGGGGCGGGCGGAGACGTACTTCGTGTACCAGGGCTCGTTATCCACAGTTTGACAATCGGTCGTCGGCGACTGCGTGGAGCGACGTACTCTGCTGGTATGGGTGACAATGCGGAATTCAGGATCGAGCACGACACGATGGGCGAGGTCAAGGTGCCTCGGGACGCGTTGTGGCGGGCGCAGACCCAGCGTGCGGTGGAGAACTTCCCGATCTCCGGCCGGCCGCTGGCGCCGGCGCTCATCCACGCGCTCGCCCAGATCAAGGCCTCGGCGGCGGTGGTGAACGCCGAGCTCGGCGTGCTGGACGGCGAGCGCTCGGCCGCGATCGTGGCCGCCGCGGACCAGGTGACCGGCGGCGAATACGACGCGGAGTTCCCGATCGACGTGTTCCAGACCGGCTCCGGCACGTCGACGAACATGAATGTGAACGAGGTGCTGGCCACGCTCGCGACCCGTGCCCTCGGCAGCGACGTGCATCCGAACGACCACGTGAACGCGTCGCAGTCGAGCAACGACACGTTCCCGTCCTCGATCCACGTCGCCGCCACCGCGGGCGTCGTCCAGGAGCTGCTGCCGGCGCTCGAGCACCTGGCGGAATCCCTGTCTCGTAAGGGATCCGAGTTCGGTGAAGTGGTCAAGTCCGGGCGCACCCACCTGATGGACGCGACGCCGGTGACGCTCGGGCAGGAGTTCAACGGGTACGCGCAGCAGGTGCGGCGCGGTGCGGAGCGGGTGCGTGCGACGCTGCCGCGGGTCGCCGAGCTTCCGCTGGGCGGCACGGCGGTCGGGACCGGGATCAACACACCACCGGGGTTCGCGGCCAAGGTGATCACGGAGCTGAATCGGCGGACTGGTCTGGAGTTGAGCGAGGCCGCCGACCACTTCGAGGCGCAGGGTGCGCGCGACGGTCTGGTCGAGTTGTCGGGGCAACTGAAGACGATCGCGGTCAGCCTGACCAAGATCTGCAACGACCTGCGCTGGATGGGATCCGGGCCGCGCGCCGGGCTCGGCGAGATCGCCCTGCCGGACCTGCAACCGGGCTCGAGCATCATGCCGGGCAAGGTGAACCCGGTGATCTGCGAGGCGACGCTGATGGTCGCCGCCCAGGTGATCGGCAACGACACCACGATCACCGTGGCCGGTGCCGGCGGCAACTTCGAGCTCAACGTGATGCTGCCGGTGATCGCCCGCAACCTGCTCGAGTCGATCACCCTGCTGGCGAACAGTTCCCGGCTACTGGCCGACCGTTGCGTCGACGGCATCACCGCGAACGTCGGCCACGCCCGTGCGCTGGCCGAGTCGTCGCCGTCGATCGTGACACCGCTGAACCGCTACATCGGCTACGAGAACGCCGCCGCGGTCGCGAAGAGCGCGCTCAAACAGGGCAAGACCATCCGCGAGGTCGTGATCGAGAACGGGCACGTCGAGAAGGGTGATCTGACCGAGGAGCAGTTGGACGCGGCCCTCGACGTGCTGTCCATGACCCGGCCGGCCCGGCCGTGACGGCAGCCGCGGCGCAGGCGCGCTTCTGGCAGCCGGGGACCACGATCGAGTGGGTGTACGAGGGGACCGGACGGCACGCGGACAAGCCGAACGTCCGGCCGATGACCGTGGTGCGTGACGACGAGGACGGCCTGGTGGCCTGGCTCGCCCCGGGCACGCCCCTGATCAAGCCCGTGCTGGTGGACGGCCGCGAGACCAGGTACGCCGGTCCGGTCGCGATGTTCACCGACGACCGGGTGCTGAAGCTCGACGTCTGGCGCGGGACGGGGATCCTCAAGGTGCTGCCGCCGGGCAAGCCGTGGTCGGTGTGGCACTTCTGGGCCGAGGACGGCAGCTTCCGCGGCTGGTACGTCAACCTCGAGGCCCCGCACGTGCGCGACGCGGCGGCACGCCGGACCAGCACCGTCGACCACGTCCTTGACCTGTGGATCCAGCCGGACCGCACGATCGACTGGAAGGACGAGGACGAACTGGAGGGTGCGGTCACCGCGGGGCGCTTCACGGCGGCCGAGGCTGAGCGGATCATCGCCGATGCCCACGCGGCCGTCCGTGACATCGAGGCCTGGACGTCGCCGTTCTCGGACGGCTGGCAGACCTGGACCCCACCACCGGACTGGCGGTTGCCGACGGCCCCGACGTCGCATCAGCCGATCCTGATCGCCGAGGAGCTGCACAGTTGAGCGCGCAGGCGCTGCTCCTCTCCGGCGGTGGGGGAGTTGGCAAGACCACGGTCGCTCAGGCGATCGCCCGCCTGCTGACGGCCGATCGTCACCCGACCGCCGTCGTCGACCTGGACGCCGTGGGTCAGTTCGGCCCGCCGCCACCGGCACCGGCCGCGGGACTGGATGCCGCACTGGATGCGGCGTTGGAGGCGGTGCCGGATTCTGGGCTCCGGTTTCACGACCGGCTCAAGGCGCGCAACCTTGCGGCCGTCTGGCCGACCTACCGCGACGCGGGCGCCCGCTTCCTGATCGTGAGCGGGCATGTCGAGACCGCCGAGCTCAAAGCGGCGTACACGGAGGCGCTCGCCGACTGCGACGTACGGATGGTCAGGGTGTTGACCCCGCCGGACCTCGTCGCAGCGCGGACCCGGTTGACCCGCGGACCCGACTGGGACCTGCAGGCCGCGCTGGCTGAGGCCGCCGCTCACCAGCCGATCGAGGACTTCACGGTCACCAACGACGGCTCCCCGGCGGAGACCGCGGCCGAGATCCTCGGCAAGGCCGGCTGGCCCATCAGCTGACCGCTCACAACGGGTGCATCACGAGCGGTTCCTTCTGCCCGGTTCGGACTTACCTTGGAATCATGTACACCATCGAGCTGGAAGCCGAGGAACTGCAACTACTGCGATCCGCCCTCGGGAGCTACCTCCAGGCCTTCGGCCACAACGAAGCCGACCTCGTGCGAGCCGCCAGGGCCGTCCTGGTCAAGCTGCCCGAGCCGGTCCAAAGCCAGGCCAGCTGAGGTCAGCGCTGCTCAGGTTCCAGTACGGCGACCGGAATCGTGCGCTTGGCCTTGGTCGCGAACCGACCGATGCCCGGGTCCTCGCGCAGGATGACATCAGTCCACGCGGTCCGCCGCTCCACCCCGGTCAACTCCCGCGGACGCATCCGGACGTGCTTCGCGCCGAGCTGCACGTCGGTCACCTCGACCGCGCGCAGGTTGCGGAACCAGTCCGGATCCCGCCGGGAGCCCGACCCGGTTCCCCACACCAGTAGCCCGTCCGGCGCCTCCAGGTATCGCACGCACGTCAATGCGGTACTCCGGTCCGCCGGCCGGGCGTGGTCAGCATCAGGACGTGCACGTCCTTGCTCCCACTCGCAAACCGCCCGTCGAGGGTGCGATACATCCACACCCCGATCCGATTCCCCATCCGCAGCATCCGCCGACCCATCACAACCACCCCCGCTCCCGAGCGTCCGGCGATCACCCGCGTCCGTCAACCACTCGGCTCAGTCGCAGGTGCGGACCGCCAGCCCATCACAACGGCCGTCACCACATCGCACTCACGCTCAGCGGCCCCGACGAGTGCCGATGGTGATGGCCCACAGGTCCAGCACCTCCGACGGACAGTCAGCGGGTGTGTTCTGCTCACTTCCCGGCGGGATTAGCGTCTGGGGCGGACGGTGAGGGGGACTGGTTTGCGGGTGTGCTCTGCTCACTTCCCCGCGGGGTTAGCTTCTGGGGCGGACGGTGAGGGGGACTGGTTTGCGGGTGTGCTCTGCTCACTTCCCCGCAGGGTTAGCTTCTCGGGCGGACGGTCAAGGGGACTGGTTTGCGGGTGTCGGTGAAGAAGTCATTGCCCTTGTCGTCCACCACGACGAACGCAGGGAAGTCCTCGACCTCGATCTTCCAGACGGCTTCCATCCCGAGCTCGGCGTACTCGACCACGTCCACCGACTTGATGCAGTCCTGCGCGAGCCGGGCTGCCGGACCGCCGATCGAGCCGAGATAGAAGCCGCCGTGCTCCTTGCACGCCTGCGTCACCTTGGCCGAGCGGTTGCCCTTGGCAAGCATCACGAACGATCCGCCGGCGGCCTGGAACTGATCGACGTACGCATCCATCCGGCCGGCCGTCGTCGGCCCGAAGGACCCCGACGCGTACCCCTCCGGAGTCTTCGCCGGACCCGCGTAGTACACGGCATGGTCGCGCAGGTACTGCGGCATCGGCTCGCCCGCGTCCAGCCGCTCCTTGATCTTCGCGTGCGCGATGTCCCGAGCGACGACCAACGGGCCGCTCAGCGACAGCCGGGTCTTCACGGGCAGCTTGGTCAGCTCCGCGCGGATCTCACTCATCGGCCGGTTCAGGTCGATCCGGACCACCTCGGTGTCGTCGGCGAGGTGCTCGTCGGTGGTGTCCGGCAGGAACCGCGCCGGGTCCCGCTCGAGCTGCTCCAGGAACACACCCTCCGGCGTGATCTTCGCCAGCGCCTGCCGGTCCGCCGAGCACGACACCGCGATCGCGACCGGACAGGAGGCGCCATGCCGCGGCAGCCGGATCACCCGCACGTCGTGGCAGAAGTACTTGCCGCCGAACTGCGCGCCGATCCCGAACTCCTGCGTGAGCTTGAAGACCTCCTCCTCGAGCTCCAGGTCGCGGAACCCGTGCCCCATCGGCGATCCCGAGGTCGGCAACGAGTCGAGGTAGTGCGCGGAGGCGTACTTCGCGGTCTTCAGTGCGTACTCCGCCGAGGTGCCGCCGACCACGATTGCCAGGTGGTACGGCGGGCAGGCCGCCGTACCGAGGGAGCGGATCTTCTCGTCCAGGAACTTCATCATCCCATCCGGGTTGAGCACCGCCTTGGTCTCCTGGAACAGGAACGACTTGTTCGCCGAGCCGCCACCCTTGGCCATGAACAGGAACTTGTACGCCGGGTCGCCGTGGTCCGGGGTCGAGTACAGCTCGACCTGGGCCGGCAGGTTGGAGCCGGTGTTCGTCTCCTCCCACATGGTCAGCGGGGCCATCTGCGAGTAGCGCAGGTTCAGCGTGGTGTACGCGTCGTACACCCCGCGGCTGATCCACTCCTCGTCGGCCGCGCCGGTGAGCACGCCCTCGGACTTCTTGCCCATCACGATCGCGGTGCCGGTGTCCTGGCACATCGGCAGTACGCCGCCGGCCGAGATGTTCGCGTTCTTCAGCAGGTCGAGTGCGACGAACCGGTCGTTCCCGGACGCCTCCGGGTCGTCGATGATCCGGCGCAACTGCTCCAGGTGCGCGGTCCGCAGGTAGTGCGAGATGTCGTGCATCGCCTCCGCGGTCAGCGACCGCAGTACGTCGGGCTCGATCTGCAGGAACGTCCGGTCGCCAGCCGTGAACGTGCTGACACCTTCGGTCGTCAGCAGCCGGTACTCCGTGTCGTCGGCACCCAGCGGCAACAGATCGGAGTAGTTGAAGTCGGCGGACACCGGCGTACCTCCAAGGGAGCTGGTCTGAGGGATCCAAGCCTAGTTCGGCCCGTCGGGCGCCGCTCCCTCACCCCTTGACCGCGTTCCAGGCACCCCGCACCTCCAGGCCGAGTGCAAGCCGCTGCCACGCATGCTGATATCCGGTCACGTTCTTGCCCGCGAACCTGCTGGTCGCCGCCCTCACCCGGCGCCGAAGACCGAGCGCCAACCCGCCGACTCCCAGCCCACCCAGGCAGAACAGAAAGATCCCGGCCCCCTGGACCAGACCGCCGGCGCCGGTCCACTGCATGATCAAGGTCAGCACGATGCCGGCCACCTGCGCCACGAAGGCGATCAGGTACGTGCCTGCCACGAGCTTTCCGTTGCGCATCCCGCCCCAGTCCATGGTGGACAGTATGGACGCAGGCTCAGGGGCGGGATCAGGGGTTAATCGGGGGAGATTCCCGTCGGCGGGTGGTGCTGTCCGCGCGTATCGTGCTGACGTGGCCCAGGATGAGGTTCCCCAGGACAACCGACCGCAGGACTCGGTGCCCGCGCAGCCCGCGCCGGCGACGGGTGACGAGCTGGCGCTTCGCCGCCGGGTCTCCGACCTCGAGCGGGAGGAGGTCGCCGACGTACTACGCGATGCCGCGGGCGAGGGCCGGCTGTCGTACGCCGAGCTCGAGGAGCGGCTGGAGCAGCTGTACGCCTCCAAGACGTACGGCGAACTGGTCGAGATCACCGCAGACCTGCCGAACGGCCCGCGCGTCCCGGCTGCGTCGGGTGTGCCGGCCGTGAGCCCGCACTACGGCGGGGCGATGGTCGAGGCCGGCCCGGTGATCAACGTGTTCATGTCGGAGACGAAGCGCACCGGCAACTGGCTGGTCCCGCAGCGCCAGGAGATCAACGCCGTCCTCGGCGACGTCACCCTGGACTACACCGAAGCCCAGCTCCCGTCCGCCGAGGTCTTCGTCGAGGTGAAGTCGATCCTGGCCGACGTGAAGATCCGCGTCCCGCGCAACGCGATCGTCCACCTGGACAGCAACCCCATCCTCGGCTCGATCTCCGAACAGGAATCCGCCCTCTCCGCCGCCGACCCCACCACGCTCGCCACCCCCACCACCTTCCACATCCGCGGCACCGCCATCCTCGGCGAGATCAAGATCAAACGAGGCCCCCGCCTCAGCAAACGCCTCGGCCTGAGCTGACCGGCTGCACGGAATCATCCGCAACGGAGGGTGATCAACTTGCTATAGCATCCGTGCTATGGCCTGGGGTACCGTTGAACTCGAAGCCGAGGTGCGCACCTGGCTCGAAAGCTTGTCAACCGATCTGTTCGCACGAGCTGCCTTCTACGTGGACCTACTTGCTGAGCAGGGTCCGTTGCTGGGCGAGCCCTACACGAAGCAGCTCGACGGCAAGCTTCGAGAGTTGCGTTTCTGGCTCGATCGGGACGCGATGCGGATCAGCTACTGGATCGCCACCGACCGTCGGATCATCCTGCTGACGGTGTTCAGGAAGACCCGAATGCGGGAGACGCGGGAGAAAGACCGAGCGGTGAAGGCGTATCGCAGGTGTGTCGCGGAAGCGCACATCGTGCCGGTGACGGAGGAGGACAGGTGACGAGCCGGACGGGATGGGACGAGGTTCGCGGGCGCCGGATGGCAGAGCCTGGTGCTGAGGAGGCGTATGACGCGACCCGGCGTGCTTACGAACTCGGAGCAGCGGTGCGGCAGATGCGTGAGCAGCGCGGCTGGACGCAGACCCGGCTGGCGGATGCGGCCGGTATGACACAGTCGGCGCTCGCGCGCTTCGAAGCCGGCGGGACTGTGCCCACTCTCGCGCTCCTCGAACGGATCGCCCAGGCATTCCAGGCGCGCCTGGTTGTCCGCTTCGACGAGGGCCACTCCGCGGCCTAGGCGGTTGCTCGCCAGCGGCCGGCGGTTCGGTGGATGGTGATGGGGTGGGCGAAGGTTCGGGTGATCAGGGGAGTGGTGAGGACGTCTTCGGCGGGGCCGGCGGTGAGGAGGCGGCCTTCGCGGAGGAGGGCCGCGTGGGTGGTGGAGGTCGGGAGTTCCTCGAGGTGATGGGTGACGAGGATCGACGCCAGGTGGGGATGTGAGGCGTGGACCTGGTCGAGGGTTTCGAGGAGTTGTTCGCGGGCGGCGACATCGAGACCGGTCGTCGGTTCGTCCAGGAGCAGGAGGCGCGGGTCGGAGATCAGCGCACGGGCGATCAGCGCGCGACCGCGTTCACCTTGGGACAGGTTGGTCCAGGACGCGTCGAGGTGCGTACCGATCCCGAGCAGCTCGACCAGTTCCGCGGCCCGGGCGTCCTGGTCGGGCGTCGGCTCCCAGCGCGGCATCAGCTCGATCGTCCCGGTCAGACCGGTGAGGACGACCTGCCGGATCGTCAGCGGCGACCGCAGCGGATGACGTGGGTTCACGTGCCCGATCGACTCGCGCAGGGTCCGGATGTCGACGGCGCCGAGGCGACGGCCGAGGATCTCGACCGTGCCCCGGGTCGGGTGGGTGATGGCGCCGCACAGGTTCAGCAGGGTGCTCTTGCCCGCGCCGTTCGGCCCGAGCAGCGCCCAGCGTTCCCCCTCGCCGACCGTCAAGGACACCCCGCCGAGCAGCAGTTTGCCGTCCCGGACGAAGTCGACGTCCTTCAGTTCGAGCACCCGAAAACCTCCTCGTAAAGACCCTTCAACTCCACCGCACTCGCTTCCCGGCCGGTCTCGTCTGTGTGTCGCTGCACGTGCCGGGCGAACTCGACCTCTTCCGTCGCGCTCATCCGCACGCCGTACGACGACTCCAGCACATGCGCGATCCCACCCTTCCCGGACTGGCTGTTGACCCGGACGACGGCCTCGTACCCGCGCCCGACGTCCGCCGGGTCGATCGGCAGATACGGCACATCCCACGCCAGCTCCGACGCCGGTACGCCGACTTCCGCGGCCCGCCGGTGATGGTCCGCGAAACCCTTCCGGATCGCATCCTGATGGGTCCCGGAGAACGCCGTGTACACGAGCTCACCGACGTACGGATGCCGCGGGTGGATCGGCATCCGGGTGCAGTACTCGACCGTCTCCCGGATCCGGTCGATGGCCGAGAAGTCGACCATCGGGTCGACGCCCTGCGCGTGCAGGTTCAGCGCGAGCGTCGCGATGTCGACGTTCCCGGTGCGTTCGCCGTTGCCGAAGATGCAGCCCTCGACCCGCTGCGCACCGGCGAGGACGGCGAGCTCCGCGCAGGCGATGCCGGTACCTCGGTCGTTGTGCGGGTGCACGGACAGGATCACGCTGTCGCGCCGCGGCAGGTTCTTGTCCATGTACTCGATCTGGTCGGCGTACACGTTCGGCGTCGCGACCTCGACCGTGGCCGGCAGGTTGAGGATCACCGGCCGCTGCGGCGTCGCATCCCATCGCTTGGTCAGCTGGTCGGACAGCTCGAGGATGTAGTCCGGCTCGGTCAGGTTGTACACCTCCGGTGAGAACTGGAAGCGCACGTTCTCCTGCCCTCCCGCGAGCCTGAGGATGTCCTCGGCCCCGGCGTAGATGAGCGACGCCAGCTCGTCCCGGGTACGACGCAGCACGACGTCCCGCCACACCGGCGCGGTCGCGGCGTACATGTGGATCACGACCTGGCCGCGCATCCCGGCGATCGACTCGACGGTCCGCTCGATCAGCTCGGGCCGGGCCGGAGTGAAGACGACGATCGTGACGTCCGGCGGGACCAGGTCGCTGGTGGCCAGCAGCCGGACGAAGTCGAAGTCGGTCTGCGAGGCGGACGGGTAGCCGACCTCGATCTCTTTGTAGCCCATGGCAACCATCAGCTCGAAGAAGCGGCGCTTGCGCTCGGGGTCCATCGGGTCGGCCAGCGCCTGGTTGCCGTCGCGCAGGTCGACCGGCACCCACAGCGGTGCGGCGGTGATCCGGCTGTCCGGCCATTCACGGTCGACCGGGGCGACCGGGACCTTGCCGAAGACGTCGCGATAGCGGTGGCTGGGCATGGGGGAGTTCTGCTGGCGGTTCCAGTCCATGGTGGGTCCTTCGGCTCGTGCGGGAGACGGACCGGCAGGCGAAAGCACTCCACGGAGGGGGTGCCGGTCGAATCAGCTCCCGCCGTGGCGGCCAAGAAGGAGGCGGCCCGCAAGCAGGAGGTTCGAGGACATGCGGACACGCTAACCCGAAACCAACTCCTCAGACAAGCTGAGAACTTCCGGACACCGGCGGGCCTACACTGAGCGGCATGATCCGCCGTCACCCGCTGGCCGAGCAGGCCGCCGAGGAGCTGCTCCGCCGGATCGGCAGCGGCGAATGGGCGCTCGGCCAGAAGCTGCCGGGCGAGACCACGCTGGCCGCGCAACTCGGCGTGGGCCGGTCGACGATCCGTGAGGCGGTCCGGGAACTGGCCGGCCGCCGGGTGCTGGAGAGTCGGCAGGGCGCCGGTGTGTTCGTGATCGCGCACCAGGCCACGGAGGACTGGGACAAGGTCCTCCGCCGCGCCGACATCACCGACGTACTGGAGGGCCGGCTCGCGATCGAGACCGAGGCGGCGAGGCTGGCGGCGTCCCGTCGTACGCCGGCCGACCTCAAGGCGTTCCGCTACACGCTCGCCGACCGGAAGCGGGCGTCGGAGAACTCACCGGACGACTGGTACGTCGAGGCCGACCTGGCGTTCCATCGAGCCGTGATCACGGCCGCGCACAACGCCGTACTGACGGAGCTGTTCGACACGTTCGTGCCGCGGATCCGGCGGGCGATGATCGACATGCTGCGGATGGATGAGCAGCACCGGCACCGGCATGACCAGGCGGCCCACGTGGCGATCGCCGACGCGATCCGCGACCGCGACCCGGATCTTGCGGCCGCCCGGTCCCGCGAGCACCTGAGCGCGGTCCGGAGCTCCGTCTCCTAGGAGCGGTGCTGGTCGTGGAGTGATCGCAGCCAGGGCGTGAGGGCGTCGAGATCCTCGACGTTGTCCTGCGGGATGCTGATCGGTCGAGTACGCCGGTCAGCCGGGCGGATCTGCACCGTCCGGACTCCCGGCAGACCGGCCGGATCGTCGATGCTCGTGATCCCGGACCACCGCAGGCTGCGGCCACGGCTGATGCCGTCGGCGTCGACCTTGACGACCGGGCGGTTGGTGATCAGTTGCCACAGCGTGAGCCCGGTGCCGTAGACGAACGCGGCCAGCGCCGTCAGCCGCAGTACGCCGAGCGTCCCGGACATCTCGCCCGCGCGGATGTGGTCGACGTTCGTCCACGCGGACAGCACCATCAGCAGGCCGAATCCGGCCAGCCGGATCGTGAGCCGTCCACGGCGTGGCGGGAAGACCACGCTGCCTTTGGACTCCAGCTCGGAGGTCCAGGTCTCGGCGGACATGTCAGGATCCCCACTTCGCCGTGTGTTCCGCGGCGGTCGGCGGGTCGGCGCCGTGCCGGGTGCAGGTGATCGCGGCCGCCTTCACCGCGTAGTCGACGACCTCGCGCAGATCGTCGGCCGTCAGCCCGGACAGCCGCGTCGCGCCGAGAAGCCCGCGCGCGTTCAGCCCGGCGATGAGCGCCGACATGAGCGAGTCGCCCGCGCCGACCGTGTCGACCACCTCGATGGCCGGCGCCGGCACCTCGACGCGCCCGTCCCGGCTGATCCCGATCGCGCCGTCCCCGCCGAGGGTGATCACCACGCACTGGGTCCGCTCGGCGCTCAGCAACTCGGCGGCGATCTCGTCAGGCGACGCTCCGGGCCGGAAGAACCTGCAGTCCTCGTCGCTCAGCTTGACCAGATCGGACCACGCAGCCAGCTTCCGGATGGCGGCCCACGCCGGCACCGGATCCGGGGTGATCGTCGGCCGGGCGTTCGGGTCCAAGGTCACCGTGACCGGCTGATCGGCGACAGACTGCAGGAACTCGCGGATCGCTCCGGCGCCCGGCTCGAGCATGGTCGCGATCGAACCGGTGTGGATCGCCGGGCACCCCCGCGGCCGCGACAGCGCCGGCGGATCCCAAGTGATGTCGAACTGGTACGACGCGACTCCGGCCGGATCGAGCGTGGCGGTCGCAGTACTCGTCCGGAAACTCGGGTCCACCGAGCCGGGTGCGAGCTGGACGCCGTTCCCGAACAGGTGCGCCCCGAGCTGGTCGCCGTACGGATCGGTCCCGAACCGCGCCACCAACTCGGTCGGCACCCCGAGCCGAGCCAGCCCGACCGCCACATTCGCCGCAAAGCCCCCCGGCGTCGCAGTGCTCTTGCCGTTGCCGTTGCGGGGAGCCCGCGCCGCCGGCACGACAATGTCCACGAGAGCCTCACCGATAACAAGGACGGGTGCGGTCACGGGGCCTCCCGGCCTGGACTGAGGAGCGAAGCGACTGGAGTGACGAGGGAAGGGCGGGAGTCAAAGCCCCGTGACCACGCCGGTGCCGGAGGCCCGGCCAAAGGTACCGTCATCGGGCGTGGTCGAAGTCGATGGCTGAGTATGCGCGGAGCTTGGAGAGTTGGTGGACGCTCTCGATGCTGCGGATGGTGCCGCTGCGGGAGCGCATCACCAGCGAGTGGGTGCGGGCGGTGGACCGGCCGTACCGTACGCCGCGCAGTAGTTCGCCTTCCGTGATTCCGGTGGCGACGAAGAAGCAGTCGTCGCCGCTGACCAGGTCGTCGGTGTCGAGCACCCGATCGAGGTCATGGCCGGCGTCGATCGCCTTCTGCCGTTCGTCGTCGTCCTTCGGCCAGAGCCTGCCTTGGATCAGCCCGCCCAGGCACTTCATCGCACAGGCCGCGATGATGCCCTCCGGCGTACCGCCGATGCCGATCAGCATGTCCAGACCGGTGTCCGGCCGAGCCGCCTCGACCGCGCCCGCCACGTCGCCGTCGCTGATGAACTTGATCCGCGCACCGGCCGCCCGGATCTGCGCCGCCAGTTCCTCATGCCGCGGCCGGTCCAGAACGACGACCGTCACGTCGTCGACGGTGGAGCCCTTCGCCTTCGCCACCCGGCGGATGTTCTCCGCGACCGGCAACCGGATGTCGACCACGTCGGCCGCCTCCGGGCCGACCACGAGCTTCTCCATGTAGAACACCGCGGACGGGTCGTACATCGAGTTCCGCGCCGACACCGCCATCACCGCGATGCCGTTGGCCATGCCCTTGGCAACCAGCGTCGTACCGTCGACCGGATCGACCGCGACATCGCACTCCGGGCCGTCGCCGGAACCGACCTGCTCGCCGTTGTAGAGCATCGGGGCGTTGTCCTTCTCGCCCTCGCCGATCACCACCACGCCGTTCATCCCGACCGTGCCGATCAGGGTGCGCATCGCGTTCACCGCCGCGCCGTCGGCCCCGTTCTTGTCGCCGCGCCCGACCCAGCGGCCCGCCGCCATCGCCGCGGCCTCGGTGACCCGGACCAGCTCGAGGGCGAGGTTGCGGTCTGGCGCGTGCGCCTCGACCTCCAGATGGGCAGGTGGCGTGGTCGGGTCACTCATGCCAACGGATGGTAGCCAACGCGGTCTCCGGCCGTTTCGGCGAGATGGGACACTCATGCCATGAGTTCGACAGGTCAGGGTGCTTCCAGCGAGGCGGAGGCGCGGGAGAAGGCCCGCGCGCGGGCCGAGGCGATCGCTTACCGGGAGCAGAACCAGAAGGATCGGGCCAAGGCGCGCACGCTGACGAACATGGTCTGGGCGCTGCTGGCCTGCTTCATCGTGGTCGCGTTCCTGATGATCGTCACCTGGCGGCCGAAGCACGAGCAGGTCAAGGCGGTCGAGTACACGGCCCAGTTGGAGGACGCGAAGAAGGTCGCACCCTGGGTCCGCGGACCGGAGCCGATGCCGTCCGGCTGGACAGCGACCAGCGTGGAATTCGGCACCCCGGAGCAGGCTCCGATCACCTGGCACCTTGGCACCGTCACGAACGAGAAGAAGTACGTCGGCCTCGAGCAGTCCAATGTCACCGGCGGGAAATTCCAGTCCGACAAACTCGGCCGGACCTCCGACGACGGTACGTCGACCGTCGGCGGCGTCACCTGGCAACGCAAGGTGCTGCTCGACCGCAAAGAGGAGAACGCCTTGGTCCTGGTGGGTTCCGGCGCCACCACGATCGTGACCGGGAATGCCGGATATCCCGCCCTTGAAGCGTTTGCTTCGGCGTTGCGCTGACCGTTTTCGCAGGCTTTTCTGACCGCGTTCCGGACGGTCGTTGACACATCTGCCGGGTTCGGGTTTCCATCGTTTTTCGGCTGTTTACACGCTCGGGGAAGAGTGCGAAGGAGCCTCACGTGGTTGCGCTCTCCCGGGCGGGGAGTTGATGCGCCGATGTTCGTCACGGGGCTCCTGCTTGCCGCCGACAGTTCCCCGCACCTCGGCGTACCCAGGCAATTACTCGCTTATCACGGCGACACGCTGCTCGGCGCGACCCTGGATGTCGCCCGGACCTGCGGGTTCGACCAGCTGATCGTGACGCTGGGCAGTGCCGCGGACCAGATCCGCGACCGGGTCGACCTGGACGGTGTACGGGTGGTGGACTCACCGCACGCGGACACCGGCAGCTCTTCGATCGTGCCCGCCCTGGATGCGGTCGATCGCCGGACCGACGGCATCGTGGTGATGCTCGGGGACCAGCCGGGTGTGACCTCGGCCACCGTGTGGTCGCTGGTCGCCGAGGTCGCCGGGCCGGCCACCCCGATCGGCGTCTGCCGGTACGACAACGGCCACGGGCACCCGTGCTGGTTCGGCCGGGAACTGTTCGGAGAGCTAGGGCAACTGCGCAGCGACGACGACCTGTGGGACCTGATCGAGGGCGGCGGCTACCCCCTCACCCAGGTCGATGCCATCGGCAACATTCCGGCGCGGGCCGGGACCTGGGACGACTACCGCCGCCTGGTCTCCGGCCACACGCCGGCCCTCGGCGCGTTCACCCCCGGCGCCTTCGAGGACACCCCGATCGACGACGCGCACCCCGTCCCACTCCCCACGCGTCCCCGCCGCCGCCGTCGTACCGCGTCCTGACGCCGACCTAGTCCGCCCCGACCAGCCGCAGTCCCACCACGCCCGCGACGATCAGGGCCATGCAGGCCAGGCGAGCGGGGGTGACCGGCTCGTCGAACAGCACGATGCCCAACGTGACCACGCCGATCGAGCCGACCCCGGTCCACACCGCGTACGCCGTACCGACCGGGAGGCGGTCGAGCGTCCTGGCCAGCAGAACGACGGAGATCACGCCGAAGACGAGCACGCCGACCGTCGGCCACGGCCGGCTGAATCCGTCGCTCGGTTTCAGGCTGAGGGCGAACGCGATCTCGAACGCGGCCGCCGCGAGGAGTACCAACCACGCCATCAGGCCGCCAGCGCTCCTCCGCGCAGATGCCGCTGCGTGACGGTCGCGACCCGCGCGCCGAGAGCCGCCGCGGTCCGCAGATCGGTCGCCGGCGGCGCCTTCTCGGCCGAGAGATCCGCGTCGGACTGTGCCATCGCCCCCAGCCAGCTGCCGAGCCGGTTGAGATCCTCGATGCTCGCGGTCGACTCCGCCCAGCCTGGGTAGAGATCGAGTCCGACCCAGATCATCCCGTGCTGCGCGGCGAACACGGCCAGGTCGACCAGACTGTTCAGCTTGTCGCCGGACATCGCCTTCGAGTTGGTGAACCCGGCGGCGATCTTGTCCCGCCAGCCCAGGTCGGCGGCCCAGATCTTCACGCTGGCCTCCGCGAACGCCTTGAAGACAGCGCTAGGGCTGCCGAAGTACGTCGGGGCGCCGAAGATGATCGCATCCGCGGCGGCGAGCCGGTCCCAGATGTCGTCGGTCAGCTCATCCAGCAGAACCAGGTCCGTCACGGTGCCAGGCACCGATGCGGCGCCGGCGGCGACCGCCTCGGCCTGCTTCGCAGTATGGCCGAACCCGGAGTGATACGCGATCGCGATCCGGGCGGACGTGTTGCTCATCGACGTCCTCGCTTCGCTCCGGGCGCCGATGAGACACGAGATGCACTGTGCTTGATGATGAACTCGCTTCGCTCGTTCATGTTCTTCCTCCAGAGACTTTAGCGGACTACAGTCCGTCTTATGAACGACAGTACCGGACCGCGGTCCGCTTTACAACGGAAGCTGGCGGTCGTCGGGGAGCCGCGCCCGGAACGCGCCGACGCCCGCCGGAACCGGCTCCGGGTGCTCGAGGCGGCCGATCGGCTGTTCACCGAGCAGGGCGTGAAGAACGTGTCGCTGGACGCGATCGCGGCGGCGGCAGGTGTCGGCAAGGGGACGGTCTTCCGCCGCTTCGGCGACCGCGCCGGACTGGCGGTCGCGCTGCTCGACGAACGCGAGCAGGAGTTGCAGGCGAAGATCCTGAGCGGCCCACCGCCGCTGGGTCCCGGCGCGGCGCCGGTCCTGCGGGTGATCGCTTTCCTCGACGCGTACCTCGACCTGCTGGACCGTCACGTCGAGCTCTTCATGGACAGCGAGAACGCCTCGGACGGCGCTCGCTACCGAATCGGCTCCTACAATCTCTGGCGCCGGCACCTGGCCCTGCTGATCGAGGAAGCCCGCCCGGACCTCGACGCCGACTACACCGCACACCTGGTCCTGGCTCCGCTGGCCGCCGACCTGCACAAATCCCTCCGCGACCAGGGCTTCGACCTCGCACGCATCAAGTCCGGGCTTCACACCGCAACGACCAGCCTGCTAGGCGCGGTCAGCGGCGTGTGAACCTGCCCGTGATCGTCACGATGCCGGTGGCGTTCCGGGTGAGCTGTCCGGCCCATTCGAGGGCGTCGTCCAGCGTCGGCCGACGGGGTTTGTAGGCGTTGGCGAACGACCAGTAGTGCTTGCGTTCCTCGAGTGGTTCCTCGGCGAGTTCCGCGACCGCCAACCTCGGCGGAATTGTCTGGTGGGCCAGGAATTCCTTCCACTGCAGGCGTTGCATCCTGAGGTACCGGAGTCCGGCGAGCTGTCCGAGCGAGGACAGCTCCGCGGAGGGCGCGTCGGTGAGATCGAGCGCGTACAAGGAAGGGCAGGACGCCAGCGGCAGGAGATCGATCGGTTTCTCACTGCGCAGAATGACCTGACTCACCGTCGGGTGACCCCGCAGCCCGGACAGGTCGATGGTGTCGGTGCCGAGGTCGAGTACCTCGACAGGCGTTGCGAGCAACGGTGAGAGGTCGACACCGGCGACATTGCGGACAGAGAACTTCTGCAGCGCCGGCGCCGCACTCACCGGCCGCAGGTCGACCCACGGCGCGTTGTGCACCGACAGTTCGCGAAGCTCTGCGGTCAGGCCGCTCACCGGTGCCGCGTCCCTTCCGGTCAGCTCGAGCGTGCAGTTCTCGTCGTACTGGCGTTCGTACTGACTGACGTCGCCGGCGTTGATCCACAGCCCCTCGTCGTCATCGCGCTCGACGCGACCGGAAACCAACGCGTCGACGTGCCGGCGCAACAGCTCGGTCACCGAGTCGGCGACATAGACCGGGCCGCGGTAGTACGACCGCCCGATCAGGATGACCTGACCGGGCCGACCGTTGGGACCGGGCGCCATGTCGACTGCGAGATAGTTCCCGAATGTGTCGGTGGCGAAGGGGATCCACGCCGGATGGTCCGCGAGCCGACGGACGGCGCCCGGCGGCCCGAAGTCCTTGGCGAACGAGTATGAGTCGACGTAGCGCTGCCATCCGCGCGTGACCCACCACCGTTCGTCCTGATCGGCGAAATGTTCCAGCGTCTCGAGGCCGAACCAGCCGAAACCATGGAGCATGCCCCGTCCGCCGTCACCGTCGACGACGGCGTACAGAGCGCTGAGATCCCGTGGTAGCGGGACACTTGTTGCGGGCAGGGGTGGCGGCAGTTCGTCGGACGACGGGCCGAGCAGATCCTCGAGCCGCCGGCGGTATTCGTTGAACAAGGCAACAGCCTCGACGGGATCTCCGGCCTCGGCGGCGTCGCTGGGAGCTGCCAGGGGCTCGGGCGGCTCGGACTCCTTGTCCACCAGGTAGCGGAACCCGCGGTCATCGGCGCGATCGAGTCGCTCGCTCAGGACAGCCCGGTAGCGACCGCGGGATTCCAGCTCCAGATCGATCGTGAGGTGTTCTGCCGCCTCCATCAACGTGTGGACGGCTGTCATGCCGCCGTGCACGTCGATGTCGTTCGTGCCGTACTCGTTCAGCTCCTTCGGCTCGAACCAGAAGCCGCGGTGTCCGGTTCCGCCCTGGCCGACCGCGTAACCATGCAGCTCCGCACGCTTCCAGCTCCGAGGAGCGGCCTCGGCGATCTCCTCGGCCAGCTCTGTGAGCACAGCCGACAGAGCACCTTCACGATCCTTGTCCACTGCTGCTCAGCTTCGGTTGCTCAAGAGCGCAAGGGCCAGGTTCTGCTGCTCGTCCGATGGTGGCCGCGTCCACGTGTATCCGCGCAGGTCGTCCTCGAGCATGCGTGCCATCACGACGGACAGTACGTCCTTGGGCTCGGCGTACTCCATCTGCGGCCTCAGGTCGCGGTAGTGCTCGACAACTCGCTCGAAGCAGAAGACGAGCGTGTTGATGTACTTGCTCTTCTCCGCCTCGGCCCGGTCGAAGGCGGCGACGTACTCCGGACTCTCCGGTGTCATCACGTCCTTCATGACGTCCAGCCGGTTGCGGTACTCCGTCGGCTCACCCGCGAGGGCGGACGCCTCCTGGTACATCCGCTCCACGTGCTCGGGATTCTTGGTGAGAACACCCATGGTCAGGTAGCCCTTGTTCTCATCGGCATAACCGCCGGCGAACTCGTGGTCCACCCCCTGGGCGAACGTCGCGGACATCATCGCGTCGGTGAAGGCGTACTTGTCCATGCCGTCGACCTCGGTGACGTCCTCGCCCATCCACTCGTCGTTGTAGTAGAGAACGCCGTCGACCTCGCCCTCGGCGGCCCGCATCACCAGGTCGTGAACGGCGCGGGCGGGATCCTGCACCGCCGCCGGTCCCATCGCGGCGAACTGCTCGGTCAGGGAGTACAGCGAGATGAGCATCATCGGGCTGTAGACCCGCAGGAGACCCTCCGACCGCATGGGGTAGCAGCCGCGATCATCGTCGTACGCCTCCAGGCCGGCCATGAACGCCTTCTCCTGCTCAGGCGTCAGCGTCAGCTCCCACAGCCACTTCTGCTCGACGTGGAACTTGTAGAAGTCCTCGCCCTTGAGCGGATCACGGATCTTCCGGAACCACACCACGAACCCGGCCAGGCCGAGCACGAGTACTCCGACCACGATGAGCGCGATCACCATCTACGACAAACCTCCGGCAAGATGAATTGCGTTGCCTGCAAGGGAAACGGGCGCGAGGACAGTATTTGCCAACGTCCGCCCGAATCCGGGGAAGGGTTTACCGTAGTAGTCCGCGAGGTCACCGGCGGCCGAGCGACAGCCTGATCTCCGGAAGGTCGTTCAACGACGAGCAGGTCCGGTCGGCCCTCTCGGTGAATCCATAGCGCGCAGAGAACCGCCGCGCCCGAGTATTTGCCTCAAGCACCCAAACCCAAACATCCGTGCAGTCTGGCAACTCGAGCCTCCGCGGCTCCCAGTAGGTCCTCTTCTTGGGCTGCTCGGACGGCCGGTGTGCTCAGTTGGATTTCTCCTCGTGGGCGGCTTGGGCTTTGGCGAGGCGTTCGCGGGCGCCGTCCAGCCAGCGTTGGCAGGTGGCGGCCAGTTCTTCGCCGCGTTCCCAGAGCGCGAGGGACTCCTCGAGGGTGGTGCCGCCGGCTTCGAGCTTGCGGACCACCTCGACCAGCTCTTCCCGGGCCTGCTCGTACGTCATGTCGGGACGGTCGCCGCTCACGTGTTCTCCTCGGACTTGACTTCGACTGCGAATCGGCCGTCGGTCACCCGCGCCTGCAACAGATCTCCGGGCGCCACCTGCGCCACCTCCCGGACCGCGGTCCCGTCGGCCAGCTGGAGAACCGAGTACCCGCGCTCGAGCGTCGCCTTCGGGGACAACGCCCGTACGCTCGCCAGCCGGTGGGTGATGTCGTCGCTCGCCCGATCCAGCCGATGCGTCAGAGTCCGCCGGCTCCGCTCGATCAGCGCCGCGACCTCGTCGGACCGCCGTTGCAGGTCCGTCACCGGCGCCGCGAGCGACGGTCGGCTCCGAATCGCCGCCAGCGCGTGCATCTCCCGATCGAGCCACGAAGTGACTGCCCGCAGCCCGCGCTCGCGCAACTGCCGAACACCGTCGAGCTCCTCGCGGACGTCGGGAACGATCCGCTTCGCCGCGTCCGTCGGGGTCGAGGCGCGCAGATCGGCGACCAGGTCGAGCAGCGGCGAGTCCGGCTCGTGCCCGATCGCGCTCACGATCGGCGTCCGCGCCTGCGACACAGCCCGGATCAGTCCCTCGTCCGAGAACGGCAGCAGATCCTCCAGCGATCCGCCGCCGCGCGCGATCACGATCACCTCGACCGACTCGTCCGCGTCCAGCTTCCGCAGCGCGGTCATCACCTCACCGGCCGCCGTCGGCCCCTGCACCGACGCGTACTCGATCCGGAACGCCACCGCCGGCCACCGCCGCTTCGCGTTCTCCAGTACGTCGCGCTCCGCCGCGGAATCGCGACCACAGATCAGCCCGATCGTGTGCGGCAGGAACGGCAGCTTCTTCTTCCGGTACGCCGCGAACAGTCCCTCGGCCGCGAGCAGCTGTTTGAGCCGTTCGATCCGGGCCAGCAGTTCACCGATGCCCACGTGCCGGATCTCGTTGACCGCCAGCGCGAGCGTGCCGCGGCGGGCGAAGAAGTTCGGCTTCGCGTTCACGACCACGCGGGACCCGTCCGTCACCGGCGGATCGACGGCCTCGAACACCCGCCGGTTGCAGGTGAACCGCAGCGAGATGTCCGCATCGGTGTCGCGCAGTGTGCCGAACACCGTCGTCGTACCGCGCCCGATCGACACGTCGGTCAGCTGGCCCTCGACCCACACCGCACCGAGCTGGTTGATCCAGCTGGCGATCCCGTTCGCAATCGTGCGAACGGCCGCAGGCGCATCCGGTGAGGTCTCCAAAGCCACCCCCAGACCCTACGACCCCGCGCCGACAAACCCCGCGCGACGCACGCGGATCACTTAGCGTTGCCTGATGCGCCCGTTACTGCTGCTCGATTTCGACGGTCCGCTGAATCCGTACCGGGCGCCGGGGACTCCGCCTGGATACGTGCGGCACGAAATCGTCGAGGGGGAGAGGACCTGGGTGGTGCGCATCAACCCGCAGCACGGGGTGGAGCTGAACGCGCTCGCCGGCACCTTCGACCTCGTCTGGGCCACCAGCTGGGAACGCGGCGCCAACCGCCTGCTGTCCCCGTTGCTCGGCCTGCCAAGAGATCTCCCGACGATCCTCTGGCCGGACCGTACGCCGGTACGCCGCGGATCGTGGAAGACGCCGTACGTCGCGGACTGCGTGGGGGATCGCCCGTTCGTTTGGATCGACGACGATGTGGACTCCGACGACGAGAGGTTCTTCCACCGCGACCACCAGTTGGTGCACCAGGTGGATCCGCGAATCGGGCTGACGGCAACGGATTTCGCGGCGATCCGGACCTGGGCCGACGGAAAATCCTTTGCGGACAACGCGATTCCCCCGCATCCTTGAGGCATTGGAACACCTCCCACGGGGGAGCCGTCCGGACAGGGCGGACGGCTCCTCGACTTGTCTTCGTGACACTGTTCACACAAATCCGGTCGGCTCGGGCTGCCGTGACGGCGGCCCGTACCATGGGGGACGTGACTGCCCAGCCTGACAACACTCAACCGACGACCGCGGTGCGGACGAAGCGGGTGCTGCTTGCTGCCCCGCGCGGGTACTGCGCCGGTGTGGATCGGGCGGTCGTGGCGGTGGAGAAGGCGCTCGACCTCTATGGTCCGCCGGTCTACGTGCGCAAGGAGATCGTGCACAACAAGCACGTCGTGCACACCCTGCAGTCGCGCGGTGCGATCTTCGTCGACGAGACCGACGAGGTGCCCGAGGGCGAGACGGTGATCTTCTCCGCACACGGCGTCGCCCCGGTGGTGCACCAGGAAGCAGCCGCGCGGCAACTGAAGACGATCGACGCCACCTGCCCGCTGGTCACCAAGGTGCACCACGAGGCCAAGCGTTTCGCCGCCACCGACTACGACATCCTGCTCATCGGCCACGAAGGCCACGAGGAGGTCGTCGGCACCAGCGGTGAGGCGCCGGAGCACGTCCACCTCGTCGACGGGCCGGGCGACGTACCGAATGTGACTGTCCGCGACCCCGAGAAGGTCGTCTGGCTGTCCCAGACCACGCTGTCCGTCGACGAGACCATGGAGACGGTCCGACGGCTGCGCGAGCGGTTCCCGAAGCTGCAGGACCCGCCGAGCGACGACATCTGCTACGCGACCCAGAACCGCCAGGCCGCGGTGAAGAAACTCGCCGCGGAGGCCGACCTGATGATCGTGGTCGGCTCCCGCAACTCGTCGAACTCGGTGCGCCTGGTCGAGGTGGCTGTCGAGCACGGTGCCAAGGCCGGCTACCTGGTCGACTACGCCGACGAGATCGACGAGGCGTGGCTCGAGGGTGTCGACTCGGTCGGCGTCAGCAGCGGCGCGAGCGTGCCGGAGGTGCTGGTTCGCGATGTCCTGCGCTGGCTGGCCGAGCGCGGCTACGCCGACGTCCAAGAGGTCACCACGGCCGAGGAGAGCCTGACCTTCGCTCTGCCTCGTGAGCTCCGCAGTGACCTCAAGGCCGCCGGCCTTCCCACGACCGGTACGTCGGACCACGCCTGGACTATTTGATCACCAGCTTGATGGTCCTGACGGTGTCCGTGATGCTGCAGTACCGCACGGTGTAGCGGAAGGTGTACGTCCCCGGCTTGGTGTAGGTGTGCGTTTCGGCCGTGTACGTCTCCTGTCCGGTCTTCCGCGTCTTCGCCCCGTTGCGGTGGAACCACACTTTCGTCAGCGAGGGCTGGACCAGGTCCTCGGCCAGATGCCACTCACCCGTCAGCAGGTACCCGAACCGTTGCAGCGCGGTGAAGCGCCCGTCGACGAACTCGGCGAACTCCGTGTCCCGTCCTGGATTCATCCCAACCCCCAGTGCTCCCGTATCGGTCAGCAGTGTGATGACCGGGTGGGATCAAAAGGTTGAGTCGCGATCGGCCGGGTGTGAAGTTGTGATCTGTCACGCCGAAGCGTCGTACTTCTCCTGGGCCTGGGTGATGGCGGGCACGTGCTCCTCGGCCCAGTTGCTGACCACCGTGATCGGCTCGATCAGGGACTCGCCCATCGGGGTCAGGGCGTAGACGACGCGAGGCGGGACCTCGGCGAAGACCTCGCGCGTGACCAGGCCGTCGCGCTCCAGCCGGCGCAGGGTCTGCGTCAGCACCTTGGGCGCGACCTGGCCGATCCCGTCGCGCAGTTCGGTGAACCGGCGCGGCCCGTCCTTCAGCCGCAGGACGACGAGCGCCGTCCACTTGTCGCCGATCCGGTCCAGGATCACCCGGGTCGCGCAGTTCGGGTCGAAGAGATCGCCCCGCTCCCAGGTCTGGCCATTAGTAACCATCAGGTACTTATAGCACGTTGAAGTGCTCAGTAACCAATCGATACTATTGGAGAAACAAGTTGAGATTTCATCCAGATCGAAGGGAATCGCCAGTATGAAGATCGCGGTCTACGGTGCGAGTGGCATGGTCGGCAGCCGGATCGCCGCCGAGGCGGTCAGTCGCGGCCACGAGGTCACCGGCATCACCCGCTCCGGCGGTGAGTTTCCGGCCGGCGTCCAGGCGGTGCAGGGGAGCGCCAACGATGTGGCCCTGGCGAAGGAGTTCACGGCCGACGCTGATGTGCTGGTTGCCGCGCTGGGCCCGAGCCGCACGGGCGGGGACCACCAGGACTACTTGGATGCCATCGACAACCTGATCGCGGCCGTCAGCGGTACGAAGACGCGCCTGCTGACGATCGGCGGCGCCGGCGGTCTGGAGATCAACGGCAGCCGGGTCGTCGACGGTCCGGACTTCCCGGCCGAGTACAAGGGGGAGTCGCTCACGGTCGCCGAGGCGCTCGAGGCGTTGCGCGCCACCAGCGAGGACGTCAACTGGACGATGCTGGCCCCGGCCTTCGTGATCGCGCCCGGCGAGCGCACCGGCACCTTCCGGCTCGGTCTCGACGAGCCGGTCGGTGACCACATCTCGGCCGAGGACTTCGCAGTCGCGGCGGTCGACGAGCTCGAGCGTCCGGCCCACAACCGCCGGCGCTTCACCCTCGGCTACTGATTGCCGAGGGGCTTGCCCAGGTAGCCGCGGGCGATCATCGTCACCCACGCGTAGACGGCGTCCTCCGCGGGTGCCAGCGGGCCGGGCCGGAAGTGCGGCGACTCGGCTCCGCGCTGCACCGACTCGCACGCGGCCCAATCCTCGCGATTCGTCACGTCCCAGAAGTCCACGGCGTACGACGGATCCTGCACTTCGGCCGGGAAGTACCACGAGCACTCGATCGCGGTCAGGCCCGGGGCGCGTGGCTCGAGGCGGTGCGTCATCACGTAGTCCGGGTGGAGCGAGATCAGCAGGTTGGGGAACAGCCCCAGGTAGTTCACCCGGCGTGGATCCACGCCGGGCAAGGCGATCCCTTGTGAGCGTCCGTCGAGCGACATGGTCTCGACCCCGGGCCGCAGATCCATCAGTCCGCCGACCCAGGCACCGGGGAGGTTCCAGTTGTCGCCGGAGTTCGGCGGTGACACCTTGCACAGCTCGGGGTGGATCAGCGGGCAGTGGTAGCACTCGTGGTAGTTCTCGACGATCGTCTTCCAGTTCGACGCGACGTCGTACTGGTGCCGTGCCTTCAACTGGAGGGACTCGGGCGCGTACGGCGCGACGAGGTCCGTGAGTCCGCCGAGGTGTTCGCCGAACGGTCCGGCCGTGGCGGTCGCGTTCACGAACAGCCAGCCGTGCCACACCTCCGCGGGCAGTTCGACGAGGTTGTACGGCGCGGGGTCGAAGGCGTCGCCCATCCGGGGTGCGGCCTTGACCGCGCCGTCGAGTTCGTACGACCAGCCGTGGTACGGACAGACCACGGACCGCCGTTCGCTGGTCTCGTCGTTCTGCAGCAGTTCGTGCCCGCGATGCCTGCAGGTGTTGGCGAACGCGCGCGGTCGTTCGCCGAAGGTCAGCACGACCGAGATGTCACCGACGGTGGTCGCGCGGTGGGTCGTATCGGTGGACAACTCGTCGACCCGGCCGAGACAGCTCCAGCTGCCGGCGAAGAAGTGCCGGCGTTCCCAGGCCAGGACAACGGGATCCATGTAGGCCTCGCGCGACAGCATGACCGACTCACCATGCGGTCGCAGCGAGGCTTCCAGCGCGCGGAGATCGACCGGAGCATTCGCCATTCGCCCACTATCCGGTGACGGTGGGCCGGAAGTCGAGCGCTACCGCGTGGCGGCGACGTACTGGCCGAGGACGTAGTCCCAGCCGGTGTCGTAGCCGGCGCGGGCGCGGACACCGTCGGCGCGGCGCTCCCAGCCGGAGTGCACCAGCGCGAGCTCGGTGCCGTCGTCCACCGGGGTGAACGTGATGGTCACCTGGCCGGCCTGCTCCGGATCGCTGCCCGGATGCCAGCTGAAGCTGAGGGATGTGGGCGGATCCCAGTCCGAGATCGTGCCCCAGGTCGCGAGCTCGCCGTCGTCGCCGTACTCGATGATCCGGCCGCCGGCGAAGCTCTCGACCCGGATGGCGCGGGCGTCTTCCGCACCGACCGAGTGCGACACCATCGGCCACCACGCGGAGATCTCGGCGGTGAACACCTCGAACGCGCGCTCGGTGCCGACCGGCACAACGATCTTCTTCACCAACGGCGCCAAGCCTTGGTCAATGTTCATCCCGCTCCTCCTCGGTCCGCCGGATGTGGTCGGCGTACGCCTCCAGTGCATCGCCCCAGAACTGGTCGAGCCAGTCCCGGAGCTCGTCGAGACCTGCGCGGTGGATGCGGTAGATGTTGCGCGTCCCGCGCGATTCGTGGCGCACCAGTCCGACCGCCCCCAGCACCTTCAGGTGCTGCGAGATCGCCGGCCGGCTGACGGGCACCTGCCCGGCCAGGGTGCTGACCGAGCAGGGCCCGCCGCGTCGCAGTGTCTCCAGGATCACCCGTCGGGTCGGGTCGCCGAGTGCATCCAGCACCGGCCCCGCCGCCTCGAGTGATCCGTAAGTCCCCACGAACGGTAAGTTGCCACTAACCAAAGCCGGAGTCAAGCCCTCGGCGGATCAGTTGAAGGGGTCGAGGATCAGGCTCGCCTGCCGCGGGTCGCCGTCGTGGACGAGCGCCTCGTGGTTGCCGACGTCGTCGAAGGCGAAGCCGTACGCCTTCCCGTCCACCATCTGCGCGTGGATGTTCCGGGCGTACTGGTTGGTGACGGAGTCCTGGTAGAAACCGCTGTTGTTCGGGTCCGGCTGGTTCGGGTTCACCAGCAGGGTCGAGCGGTTGTAGGCGGCGCACAGTGTCCGTGAGATCGGGCCGCGGACCTGGTCGTTGGGTGCGTCGAGCAACTTGAAGCAACCGAAGATGCTGGCCGAGTCGGGTTTCTGGAACGACGTGACGACCGCGCCCGAACTGTTGGTGAAATTCATGACGTTGCCCGACACGCGACCGAAGTACTTGAGGTTCGGCTGGTCGCCGAACGGTGTGACCGTCAGGGTCTCGTTGGTGTACTTCGCCCAGACCCGGTTCACGTAGTCGTCCATCGCGTTCGCCGGGAGTGCGCCGGTCTCGACGCCATACAGGGGTGAGAGCGCTCGTAGTACCGATCCGTCCGGGGCTGTCTGGATCAGGTTGCCCCACCCACCGGACTGGCTGCGGAGTGCGTTGTAGAAGCCGTTGTATCCGCCGGATTTCAGGTGCCCGGTGGTCTTGGTGCTGCCGTCGGGGAGTTGTACGGCGACGGCGTACGGGGCCGAGAACATGTCGACCTGCGTGCTGTTGATCCACAGGCCCGAGTCGTTGAGCGTGTACTCCGACCAGTTGAACAGGATGTTCCGGTTCGGATCGCTCGGATTCTGTACGGCGGGCTGGACCAGGCCGCCGGTGGTCAGTTTGAAGACCAGCTTCTGGCCGTAGGAGAAGTACACCCGGCCGGAGAACTTCGGCATCTGGATGGTCGTCGACTGGCCGTTGGATGGGCCAACGATCGACGCGTCCGGTGCCGGCGTCGGCGGGTTGCCGCCGGCCGGCCAGGCATGGAAGTTGCCGGAGGCATCGGCCCAGCCCTGCTGCCCGGTGGCCAGGTTCGTGCCCAGGTTGTAGATGTAGACCGCGTCACCGCGGCCCGAGTTGTTGGTGATCTTCAGTGGGATGGTGGCCGGAACCGCTTGGGCGGGCTGGTCGATGACGGCCGTCAGCACGCCGGCCACGGTCGCCGCGGCCGCGGCGAGCGCCAGCAGTCGGTGTCTGATGCGCACAGATCCTCCTCAGGTCAGTCCCGTTCGAGAAGGCGAGGCACCGGCCGGCCGAGCTGTCGCGCTACCAGGCCGCAACAGCGCCCGAACCGGCGCTCAGGTCCGGACGGCGAGGGACGGTAGATCGCCGAAGGACCAGGTGAGAGCGCTCTCATCGTTGCGTATCCCCACCCCCGGCTGTCAACAGCCCATTCCTGTCGGCTTTCCGACAGGTTGATGCAACTCGATGGTTGCTATAAAGTAGCAACCGATCAGTTGCTATTGAATGGAGCTTCCTTCATGGACACCACCTCGCCGCACCGGTTCAGCGCCCGGCAACGCGTGATCCTGCTCGTTCTGCTCGGGGCTGGCTTCATGCTGTCGGTCGACTTCTCGATCCTCAATGTGGCTCTGCCGCAGGCCGGCGCGGGTGTCGGCCTGGGCGCGGAGGGCCTGCCGTGGATCACCTCGGCGTTCGCGCTGCCCGCGGCCGGGTGCATGCTGCTGTTCGGTCGGCTGGCGGACTTCTTCGGTCGCCGCAGGCTGTTCCTGTCTGGGATGGCCCTGCTGGCGGCGGCGTCCGTTCTCGGCGGCCTGGCGAATCAGGCCGAGGTCATGCTGACGGCTCGAGCGCTGCAGGGGGTGGCGACCGCGATGGCGATGCCCGCGACGATGGCTCTGCTCACGACGACGTTCTCGGAGGCTTCCGTCAGGGCGCGGGTCCTCGGTCTGCGGGGCGCGCTGCTCTCGGCCGGTTTCGCCGTCGGCGCGTTGGTCGGGGGTGCGCTGGTCAGCCTGCTCGGTTGGCGCGCGGCGTTCTTCATCAACGTGCCGGCCGTCGTGATCGTCCTGGTGGTCGCACCGTTCGTGATCGACGAGAGCAAGGCGCCGGAGCGGCTGAAGCTGGATGTCCCTGGGGCGATGACGGTGACCGGCGGTCTGCTGGCCGTCGTCTATGCAGTGATCGAGCGGAGCCTGCCGGCGGGACTGGTCGGCGTACTGCTGCTGATCGCGTTCGGGCTGATCGAACGGCGGTCGGCCGCGCCGCTCGTCCCGATCCGGATCCTGACCCGGCCTTCGGTGGCCTGGGGCAACTATGCCGGGCTGGTGATCGGTGCGATGGAGCCGGCGATGATCGTGCTGACCACGCTGTACGTGCAGCAGGTACTGGGGTTGTCGCCGTTCCAGACCGGCTTGGTCTTCGGCATCCCGGGCGTCGCCTCGGTGGCTGCGGGCGTGGTCGCCGGTCGCGTCATCGGACGCCTCGGCTATCGGAAGGTCTTGACGGTGGGTCTGGTCGTCCAGGGGTTGGCGACGCTTCCGATCGTGTTCCTCGGGACGCAGACCTGGGTCGCGCTGGTGATTCTGATCCCGGCGTTGTTCATCGGCTTCTTCGGGCATGTGGGTGCGATCGTCGCGTTCACGGTGACCGCGACGTCCGATGTGAGCGACGAGGACCAGGGGCTGGCTACCGGGCTGAGCTCGATGACCGGCGAGGTCGCGGTCACGATGGGTACGCCGGCGTTGTTCGCGATTGCCGCCACTCAGGCGACGCTGGTGAGTGGCCACCGGTTGGCACTGAGTGCGGACGTTGCCTTCACTCTCGTCAGCGCGCTGCTGATCTGGATCGGCCTCCGCACCCGGACCTCAGCCACCACCCGGCACCCGTCTCCCGCCCGCACGGCAGCCACCCCGCACCCGTCTGCCGCGCGCACTCCTGCCACCGCCCGTCAGCTGTCTCCCGCCCGCACCGCAGCCACCCCGCACCCGTCTCCCGCCCAGGCCCCCGCCAACCGCTCAACTCAGTCGCCCTGCCCGGCGACCGCAAACCCCTGACCCAGCGGCCACGCCCGCCCGGTCCGGCCCCGGATCGGGGAGAGGCAGCCGCAACCCGGTGACTGCACGCACCGCCGGTCCGGCCTTGGATCGCGGTGGGTCAGCCGGCTTGGGTGGGTGGCCAGCGGCGGGTGGAGTCGCGATCCTCCAGGGCGAGGAACTCCGGGGCCGTCAGCGGCCGGACCGAGGCCTCGATGGACTCCATCGCCGTGAGCTCGGCCTCGGTGACGTGGAGGTCGCGGAGTTTGCGGGCGGTGATGAAGACCCGGCGTTCGAACGACCCGACCGTCCCGTTGTAGGCCTCGACTGCGGAGGTGAGGGACCGCCCGACCCGTCCGAAGTGCTCGCCCATCGTGCTGAGGCGCTCGTACAGCTCGCGGCCGAGTTCGAAGACCTGTTGCGCCGACTCGGTCAGAGCCGACTGATTCCAGGCGTACGCCGCAGCCCGCAACGTCGCGATCAGCGTGGTCGGCGTCGCCAGGATCACCCGGCGCTCAGCGGCGTACTCCAGCAAGGACGGCTCGACGTCGAGCGCCGCGGACAGGAACGACTCGCCGGGCACGAAGAGGATGACGAACTCCGGTGACGGCGACAGCCGTGTCCAGTACGCCTTCGACGCCAGTTGGTCGACATGCGTCCGCAGGTGCCGGGCATGTGCGCGCAACCGTTCCTCGCGGAACTCGGCGTCGTCCGACTCGGCCGCCTCCAGGAACCCGGCCAGCGGCACCTTCGAGTCGACGACCAGATTCTTGCCTTCGGCAAGCCGTACGACGAGGTCGGGCCGCAGTACGCCGTCCTCGCCGGCCGTCGTGGTCTGCTCGGTGAAGTCGCAGTGCGCCACCATGCCGGCCAGCTCGACGGTCCGGCGCAGATGCAGCTCACCCCAGCGCCCACGGACCTGCGGCTTGCGCAACGCGGTCGACAACGAGGCCGTCTCGCGCCGCAACGCCTCGCCACTCATCCGCACTTCGTTGACCTGCTGATGCAGCTGGCTCTGCCACGCGGCCCGGCCTTGCTCGAGCTGATTCAGCTGCACGTGCAGGCGATCCAGAGCCTCCTTCACCACAGCCTGGCCCCCCATCTGCTGCCCGACCGTGGTCCGCTCCTGCGTCAGCTCGACAACCCGATCCTCCGCCGCATCCCGCTCAGCAGTCACCCGCGCAAGCTGAGCCCCATCCCGCCCCCGCACCCAGAGCACGCCGAACACGGCCCCCAGCAGCAACCCCACCGCCAGGAACAGCAACACCAGCAACACCGTCGTACCCGTCATGTCACCGATAGTGCCCAACCCCACCGACACTTTCCGCCAACGCGCGCCGAAGTACCGAAAAGTGCCGGAAGAGTGCCGACTCGGTACCGCGGCTCACACTCCTCGGAGAGCGTCCTCGAATTCGCTCACCAGGCCCTCGCCGGGGAAGAGTTGGCGGAGCTCCTGGTCGAGCTCTGCCGCGACCATCCGCAGGTGAACCTTGCTCTGGCGGCCGTCCTTCAGACCGTTCAAGCCGAGCCCGACCGCTTCCTCGAGATCACCCGCCCGCCCGGCAACGAATCCGAGGGTGATCCGGCACTCGGCGATGCGCATCGGACTCAGCTCCGCGCCATCTGGTGCGGTGTTGTCCAGGATCACGGTCTCGGCGTACTGCGTCGCCCGCTCGTTGTCACCCGCCATGCGGTGGATGTCCATCGAGTAGTAGTCCCACTTCGACGGATCCACCTTGAAGTGGTTGTCCGGGCGGTCGGGGTAAGGCAGCTGGTGCAGCAGACCACGGCCGGACTCCAGCAGAGTTTCCAAACCGGACTCTCCGAGTCGAGCCTTGGCCTTCGCTTCCTGTGCCATCAACTGCACAGTGACGCTGGAGTTGGGCGCGGCGGCCTGGCCTTTGAGTGATGCCTGAACCGCCCGATCGAACTGGCCTTGGGTCAACGCGAACCAGGCGGTCATCTCGTGGCCCCAGCCGACGATCTCCGGGTGTCCGGCCTCGAGCCCGAGTTGGAGTGCCGCGACACGCGTCGACTCTGCTGCGGTCGCCATACCGAGGTCGTACTCCACGCAGCCTGCCAACAGTGCGAGCCAGCCGCCCGCCACCAGGAGCTCGCTGTGAGCCTTCAGGCCAACCGGTCGGCGCAGCAGGGCGCCAACGTGCAGGAGCCACTCGTGCGCCTCTCGCCGAAGCTCCACAGCGTCCCGTCGGTTGTACTGGCAGCACAACTCTTCGATGGTCGAGTGCAGCGTCTCGATCGTCGCCGCTGTCGTGTCCGACGCCTGCATCTTCTGAACGAGCTCGGCCGTCTCCCACGGTGTGTCGCGCACTTTGGCTGCGGCGTCGTGCCGGGCTGCTGCGATCAACTCACCCTTGGCCCGCAGGGCTCGATCACAAGCACCAGCGAGTTCGTCCGACGGAGCCTTCCGCCCGTTCTCGACGTTGCTCAGATACCCCCGGCTGTAGTGCGTCGCCCGAGCCAGCTCACCCAGCGACCACCCACGATGGTCGCGATACTCCCGCAGCCGGCTCCCGAACAACACCCCCCAAGTGTCACCCACCGGCTGTATCCCTGTCTCCTCATGCCCAGGGATACACGGGAGTGAGCGACTTCCGAGCGCCGGCCGGTCAGTCTGGAGCGACGGAGCCCGGGCCGGTCGGCATGTAAGTCCGTGAGATCCCCGCTTTGCCGACCGGCCCGTACCAACTGGACGGGAGCACGTGGTTGAACCACCCAGACGACTGCGAATCGTGCGCGGTACGGCAGAAGATCCAGGTGGTCTTGGCCTCGGACCGGCCGCCGTTCGAGAAGCTGCGCGCAGTCGAGTTGGCCCTGCATCCCGCTCCGCTGGCCATACCGATCGACCGCGACCCAAAGGGCTGGCCGCTGCTCGGTCCGCCGTGGGAACGACACGACGACCCGGAGATGCCGCGATGAAGCGCGACCTCTGCACGTTCGGCTGGTTCGACGGCAAGAGCGGGCACATCTGTCGGGCGGAAGGCAGGCACGACGGGCATGTCTGCGCCTACTGCCGCGCCATGCACGACCCGGACCTGCGGCTCAGTCTCGCTCGGAACGGTGGATTCGTTGCTGAGCGGGTCACTCAACGCGGAGGTCAGCAGTTCATGGCGGGGAAGGTGTAGCCCTGGGACTTGAGGATTGGGAGGACTTTGTCGAGGGCGGCGGCTGTTTGGGAGCGGTCGCCGCCGCCGTCGTGGAGGAGGATGATGTTGCGGCGGTGGGCGTGGTTGAGGATGTTGTGGACGATCGTGTTCGTGCCTGGGCGGGCCCAGTCGCGAGGGTCGACGTCCCACAGCACCTGGATCATGCCGGCCGCTTTGATGTCCGCGCGGACCTTCGGGTTCGATGCACCGAACGGCGGCCGGTAGCAAGTGGACTTCGGTCCGTCGAAGATCTCGTGCCGGCGCTTGGCGGCGGGGAGAGCGGTGAGTTGCGGATGAGTGATCGAGTGGCTGCCGATGGTGTTGCCTGCGGCAAGCACCTGCTCGCGCAGGCCGGGGTGCGCGGCCTGCATGGAGCCGAGCTCGAAGAAGGTTGCGTGGGCGCCGTGCTTCGCCAGGATCTGCAGGATCCGCGGAGTCCAGAGCGGGTCCGGCCCGTCGTCGAAGCTCAGGAACACGACCTTCTTGTTGCCTGCAGCAATCGCTGCGGTCGGGTCTGGAGCGGGCGTGTGGCGCGTGGTCGGCGGGGCGTTGACGATCGGTGTCGGTGTCGGAGTCACGGTCGGTGTGGCCGAGGTCTGTGTGGTCGCGACAGCGGGCTTGGGCGCTCGCGAATGTCCCAGCGCCAAGGCCAGCAACGATCCGACGACGACAGCCAACGCCACACCGGTCGCGACGAAAGCGGCGAACTTTCGGGACATGATGCTCCCTCACAGATCAGGCGGATTTCCCCAGTTGCTCCCCCGAAGGAGCCTCACACCGGGGAAGACGCCCTACCGTCTGCTCTGGTTGGCATCCCCATGTTGCGGTGCGATCTCAGCGGCCGTGAGATCGGCCGGTTCGACGTTCGTTGCCTCCGGCGTCGAGACGGTGGCCGGGGTACCGCGGTGGTAGAGGCGGCCTTCGAGCGACTTGACGCTGGCGACGAGGACGAAGCTCATGCTGACGAGCAGAGCCCACGCACCGAACTTGGCTGGGTGGACGAGGCGCCACACGTCGACCTGGTCGGGGTAGTTCCACGCGTCCAGGAAGGTGCCGAAATTCTCCGCGATCCAGAGGAAGAAGCCGATCAGGCCGAACGACAGCGCCAGCGGCATGCGATAGCGACGTGAGCCGACCGTGAAGAAGACCCAGGTACGACGCAGGACGACGAGGAGGGCGAGCGCGATCGGGATGCGGAGATCGACGATCCAGTGGTGGGTGAAGAAGTTCGCATAGATCAGTACGGCGAGGACGGTCGTGGGCCACGGGCGGTAGCTGCTGACCCGGAGGTCGAACCTGCGCCAGGCCTGACAGATGTAGCTGCCGACGGCGGCGTACATGAACCCTGCGAACAGCGGCACACCGGCGAACTTCGTGACCGCGTCGCCCGGGTACTGCCACGACCCGACCTGCACCTTGAACAGTTCGAGACCGAGCCCGACCAGGTGGAACGCGAAGATCACCGCGACCTCGCGCCACGTCTCCAGCCCGACCGCCCAGAACAGGAGGGTGAGACCAACGCAGTACGCGAGCAGGGCGTCGTACCGGTCGATCGGGAGGTCGACGTACTTCGAGACGGCCAGGCCGGCGAACAGACAGATCGGGAACAGGCAGGAGACGACCTCGAGCCACCCGAAGCGCAGGAATTGCAGGCATCCGGACACGAAGCGTGATCGATGGCCGCCGCGATCTCTCCAACTGGTCACAGAGTGGAGACGCCGCTTGCCCCTGGCTGGTTCGGACGGCTACATGAATCGGAAGGACAGGGGAGGTGCCGCGATGGATCCGAAGGTGGCTTACGAGACAGACCGGCTCGTGGTGCGTGACTGGGCGGACACGGATGAGGAGCGGGTGTTCGACATCTACCGGCGGTGGGAGGTGTCGCGCTGGCTCGGCGCCGAGCCGCGGGTGATGACGGACCGCGACGCGGCCGCCCGGGTGATCAAGCGCTGGAACGAGCGCAACCAGGACCCGCTGTACGGCGTCTGGGCGGTGGAGGAGCGGTCGACCGGCACGGTTGCGGGGACTGTCCTACTCGTGCCACTGCCCGATCCGTCCGACGGCACCGCGGGCAAGGGGGAGGTCGAGGTCGGCTGGCACTTCCATCCGGACGCGTGGGGGCGCGGTCTCGCGACGGAGTCGGCAGGCGGTGCGATCGCGCGCGGCTTCAAGGCGGGGCTCGATCAGATCCACGCGGTCGTTCGCCCGGACAACACGGCGTCACTGGCAGTGTGCCGCCGCCTGGGCATGCGTTCGATCGGCCGCACCAGCCGCTGGTACGCCGCTGAGCTCGAGGCCTTCCTGATCTGAATTGGGGTACGACGGGGTTCCCCGCGTACCCTTGACGCCCGTGGCACTCACCATCGGAATCGTCGGGCTCCCCAATGCGGGCAAGTCCACCCTGTTCAACGCGCTGACCAAGAACAACGTGCTCGCCGCGAACTACCCGTTCGCGACCATCGAGCCGAACGTGGGCGTGGTCGGCGTACCGGACGCGCGGCTCGGCAAGCTGGCCGAGCTGTACAACTCCGCCAAGGTGATCCCCGCCACCGTGCAGTTCGTCGACATCGCCGGCATCGTCCGTGGCGCGTCGGAGGGTGAGGGGCTGGGCAACAAGTTCCTCAGCCACATCCGCGAGTCGGACGCGATCTGCCAGGTCACCCGGGTGTTCCGCGACGACGACGTCACCCACGTCGACGGCAAGGTCTCGCCGGCCGACGACATCTCCACCATCCAGACCGAGCTGATCCTGGCCGACCTGCAGACCGTCGAGAAGGCGATCCCGCGGCTGGAGAAGGAAGCCCGGCTGAAGAAGGAGAGCGCGATCGTGCTCGAGGCGGTCCGGGCCGCCCAGAAGCACCTTGAGGCGGGTACGCCGATCATCGCGTCCGACGTGGATCGCGACGCGATCCGCGAACTGATGCTGATGACGGCCAAGCCGTACCTGTTCGTCTTCAACTGCGACGCCGACGAGCTGGCCGACGAGGCGCTGAAGCAGCAGATGCGTGACCTGGTCGCGCCGGCGGAGGCCATCTTCCTGGACGCGAAGTTCGAGGCGGAGCTGGTCGAGCTCGGCGACGAGGACGAGGCGCGGGAGATGCTCGCGGAGATGGGCATCGACGAACCGGGTCTGGATGTGCTGGCCCGGGTCGGGTTCGACACCCTCGGCCTGCAGACGTACCTCACCGCCGGTCCGAAGGAAGCCCGCGCCTGGACCATCAAGCGCGGCGCCACCGCCCCCGAGGCCGCCGGCGTCATCCACACCGACTTCCAGCGCGGCTTCATCAAGGCCGAGATCGTCTCGTACGACGACCTGATGGAAGCCGGCACCATGACCGCGGCCCGAGCCGCCGGCAAGGTGCGCATGGAAGGCAAGGACTACACCATGCAAGACGGCGACGTAGTCGAGTTCCGCTTCAACGTGTAAACGGCCCCTGCGGGGCGAGTGGGGTGGGACGGCGACGTGGTCGAGTTCCGCTTCAGCGTCTGAGTTGAACCGGGGGTTCCGGGAGCGGACGGCGACGTCGTGGAATTCCGCTTCAACGTCTGAGTAGCCGGGGCCGATTGAGGAGCGGGCGTGGGGGACGCGGTCGTTCGTGGTGAGGCTCGCGGGGTACAGCTTCATGATTGCGACTGCGCAGGACTGACTGCGGAAATGTGGTCGCGGGCGAGGCGCGGGGCGGGTTAGCGTCGCGGGATGGTTGATGCCTTGTTCGGGGTGCCTCGGTTGGTGGCTGTGTATGACGCGCTGGATGCGGGGCGGGAGGATCTCGGGCATTACGCCGCGATGGTGGGCGAGTTCGGGGTACGGCGGGTGCTGGATGTGGGCTGTGGGACGGGGGAATTGACCTGCTTGCTGGCGGGGCAGGGGGTCGAGGTGGTCGGGGTCGACCCGGCCGAGGCCTCGCTGGAAGTTGCTAAGGGCAAGAAATATGCCGAGCGGGTGCGGTGGATCCATGGGGACGCGACGACGTTGCCGCCGCTGGAGGTTGACCTCGCGGTGATGACGGGGAACGTGGCGCAGGTGTTTCTGACCGATGAGGAGTGGGCGGCGACGCTGGGCGGCGTACGCCAAGCTCTGCGGCCCGGTGGGCGGTTCGTGTTCGAGACGCGGGATCCGGCGCGGCGGGCGTGGGAGGAGTGGACCCGGGAGCACACGCACCAGGTGGTGACGGTCGAGGGCGTGGACACGGTGGAGAGCTGGTCCGATCTCCTCGCGGTCGAGCTGCCGTACGTTTCGTTCCGGGGCACCTATGTGTTCGAGTCCGACGGTGCGGTGCTCACGTCGGATTCGACCTTGTGGTTCCGGGAGCGGGACGCGATCGAGACGTCGCTGACGGCCGCCGGGTTCAGCGTCGACGAGGTCCGGGAGGCGCCGGATCGGCCGGGCAAGGAGTTCGTGTTCGTGACTACGAAGCAGTGAGCAGCGCCGTGAGTGTGTGGTGGGCGGTGCGGGACATGACCGGGTTGGTCTCGACGTAGTACCAGAGACACCCGATGGCCTGGGCGAACGACCAGCCCATGCCGCGACGCCACTCGTCGTCATCACTGCCGAGGGCAGTCCGGAACGCGGCCCGGGCCGGCGCATCCAGCAGGTTCCAGGCGGGCTGCAGGTCGATGGCGGGATCGGCGACGGTGAAGGTGCCGACGTCGATCACCCCGGTCAGACGTCCGTCGGTGGCCAGCAGGTTGCCCGGCATCAGGTCGCGGTGGGCCCAGACGTCGGGTTCGGTGCAGGCCGCGGTGCGGAGATCGGCCCACAGCCGGCCGAGCGCATCCACGTCGATCATCCCGCGAGAGCGCTGCAGCCCATCGGCGACGTACTCGTCCTGACTGCGCAGTACGCCGCCGCGCCACGTGCCGGTGAACTCACGCCCCTCGGTCGGGACGGCGCGCAGCGCGAGCACGAACCGCGCCAGATCCTCGGCGAACGGGGCCGAGCCGGCGACGTCGGCGTCGTACGCGATCGTGCCGTTGAGCCAGGTGTAGATCGCCCACGGCAGCGGGTAGCCCTCGCCGGGTTCGCCGATCGCGACCGGTTCCGGCGTCGGGTACGGCGAGATGGCGTGCAGGCGACGGGCGGCGTCGGCCTCGTCGTCGAGGTCCTTGCGCGTCGCCGCCGGGTCGCCTGGCTGGATCGGGAAGCGTGCGACCAGCCCATCGCCGATCCGGAACAACGCATTGACCGTGCCGTGCGAAGGAACCGGGCGAATCGGCAACCCACTCCACGACGGGTACTGCGATCGCACCAGCCGATCCACCAACTCGGTCGTCAGGTGGAGCTGTCCCTCATGCATCGCCACGCTCAGCAGTATCCGGAAAGCCGTCGCCGGACCGCACTCCATTTAGTGCGTGGCTAAAGGGCGGGCTTTGTCGGTCGCCAGGCGGATGGCGAAGGCGGCGAGGGCGGTACCGGTGAGGTAGCGGTGGATGCGCATCCAGGTGGGGCGGCGGGTGAGGAAGACGGCGACCGAACTGGCAGTGATGACGAAGATCGCGTTCACCCCGACGCCGACCGCAGTCTGGATCAGGCCGAGGATCATGCTCTGGGTGCCGACATGGCCGCGCGCGGGGTCGAGGAACTGCGGCAGCACGGAGATGTAGAGGATCGCGATCTTCGGGTTCAGCAGGCAGGTGAGCAGACCCATGCCGAACAGCTTCCGCGGCCGGTCGGGCTCCAACTCCTGCGTCGCGAAGACGGAGTTGCCACCGGGGCGGAACGCGTTCCAGGCGAGCCAGAGCAGGTACGCCGCGCCCGCGAGCTTCAGGGTCACGTAGATCTCCGGGACCAGGGCGAACAGGGTGGCCAGGCCGACGCTTGCCGCCAGCAAATACACCCCGAAGCCGACGCCCACCCCGGCCAGCGAGATCAGCCCGGCGCGGCGGCTCTGAGCGATCGATCGCGAGATCAGGTAGATCATGTTCGGCCCTGGCGTGATGACCAGGCCCAGCTCGACCAACGCGATCCCGAGCATCGCCTCACTACTGACCAGCACCTGCGTCCCCTTTCATCGTCTTCATTCACGAAGGTAACAGCGAGCGACGACGGTCCGCGGGGGTTTTCCTCAGAGTGAGACCGCGGGGTACCTTGCGCGGGTGGGCGACCAGACGTGCATGCGCTGCGGTGAGCAGGTGGAGTCCAGTCGCGACGACTACGAGGTGTTCGAGCGGATGCACTGGGACTGCTTCCACTACGCCTACGAACACGACCTCAACGGTGAGGTCCCCGAGTCCGAGGGCTGCGGCCAGCCTGGCTGCCCGTCCGCGGTGAGCGAAGGGTGACGTGACGCGTGCGACAGACCCGGCGGAAGGCTGTGACGGTAATCCCCTCGCGGGTGTCGTCACAGTTGGTTAGCGTGGGGTGTGTACGCCTGACGGTTTGTGAAGGAGACGGTATGAGCGACAAGTCCAGCGAGCCGGCGGACGATCTGCAGAAGAAGTTCCGGGAGGCGCTCGAGAAGAAGAACGCCCACAACAACGCGCACCCGGGGTCTGGGACGCGGCGTGAGGGCGTCGGCGAGGCCCACAACGACAAGCAGAGGCGCCAATTCCGGCGCAAGTCCGGCAGCTGATACGCCAACTGTCCATCCATCCGCCTGAGCCCCGGGTTGCCGCCCGGGGCTCGACCTTTTACCGGCCGGTGGCGGCCGGTCGAGCGGTGAGCAACCCGGCCAGCCGGCCCAGCTCGGGCTCCCAGCCCATCCGGTGGTTCGCCGCGTCCTCGTCGGTAGCGAACCCGCTGTGGATGAGCAGCATCCGGGTGCCGTCGGCGACCTCGGTCAACTCGACCTCCACCCGGGTCGGCTCGTCCTCGGTGCCGTCCCACTTCCAGCTGAACGCCAGCCGGTGCGGCGGCTCGACCTCAAGGTACGTGCCCCGGACGACATGCGGTCCCATCTCGACCACGTAGTCACCCCCGACCCGTACGTCGGCCTGCACTTTCAACTCCAGGTCAGGGTTGGGGCAGTACCACTGCGTCAGCAGTTCCGCCCGGGTCCAGGCGTCGTACACCTTCCCGATTGTTGCCGGTAGCACCCTGTCGATCCGGATGTCAGGTCCCATCCCCGCCTCCTCGCAGCAGTTCTTCCAGTCGGTCGACCGTGCTGTGCCAGTACGCCGTCAGATCGCCGAGCCACTGCTCGACTTCCGCGAACGCCTCCGGCCGGATCGTGCACACCACGGTCCGGCCGACCTTGCGCCGGGTCACCAGGCCCGCGTCGACCAGCACTCCGACGTGCTTGGTCATCGCGGGCAAGGTGATCCGGTGCGGCTCAGCGAGCTCCCCCATGGTCGCGTCGCCCCGGCTCAGCCGGCTCACGATCGCCAGCCGAGTCGGGTCCGCGAGCGCACCGAAGGTCGTCGTCAGCACGCAGATACTTCACCAACTGGTGAACTGTTTGTCAAGGGTGAGCGGTCAGGGGCGAACCTCGAAGACCAGGTTGAACGGGGTCTGCGCGACCGTGCGGAACCTGGTGAACCCGGCCGCGGTGGTGACGTCCTGGATCCGGGCCGGCCCGGCCTGGGTGCCGAGGGCCAGTCCGACCGGTTGCGAGAGGGATGCCGGAGTACAGAGCAGCGTGGAGAAGCCGTAGTACGCACGTCCCACCGGGTTCAGGTTGTCTTCGACCTTGTCACCGGCCATTGGCTCCACCAACATCCAGGTGCCGTCGGGTGCCAGCGCCTCGCGCACGTGACGGGCCGCACCGACCGGGTCGCCCATGTCGTGCAACGCGTCGAAGGTCGTGACGAGGTCGTAGCCGGACCCGCTGAATCCGGCGGCGGGAGCCACCTCGAAGGACACCCGCTCGCCGAGGCCGGCCTCGGCCGCGCGCAGCCGGGCGGTCTCGATCGACTCCTGGTGGTAGTCCGAACCGGCGAACGTCGATTGCGGGAACGCGTTCGCCATCAGGATCGTGGACGCGCCGTGCCCGCAGCCGATGTCGGCCACCGTCGCCCCGCTCTCCAGCTTCGCCACCACGCCGTCCAGCGCCGGTAGCCAACTGGTCAGCAGGTTCGCGTTGTACGACGGCCGGAAGAACCGCTCGCAGCCGACATGGACGTCCGAGGTCCGCTCGTGCCAGCCGATACCGGCGCCGCTACGGGCCGCCTCGATCATCTCCGTGGTGTGCTGCACCGTGCCCAGCGCGATCTGGAAGAAGCCCGGCAGGTACGCCGGACTCTCCGGGTCCGTCATCGCCACGGCCTGCTCTGGCGGCAGTGTGTACCGGCCGCTGTCCGGGTCGTACTCGACGAAGTCGCCGGCTGCCTGCGCGTTGAGCCACTCCCGCGCGTACCGCTCGCTGGTGCTGGTTCGCTCGGCCAGCTCGCTCGGCGTCGTCGGACCGTGGTCGGCGAGTGCCTGGTAGTAGCCGAGCCGGTCGCCCATCACGACCAGCGCCGCGTTCAGCGTCGCCCCCACCTCGTCCACCGCACGGAAGACGAACCCCATCAGCTTGTCGCCGTCGATTGCAACAGTCATTTGCTTGCGCCCCCTTTAGGTTGTACGGCGAACCTAGGTAGCGCGTCCCGGCCATCGCATCAGGTGGGGCACCTGGTGCACACTGCCAAACATGCTCATCGGGCGGGAGGCGGAGCGCCGGGTGATCGAGCAACTGGTCGCGGGGGCGCGGGTCGGCACCGCCGGAGTGCTGCTCGTCACCGGCGAACCCGGCATCGGCAAGACAACCCTCCTGGACGAAGCCGCCGCGACGGCCCGGGGACTGCGGATCCTGCGGGCCCGCGGTACCGAGGCCGAACGCGAACTCCCGTTCGGCGCCCTCCTCCAACTGCTCCGGCCAGCACTCGCCGGCCTCGATCGCATTCCCGGCCCCCAGCGTTCGGCGCTGACCTCCGCGCTGGCACTTGGGCCGGCCACCACAGCTGATCGATTCGCCGTCGGAGCGGCAACACTCAGCCTGATCTGCCGGTACGCCGAAGAGGCGCCGCTGGCACTGATCGTCGACGACGCGCATCTGCTGGACCGGCCGTCCGCGGAGGCACTGCTGTTCGCGGCGCGGCGGTTGGTCGCCGATCCGATCGTGCTGCTGATCGCCGCCCGCGCGCAGGAGCAGCATCCACTCGCCGAGGCGGATCTTCCGGTGCTCCACCTTGCCGGCGTTCCGCTCGAGGCCGCGCAGGCGATCTTGCGCGGCCTACCGAGCGAGCTGGTCGAGCAACTGCACAGCACGGTGGCGGGCAACCCGCTGGCACTGCTCGAGCTCGCCGCCGACCAGGACCACCTCCACCGCATGCCGCCGGGTGCGCCTCTCCCGGTGCCGGAGCTGATCGCAGAAGCCTTTATCACAAGGGCAAACCGGCTGAGCTCAGACGCACGTACTGCGCTGCTGGTGGCCGCCCTGGACGACAGTGAACTCGGTGCGGTCGCGAATGCGTGCCAGGAGCTCGGTGTGGACGTCGCAACGTTGCAGGAGGCCGAGACGGCTGCGCTGGTCGCCATCCGCGACGGCGAGGTCCAGTTCCGGCATCCACTGGTGCGTTCGGCGATCTATGCCAGTGCCGGGCCGGCAGAGCGTCGTACTGCGCACCGGGCGGTCGCCCGAGTCACGGCAGACGCGGACAAACGGGCCTGGCACCTGTCCGAAGCTGTGCTGGGCACCGACGACGAGGTAGCAGCCGGGTTGGATGCCGCGGCTGAGCATGCCGCCGTTCGTGGTGCGCATGCCGTCGCGGCGACGGCCTACGAGCGCGCAGCACGCCTGTCCGAGGGACTGCACGACCGGGCAGTCAGGCTCGTCGCGGCGGGAGAGGCGGCCTGGTCGGCCGGACAGGCAGACCGGGCAGACTCCTTGCTCGACGACGCGTTGGCACTCCAACCACCGTTGCAGGTCCGGATAGGGGCGCAGGAGGTCCGCGGCGACATCGCGGTCAAGTGTGGATCCCCGAGCCGGGCCCGCGACATCCTCGCCGCCGCGGCCGCCGAGTGCGAGGACCCGGCTGTGGCGACCGGACTGCTCGCCGACGCGGTCGGTGCCTGCCTCCGGATGTGCGACGCGGCGGCAGGCCTGGAGTTGGCGCACCACATCGACCGCTTGCTCCCCAGCGTCGAGCGGCCCGGTCCACGCATCATGGGCATGCTCGCCAGTGGTGTCGCCAAGGTCCTCGCTGGGCAAGGAGGAACGAGCCAGATCCGGGCTGCGGTCGCGATGGCGCCTTCGGTCGAGCTGGATCGGGACCGACGCCGGCAGGTGTGGATGGTCCTGGCCGCCCTGTTCCTCCGGGAGAGTGGCACCGGTCGTGGCCTGCTGCAGCAGGCCATGCTGGAACGGCGGGAGCAGGTCGCTCTCGGCACGCTACCCGGTCTGCTGTTCGTGCTGGCCCGTGACGATGCGACGACCGACCGTTGGACCGACGCGATGGCGGCGTACGACGAGGGGATCCGGCTGTCCCGTGAGACCGGCCAGATGACGGAGCTGGCGATGAACCTGGCCGGACTGGCCTGGCTGTCGTCGCACCAAGGTCGTGCCGAGGGCCAGGACCTCGCCACCGAGTGCCTGCGGATCTGTGCGGAGCGGGAGATCCATCTCGGCACGCTGTGGTCGCTGTTCGCGCTCGGCGACCTGGAGTTGGGCCGTGGCGCTCCGGCTCTGGCGCTGCCGCAGTACGAGCGGCTGGTCGACGTACTGGCTGCCAACGGCCTCAAGGACCCTGACCTGTCTCCGGCACCGGAGCTGGCGGAGGTCTATCGACGGCTGGGCCGGACCGAGGATGCGGAGCGCGTGGCGCAGGAGCACACCGTTCTGGCCGAGGCGAAGGGACAGCCGTGGTCGCTGGCGCGGGCGGCCAGGGCGCGCGGTGTGGTCGGAGACAACGAGCAGGACTTCAGGCAAGCGCTCGCTTGGCACGCGGAGACCCTCGATGTGTTCGAAGCGGCTCGGACGCGGCTGGCGTACGGCGCATGGCTGCGGCGTGCGAGACGGCGAGTGGATGCGCGGGCGCAGCTCAGGCTCGCTGTGGAGGCGTTCGACGCACTGGGTGCAGCGGGGTGGGCTGACCAGGCCGCGACGGAGCTGAAGGCGACCGGGGAGACCGCGCGACGCAGAGTGCCGAGCACTGCGGACGAGTTGACGCCGCAGGAGCGGCAGATCGCGTTGCTACTGGCCGACGGGCAGAGCATCAGGGAGGCGGCGGCCAGGCTGTTCCTCAGCCCCAAGACCGTCGAGTACCACCTCCGCAAGGTCTACGCGAAGCTCGGCATCCATTCCCGGACCGAGCTCGCGGAGCAGCTGAAGTCCGGTCCGTCCCGAACGTAGGCTGATGCGTGTGACGCAGCCGTTCATCGTGAGCAGTGGAATCGCCCGCCACCAAGGGTTCGCCGAACTGGCGGCCAAGGGCCCGTTGACGCATCTGACCCTCTTCACCGGCGTTCCCGTCTGGCTGGTGACCGGGTACGCCGAGACCCGGGCGCTGCTCGCGCATCCGGACGTGGTGCGATCGCCGATGGACGGTCCGCACCGCGACCAGATCACCGCCGAACTGGTGAACGCGACCGAGCAGCACATGCTGGTCGTCAACCCGCCGGACCACACCCGGTTGCGCAAGCTCGTCACCGCGGCGTTCACCCGCCGGCGGATCGAGGGCCTGGAGCCGCGGATCCGCGAGATCGCGGCCGGCCTGCTCGACGAGATGGCCGCGGCCGGTGACGGAGTGGACCTGGTCGACGCGTACAGCTACCCGCTGCCGATCACCGTGATCTGCGAGCTGATCGGCATCCCGATGCGCGATCGCGAGGAGTTCCGCCGCTGGTCGTCGGTCGCGGTGAACGCGACAGTGCACACACCGGACGAGTACATCGAGGCGGCCGGAGCCATGGTCGGCTTCATCCGCGACCTGATCGAGGAGAAGCGCGAGGCCCCGGCCGATGACCTGCTGTCGGCGCTGATCGAGGCCCGCGACGGCAGCGATCGGCTCACCGAGGACGAGCTCACCTCGATGATCTTCCTGCTCCTGGCAGCCGGCCACGAGACGACGGTGAACCTGATCACCAACGGTGTGCACGCGCTGCTGCGGCACCCGGACCAGCTCGCCCTGCTGAAGGCGGAGCCCGAGCGTCTGCCGGCCGCCGTCGAGGAGATCCTCCGGTACGACGGCCCGCTCCAGGCCGCGATCCCGTACGTCGCGCAGGCGCCGATCGAGGTCTCCGGATCACGGATCGAGGCGGGCGAGGTGATCGTGTTCGCCCTGCTGCCCGCGAACCGCGACGGCCGGAAGACGGACCGGCCGCACGAGTTGGACATCACCCGGCCGGAGAATGCCCATCTCGCGTTCGGGCACGGCATCCACCACTGCCTCGGTGCACCGCTGGCGCGGCTGGAGGGCAGGATCGCGCTGGGAATGCTGTTCGACCGCTTCCCGGACCTGCGCCTGGCCGCACCGCAACAGGATCCGGACCGCGCCGCCAGCCTGCTGATGAACGGCATTCGCGAACTGCCCGTACTGCTCTGACCACACCCGGGCGCCGACGCTGAACATCGGATGAACCACGCCTGAATCACACGCTTGGGAATGTGGTGGGTTTGGCCGGAGATGGCATCCTTACCCGGGTGACAGAGTTGATGGAGGTCGTGCGGCACCTGCTCGGCGTTGCAATGGCCTCACATTGGCTTCTGCTGATCTTGTTCGTGGCCGCCGCGGTCGACGCGGTTTTCCCGGTGGTTCCCAGCGAGGGCCTCGTGGTGACGGCCGGTATGGCCGCCGCGGCAGGGCATCAGAACCTGCTGCTCGTGATCGTGCTGGCGATGCTCGGATCGGTCATCGGCGAGTCCGCCTGCTACTTCATGGGCCGCGGATCCGGGCCGATGCTGCACCGCTGGATGAAGCGCCAGGCCCGCAGACAGGCGCTGTACGAGAAAGTCTCGGCCGCGCTGCACTCGCGCGGCGGACTGATCCTGATGACGGTGCGCTACATCCCCGGAGCGCGGATGGTCGCGACCCTCACCGCGGGCGCGACCCGGTACTCGTTCCGCAAGTTCATCTTCTTCACCATCGCCGGCGTGACGGTCGCCTACACGTACGTCGCTCTCCTCGGCTACCTCGGTGGCGACGCGTTCGCGCACGACTCGCTGAAGGCGCTCGCGTTCAGCCTCAGCCTGGCGTTCGTGATCGGCCTGGTGATCGAGACTTCGCGCCGGATCGCGGTCAGGCGCCGCGCTGCCAAGGTCACAGCCGGCTAACGATCCGCCCTCGGGTTTCCGCGCCAGCGCGTGTCCCGGGCCAACCATCCCGCCCCCACGTGCGTCAGTAGGGGGGTGGTGAGGCCTGGGGCGAACCTCCTCGGCGCCGCAGCGGTCGTGGCGGCGTTGCTCGCCGGATGTGCGGATGTCCCACTCGAGGGCGCGCCGTCGCCGAGCGACCCCACCCAGAGCCCCAGTGCGCCGACGAAGACACCGTCGGCCACCCCGAAGCCCCAGCCGAAGCCCACGAAGACGACCGGGCGCAATCTCGCGGACGCGGCCCCGGTGACCAGGTTGTTCCCGGCCCGGCTCCGTGACGGCAAGCCGCCGCTGTTCGTCGTGGTGTCGTTCGACGGCGCCGGCGATCTCGCGCTCTGGTCGCACTGGCGGGCGGTGGCCAAGCAAGTCAACGCCCGGATGACGTTCTTCCTGTCCGGCCCGTACCTCTACCCGGGATCACGTCGCACCGACTACAAGCCGCCGTACCGCAAGCCCGGCGCTTCCGACGTCGGCTGGGGTGATACGGCCGCTGTGCTCGGCCGGACGACGGTACTGCGGCAGGCGATCGCCGAGGGGCACGAGATCGGGACGCACGGGAACGGTCACTTCTGCGGCGCGACCGGGGTCGGTCGCTGGACGACGGCCCAGTGGACCGCCGAGCTGAGCGCGTTCGACCGGATGGTGCGGACCGGACCGTCGCTGGCCGCCGGTAGGCCCGTCGTACCGCCGTTCGACCCGGCGACAGTCAAGGGGATGCGGACACCGTGTCTCGAGGGCAACCGGCCGGCGTACCGGCTCGCGATGGCACAGCGCGGCATGCTGTACGACGCCTCCGCGCCCGGGTACATCGCCTGGCCGAAGAAGGTGGACGGCGTCTGGGACTTCCCGCTGGAGTCGGTCACGCTGGCCGGGACCAGCAAGAAGACGCTGACGATGGACTACAACCTCTGGTACAGCCAGACCGGTGCGAAGAAGGCGCCCATCGCCTAGGCGCCCGCCTACAGGACACAGGTGCTCGCCACCTACCGGCAGGCGCTGGCGGAGTCACGTGCGAACGGCAACCCGCCGCTGTTCCTCGGCAACCACTTCAACCGGTGGAACAACAGCGTCTACTCCGATGCGCTGACCACCTTCGTCCAGGAGACCTGCAAGCAGCCCGACGTCCGCTGCGTCAGCAACCGCGAACTGGTCGGCTGGCTGACCAGGTACGGCGTACCGAAGGCCTCCTGAGGCGGCTCAGAGACGCAGATAGCCGAAGGCGCTCTGCCAGGTGCCACCGGCCTTGATCCGGCTGACCACCAGCCGCTGCAGCGAGGTGTCCTGCGGTAGCTCGTCCAGGGTGTCGGTGCCGTGGTGGCGGAAGGTGAAGAAGATCGCGCTGTCCTGGGCCTCGGTCGGTTTGCCGTACGGCGTGAACCGGCGGCCGAACCGGACCATGTTCGAGTCCGGCGCCAGGTTGTCCAGCAGGTACGGATCGATCAGCCACGACCACAGGATCGCCGTCTTCACCGGGTACTGCGGGAAGTACCGCGGGAAGAACTCACGCGCCTGCGCGAAGCTGTCGTCGACCGCCTCCGGTGTCAGCGGACCCCACTCCGGGATGTGCACGTTGAGCACCCACTCACCGGGCTCGGTGCCCGGGACCGGGTTGTCCGCCGGGACCTGGTACAGCTGGAACTGCAGCCGCCCGAGCGCGTAGATCTGCCCGGCCCAGTGGATCCGCAGCCACCAGTGCGTCTCCATGCCGTAGCTGCCGAAGGTCCGCCGATGGACCTTGAGCTGTTGACCGAGATCCGAGAGGGTCGCCCAGCTGATCTCGTCGCTGATCCCCAGCTCGGAGTGGAAGCGCCGGATGTCGGGCACGGTCTGCAGCAACGCCTGGACCGAGTTCCGCGGATCCTCGGGCATCTGCAGCTCCGGCTCGTCCTCGAACTTGCCGATCGCGGTGCGCAGTTGCCGGGCCAATGTGTCGACCGCCTCGCGGTCCGGAACGAACGCTTCGGTGGCCTCGCGGTCCTCGTCGCTGAATCCGAGCAGGCGGTACTCGTCGACTGTCGTCACTCGGCAACCGTATCCGATTCCGATGGAGCCAGAGACTTACGATCTAACCCGTGGTCACCTATCAGCGGTTCGCACCGCCGGACGACCTGCGCGATCTGGTCGAGCATGTCTGGCTGGTCGAGTCACCGCCGCCGGCCTCGCTGCGGCGGGACATCCTGATCCCGAACGGCCGTCCCGGCCTCGCGATCGCCCTCGCCGAACCAGGCACCCGGCACGACCCGCTCACGCTCACCGAGTGGCCCAACACCGCATCGTTGTTCGGGATCATGACCCGCCCGCAGGTGATCGGCCAGACCGGTATGTCGAGCTATGCCGGGGTGGAGTTCAAGCCGTGGGGGATGGCTGCGCTCGGCCGTGACGACCGGCTCGTGGACGGCGTACTGCAGGTCTCCGACTGGGTCGGCGACAGTACGACGGCTGCATTGGTCGAGGAGCTGCGGGGAGAGCCGTTCGGCCCGTCCCGCGCGGACCGGCTGGCTGCTTTTCTGAGGCCCCGGTTGACCGAGGTGCCTTCGCTGCCACTGGTTGAGCAGGCGGTCGGCGTGATCGACGAGGCTCATGGCCGGACGACAGTCGCCGACGTCGCCGCTGCCACTGGTACGTCGTACAGCACGCTTTATCGGGTGTTCACGCGCAGCCTCGGGATCGGGCCGAAGCAGTACGCCGAGATCATCCGGTACTACCACTTCGCCGGCGGATTGATCGGGGGAGACGCGGCCGCGACGCTCTCGGCGCTGCACGGGTATTACGACCAGGCGCACGCGGCTCGCGACTTCAAGCGGTACACGGGCGTCAGCGCGAGCGCGTTCCGCGCGGTGCAGAACGGGATCGCCGCGCTGATGCATGGAAGATCCGTCCAAGACGGCGCCCGGCCCGGCGGGTGAGGATCGGATCCGAACCGACCGGAAAGGATCCACCATGGGACGCATCGTCCACGTCGAACTCGTCGCCACCGACCACGACCGGGCCGCCGAGTTCTACACCAAGGTGTTCGGCTGGCAGGTGACGCCGGCGCCGGTGCCCGAGGGCTATCTGCTCGCGCAGACCGGCGCGGGGGAGGGGATCGACGGCGCGATCATGAGCAGCCGCTACCAGCAGCAGCCCACGATCGCGTGGATCGAGGTCGACGACCTCGAGGCGACGCTGGACGCCGCCCGCGGTGCGGGCGGCAGCCCGGAAGGCGAGATCCAGGAACTGCCCGGGGTCGGCCGGCTCTGCTACCTCCGCGACACCGAGGGAGTCCTGGTCGGACTGCGTCAGCGTTCTTCCGCCAGCCCCAGATAGAGGATGTTCGGGTCGGACGGGTTGAAGGCCACCGACGGGATGCCGTCGTTGCGGTTGTGCTGTTTGGACAGCTCGCCGGTGGACGGGCGGAAGCGGTACAGGTCGGCGCCGAAGCCGGCGAACGACGTGCCGTAGCTGAAGTAGAGCAGATCCGGGTCGGCCGGGCTGCCCCACATCCGGTTGCCGTTGATCAGCGTGGCCCGACTCTGGTCCAGCACCTCGCGGAACTTCAGCCCACCGTCCGACGACTCCCAGATGAACCGCGTTGCGCGGTCCCGGTCGTACCCCTCGACCCAGACCTTCGACGGGTCGGCCGGCGACATCGCCAGGCTGAACGCGTTCACCCGCTCCACCGGCCGCGACCGGGTCCAGCCGCGGCCGCCGTCGAACGTGACGTAGACGCCGTCCGACATCACGCCGACGACGACGTGGTCAGGGTTCCGCGGATCGATCACCGCGTCGTACGCGAAGAGATTCCGCGCCGGCAGTACGCCGGTCCGCGCCCAGGTGACGCCGTCGTCGTACGAGTCGTAGAGCTGGCCGTCGCCCGCGACGACGCGCAGTCGGCCGGGTTCGGAGGACAACGCGGCCAGTCCGTCGCCGTTCACCGGTCCCTGGACCGTGGTGACCGTGCCGCCTTTCACCCGATGGATCGGCTGGTCGTTCACGCTGTAGATGTACGCCGTGTCGCCCGATCCCGGCTGGACGTCGTACGTACTGAGATCGTCGGGCGTCTTGTCGAGTAGTTGCCAGCTGCAACCAGCGTCGCTGGACCGCTGGATGAGGTGCTGGCCGATGGTGATCAGGGTGTTCGGTTCCTGCAGCGCGGCGACCTTCGCGTACGTGACCGGGCGCAGTTTGCCCGTCGTCGGCGCGAGCACCTCGCCGTCGGACTCGGTGATCGTCACCGACCCGTCGCCGTACACGGTGTCGCAGTGTGGGCGGTTCCAGGACCACCCCGGCGTGGTGAAGGAGGCGTCGGCGGGCAGGGCCGATCCGAGGGAGGTCAGGAGGAGGGCGGCGGTTCCGAGGGCGAGGCGGCGTGAGGTCATGCCCTCATGTGTAGGTGCCTGCTGCGGTGCTGAGCCAGGGTTCCCGCTGACCGAGAACCGCCATGACGTAAAGCGGTCAGCCCGCCGCGGTGTCGATGTGCCGGGCCAGCACCAGGTCGTCCTCGGTGATGCCGCCGGCCTCGTGGCTGCTGACCCGGAAGGTGACCGTGGTGTAGCGGATGTCGATGTCCGGGTGGTGGTTCATCGACTCGGCCAGCTGCGCGACCGTCGCGACCAGCCGGATGCCGTCCAGGAACGCTTCCTTCGTCACGCTGCGGACCAGTTCGCCGTCCACGACCTTCCACTGCGGCAGGTGGTCGCGGATCGCAAGGTCGATCTGGTCATCGGTCAGCAGCTCAGCCATGCCGTCACTCTAGTCCTCTCGGCACGCTCCGCCGTACTAGGTACGGACGCGGGTGGCGGTGCCGAAGGCGAGGAGGGCGAGGACCGCGCCGGCGGTGATGATCGCGCCGAAGACCCAGGGTTGCGGATCGGAGGAGTTCAGAGCGAGCAGGGTGCCGCTGACGGCCAGGCCGGCCGCGATGCTCATCGTGCTCGCCATCTGGGCGGCGCTGCTGTTGCGACCCGAGTTGTTCTGATCCGACAGGTCCAGCGTGAGCACCGACAGGCTCGACGTACTCAGGCCCATCCCGATCCCGGCCGCCGTCCAGCCGATGAGGCCGATCCAGGTTGTCGCGTCGGTCCAGGCCAGCAGGGACGTGATCCCCAGCCCGACCGTCATGAACGCGAGGCCGGCCCGCAGTACGTTCACCCGCTGGATGCCATGCTCCCGACCCTGCAGCCACGACCCGAACGCCCAGCTCACCCCGGTGATCGACAGCGTCACGCCGGCCTTCGACGGGCTGAAGTCGTGGAGCAGCGTGAGCAGCAGCGGCAGGTACGCGCTCACTACGGTGAACCCCGCCCCGCCGAGAGCGCGGACCGCTACCACCGCCGGGAAGCCGCGCCGTGCGACGAACGTCCCCTTCGGCATCACCCGTACGGCGGCCAGCCCGAGCACCGCCAACGCGACCAGGATCGCGACGCCGCAGATCACCGGATGCGCCTCCAAGTGGTCACCGGCCAGAGTCATCGAGAACAGCGCGACGGATGCGGCGAGTGCCCACGGAAGTGCGGCTCGCCAGGCTTCGAGTTCAGCCACGTCCTCCGCACTGCGCTCCGGCGCCGGGGTCTTGAGCGACAGGCGCATGGCCGGACCCAGCAGCATCCAGCTCGGCACCAGCAGTACGACGGCACCCAGGAAGACCCATCGCCATCCGAACTGCTCGGTCACCAGACCGGTCAGCACCGGACCGAGCACCGACGGCAGGATCCACATCGCCGCGAACAACGAGAACATCCGCGGCCGCAGTACGGCGGGCAGCGCGCGGGCGACCAGCACCATCAGCGAGACGTCCAGCAGTCCCTCGGCCAGGCCACTGAGGAGCCGGCCGGCGACGACCATCGGCATCCCCGTCGCGGTGCCGACGAGCAACTGCGCGACCGCGAAAGCGACCGCGCCCGCCCGCAGTGTCGGGATCGGGCCGCGCCGATCTGACCACAGCCCGGCGAGCGCGAGCGAGATCAGATAGCTCGCATTCGGGGCTGCGTTCGCCAGCCCGAAGCTGCCGAGGGCGTCGAACTCCCGGACCATCGTGGGCAACGCCGTACCGACCGCGCGGTTCTCGAACGCGCCGAGGGTGACGAGTCCGACCACGCCCAGCACGAGCGGCAGGTGGCGGCCGCTGAAGAGGCGCTCACGGGTCATGGGGTCGCTGCCGGTGGAGGCGGTCGCAGTCATGACCGCAATGCTCAAGGTTCAAGCGCACTAGAGGTCAAGCGGATTCAGGTACGACGGCCGTCCGGGAGCCGGAAGACCAGCACCAGGACACGCAGCACGAGCACCGCGGAGATCACCAGCAGGTTGTAGCCGAACAGCTGGAACAGGCTCATCGACGCGGTCACCTTCGGTCCGCCCGGCGTACCCAGCAACAGCACCGCCATCAGGCCCGCGGTGGCGCCGAGGATCGCGAGCAGCGTCTGATGCAGCAGGCCGGTGACGTGCCGCCGGTCCCGGTCGTCGGCGAACAGCCGTACGTTGAGCCCCAGCCGCCCGCTCTCCGCTGCCGCCGCGATCCGGTCGATCCGCCGCGGCAGCCGGCGCAACATCGGCAGCAACGTGGCGAGTTCCTCGGTCGCCGTACGACGCAACGCCTCGGGCGCAAGGCGATCGGTGACATGGGCGGCGGCGAACTGGCGGGACGCGGCAACCAGGTCGAAGCCGGGGGAGATCCGCGAGATGGTGCCCTCCATCGTCGCCAGCGCCCGGAACACCGCGGCCACCTCCGGCGGCACACCGAGTTCGTGCGTGGTGATGATCGCGAACAGGTCGTTGAACATGGCAGGCCCGAGCGATACCCCGGCAGCGAGGTGGCGGGTCATGAACTGGCCGACGGCGCGCCCCAGGCTGCGCTCGTCGATCACGTCCGGGCGGTAGACGATCTCCAGCAGTGCGTCAGTCGCGGCGACCGGGTCACCGTGGTCGATCGCGAGCAGAAACCGCTGCAGCGCCTCGCGGGTGGCCGGATCCAGCCGGCCGACCGAGCCGAGGTCGAGCATGCCGATCCGGCCGTCGGTCAGGAGCAGGAAGTTACCCGGGTGCGGGTCGGCGTGGAAGACCCCGTCGATCGCGACCTGGCCGAGCAGGCAGTCGAACAGCACCCGGCCCAGCCGGGCCGCGTCCAGACCGCGCTCGGCGATCGCCGGCGCGGCGCCGCCCAGGCCGATGCCGTCCAGCCGCTGCATGGTCAGGACCCGGTGGGTCGACTGCTGCGGATAGAGCTCGGGCACGACCAGATCGTTGGTGGAGGCAACTGATTGGCCGGCCGCGACCGCGGTCATGTTGCCGGCCTCGACGGTGAAGTCGAGCTCCTCGCGCATCGCCTCGGCGAACCCGTCGGCGAGGCCGCGGACGCCCATCGAGCGGCCCCAGTCGGTGTTCCGCTCGAGCAACCGGGCGAGCCGGCGGACGATGTCGAGGTCCCGCTCGACAATCGAGGCGATACCGGGGCGCTGGACCTTCACGACCACCCGCGGACCGTCGGGCGTGCGCAGCCGGGCGGTGTGGACCTGGGCGACCGAGGCGGCCGCCAGTGGTTCGGTGTCGAAGTCGGCGTACACCTGGTGGGGTGGGGCGCCGAGCTCTTCGGTGATGACCTGCTCGATCTGTGGCCAAGACGTGGGGGAGGCCTGGTCCTGCAGGCGACTCAGCTCGGTGGCGACCGAGGGCGGGATGACGTCGCTGCGGGTGGACAGCACTTGGCCGAGCTTGACGAAGGTGACGCCGGCCTCGTCGAGGGCGAGCCGCAGCGATCGGGCCAGCTCGGCCTGGCCGGCGGCGTTCTCCCGGCCGGGGCGGCGCCGGCCACGCAGGTACGGCCCGAGGCCGTGCCGGATCGCGATCCGGAGGATCTGCAGGTAGCGCCGGGTCCGGGCGATCCGGCCGGTCAGATCCCGCCGCAGATCCCGCAGCCGCGGCAACGAACCGGTCGGCACCAGCGCCTCGGACAGGACCAGGAACACCAGCCCGGCCAGCATCGAACACACCGCGGTCAGGGCCAGGAACGCCAGGGCGACGCCGTTCGAGCCCTCGAACGGCGTCGCACCGACCAGGGCGTTGGCGATCGGACTGAACACCGTCAGTGTGAGCGCGGCGCCCAGCGCCATCCGGATCAGGCCGAAGCGCACCCCGAGCAGGCGCTGCGCGACCGGCACGAAGATGACCATGAAGATGGCGAGGCTGAACAACCCCGCGACCACGACATCCATGTGCGGAACCCTAGGTGTTCAGGGCTCGGCGGAACTCACCCACACGAGGGACTAGCCCCTGGACGAGTCCCTGACCATCAGCTCCGGTGCGAAGCTGATCTCGCGGTGCGGGCTCGCCGGGTCGTCGGCGCGCTCGAACAGGAGCTTGGCGGCCGACGTCCCGATCTCGTACGCCGGTTGCCGTACGGTCGTCAGCGGTACGACGGCCAGTTGCGCGTCGCTGATGTCGTCGTACCCGACGATCGCGATGTCGCCGGGGACCGACCAGCCGCGGCGGATCAGTGTGTTGACGATCGCGATCGCGATCAGGTCGTTGCCGCACAGGACGGCCGTCGGCCGCGGCCGCATCGCCATGATCTCGTCGGCCAGCTCGCTGCGCTCGCGGACGCTCCGGCCGGTCGCGTCGACGCGGTGCAGCAGGGCGTGGTCCTCGCCGCGTTCGTCGAGGGCGGCGAGCGCGCCTTGGTAGCGCGCCTGCACGACGAGCTCACCACCCGGCCCACCGGCGTACAGGACCTGCCGGTGCCCGAGGTCCAGCACGTGCCGCATCGCGAGCTTGCCGCCGAGGTGGTGGTCGAAGGTGACCCGCGACGTACTCAGCGCCATCTCCTCACCGCCGACCACCACGATCGGTGTCCCGACCGCCTCGAGGTCGCCGAGGTCCGGCGGCATCGAGGCGGTGGCGGAGATGACCAGGCCGCCGACCCGCATCTCCGCCAGCCGGCGGATGTACAGCGACTGCCGCTCCGGGTCGCCGGCGGTGTCGCAGTAGACGAGTACGTCGCCGCGGCCGCGGGCCGCGTCCTCGACGCCGCGCGCGATCTCGGTGAAGAACGGGTTGCCCGCGTCCGGGACCAGCAGGCCGACCGTGTGCGTGCGGTTGCCGCGCAGGGTACGGACCGCGCGGTTCGGGACGTACCGGGTCACCTCGATCGCCCGCTCGATCCGGGTCCTGGTGTCCGGGGAGACCGTCCTGGTGCCGTTGAGATAGTTCGACACCGTTCCGAGCGAGACGCCGGCGAGCGCCGCCACGTCCTTGATCGTCACGCTTCTCGCCACTACCACCCCGAACGTCGGCCGGCCCGGAAACAGCCCATCCTAGTGCCCGAACACGTCCCGGATCATCTCGAGGAACGCATAGCGGTGGTGGGTGTCGGGCAGCAGTGCCGACCCTTCGGTCCACTCGTTCCAGGCGTTGATGGTGACGATCGGTGCCGGCGGCCGGTGCCGCTCCAGGAAGTCCTTCGCCGCCAGCAGCCCTTCCCGGAAGTCCTCGGGAGTCGAGTCCCACACCGGCGTCCACGGATATCCGCCGCGATCGAAGGGCGCCGCCTGATCGGTGCGTGGCGACGCGTCCCACCCGACGGTCACGTTCGGGTAGAACGGTACGTCGAGTTCCGCGGCGAACTTCTCGTACTCCGCGAAGGCGGCCTCCCGCATCGGTCCGATGTCTGCCACCGGGAAGTCGAAGTCGCGTGCGTCGGCGTGATGCACCCAGACGTACGACGTCGCGGAGGCGAAGCCCAGCTCGCGGACCAGCCGCTGCGGGTCGTCCACGGTGATGGCCTCCGGCAGGACGGCGATCCCCCAGACGACGGCGTCGAAGTGCACCCCCGGATGACCGGCACGCCTGGCCTCGTGGTCGAACCACCGCAACGCGTCGACGGCCGCTTCCACCCCGCCGAGGCCGCAGATCAGATTGCCGAGCTCGTAGATCGAGAACCACGGCTTGCCCGCGACGGTCAGGTAGTTCGGCCGCGAGAAGTAGTTGTCGATGACGTGCCGGCCGAACTTCTCGAATGCCGCCCGGTCGATCGCGCCCTGCTTGAGCTTGCGCGGCGTGCCCTGCGCGGGATCGCCGTGCGGGAAGATGTCGAGCAGTTCGTGGTTCGCCCACATCAGTGCGAACTGCACGTCGTCGCTGTTCGCCGCGGACAGCAGCCCCTCGTCCAGCGCCGCCTGCAGGTAAGGCCCGTCGTCGTACCAGTAGTAGTCGACCAGGAAGCCGTCGACGCCGTACTGCTTGGCGAGGCCGATCTGTGCCTCGGCCGCTGCGGGCGTGGCCTCGTCGGCGTACCCCTGGAGCGGGATCCGCGGCTGGCGGTGGCCCTCGAACCGCGGTGTCGCGGCGCGGAGCAGCTCCCACTCGTCCCAGTCCGCGCCGAACCAGCGGGCATTGCGGCGGTCGTGGTGCCACCCGGGGAAGTAGTAGGCGAGGACCTTCGGCCGTTCCATCGATCACGCTCCTGTGCTTGAAATATTTCAACGTCGAGCCTAGATCGATGCTCCGAAGGCTGTCCAGAATCGGTGTCCGGGATCGGACAGCCCTGGTGGCGAGGCCTTGACGACCATCGGACCCGTCCTTACGCTCCGGTGTTGAAACATTTCAACAGTCATCCTCCAGATCCAAGGAGAGCCCATGCGCCCGCGACGTTCCCTGCTGGCCCTCGGCGCCCTCGCCGCGACCCTCGCCGCGACCGCCTGCTCGGCGGGCGACCAGCCGGACGGGTCCTCGGACGCGGCCGGTACGACGGCGTCCACGGCGACCCACACCGCGGCGGAGATCGCGGCAGCCACCGGGACCTACAAGGTCCAGCCGCTGTTCGCCGTGCCGAAGACGCTGCCGAAGAAGTACCGGCTCGCCTTCCTCAACCCCGGCCTCAGCTACCCGTACTTCGCCACCTGGTCGGACGGGATGAAGGCCGCGGCCAAGTACTACGGGGTCGAGCTCGACCAGGCCGATCTGAACTTCAAGTACGACACCCAGCTCGACCAGTACAAGCAGTTGGCCGTGAAGATGCCGGACGTCGTCGGCTCGCAGCCGATGAACGACGCCACCTACAACCAGGCTCGCCAGGACAAGGTGAAGCTGGTCCTGATCGACGGGTCGTTCAAGGACCTGCCGCACTTCGGCGTCGACGACCAGCAGGTCGGCACGCTGGCCGTCGACACGATGACGGCGGCCGCGAAGGCCAAGATGGCCGGCGCCTGGAAGGGGAAGAAGGTCCTGGTCGCCGGGCTCACGTCGGCGAACTGCGGACCGTGCGACGCCCGGGTGAAGGCCGCGTTCGCGCGCGCCGAGTCCGCGTTGGGCATCCCGGCCGCGAACACCAAGATGCTCACCCCACAGGGCCAGGACCCGACGACTTCGGCCGGGTCGACCTTCAACGACTTCCTCACCGCGCACCCGAACGACGCCGTCCTGGTCGTCTCGTACGGCGACGAGCCGGTGATCGGCGCGGTCAACGCGGCCAAGGCGGCCAACCGCGACGGCGACATCCTTGCCGTCAGCAACGGTGGCGACAGTGCGGCCCGGCTGGCGCTGCGCGATCGCAGCAACGCGGGCATCCTGGTCGCCGCGATCGACTACCAGCCGTACGCCGAGGGCTGGAACTGGGTCGAGGCCGCGATCGCGACCGCGATGGGCAAGCCGTTCGGGGAGTTCAGGGTCGACCGCGTGCTGACCGCCGCGACCGTCGACCAGTTCTACCCCGAAGACAGCAAGCGATGACCGACGTCCTGGGGGTCTTGGATCCGCGCCGCCTGCTCCGGCCGGCGCCCGCACCCGAGCCCGGCCGGGCCGGTCGGCGCCGGCTCTCCGACCGGTTCCTCGACCTCGGCATCTACGTCGCGCTGATCGTCCTCGTCGTCTACTTCTCGCAGGCCTCGCCGTACTTCCTGACCCAGCGCAACCTGCTCAACGTGGGCGCCGCGGTGGCGGTCACCGGGGTGCTGGCGGCGGGGATGACGATCGCCCTGATTGCCGGGCAGCTCGACCTCACTGTCGGTGCGAACATCGCGCTGACCAGCGTCATCGTGTCACTGGCGATCGAGAGCCTGGGCTGGAGTACGCCGGCAGCCGTCCTGCTCGGGCTGGCCGTCGGAGTGGGGATCGGGCTGGCGAACAGCGTGCTCGTCGTCGGCGTCGGCATCAACTCGATCATTGCGACACTGGCGATGGGGATTGTGCTGCGCGGAGTCGCCCTGATCAGCACCGGCGGTCAGACCAAGCCACTGACCGACCTGGCCCTGCCCGACGCCCTGCAGTTGCGACCGCTCGGTGTGCCCACGACGGTGTGGATCCTGGTGGCGGTGTTCGTGGTCAGCTGGGTGATGCTGACGTTCACGCCGGTGGGCTGGCACATCTACGGTGTCGGAGGCAACCCGAGCGCCGCGCTGCGCGCCGGCATCCGGACCAAGTGGTTGTACGCCGGGGTGTTCGTCACCACCGGCGTACTCGCGGCCGTCGGCGGCATCATCACCACCGGGACGTCGAGCAGTGGTGGTCCGAACTACGCGAACGGCGCGGAGTTCGACGTACTCACGGCAGTCCTGCTCGGTGGCATCGGGCTGGCCGGTGGATCCGGCCGGATCCAGCGCACTCTCGCCGGCGTCCTGGTGATCGGCGTACTCAACAACGGGCTGACGTTGCTGTCGGTCAGCTCGTACTACCAGCAGCTCGCCAGGGGAGCGGTCTTCGTACTCGCTGTCGTCCTGGGTGCGATCGGCGAACGGCGGAGGGCCCGATGACCTCGACCGCACCAGTGTTGACCGCCGACGGTGTCGGCAAGCTGTTCGGCCATGTCCGGGCACTGCAGGACGTGTCGTTCGACCTGCACGCCGGGGAAGTGCTCGCGGTGGTGGGCGACAACGGCGCCGGCAAGAGCACGTTGATCAAGATCCTCTCCGGCGTCTACGACCTGACCGAGGGACAGCTGCAGGTTCGCGACCAGCCGGTGGCGTTCGGCAAGCCTGCGGATGCGGCAGCGGCCGGAATCGCGACCGTCTACCAGGATCTCGCCCTGGTCGACACCCGGGACGTGGCCCAGAACCTGTTCCTGGGCAGGGAGTTCCGCCGCGGGCCGTTCGTCGACCGGCGGCGGATCTACCGGGAGGCGGAGCGGATCCTCGCCGGGCTGACGATTCAGCTCCCGTCCGTCCGGGTGCCGGTCTACCTGCTGTCCGGCGGGCAGCGGCAGGCCGTCGCGATCGCCCGCGTCCTGACCGGTGGCGCCGGCATCGTGATCATGGACGAGCCGACTGCCGCGCTCGGTGTCCAGGAGTCCGAGCGGGTCCTGCGGCTCGTCCGCGACCTGCGCGACGCGGGCAAGGCGGTCATCCTGATCAGTCACAACCTCCAGCAGGTGTGGCAGACCGCTGACCGGATTCTGGTCATGCACCTCGGCCGGGTCGCCGGCATCCGCCGCCGGGCGGACAGCACGGTCGAGGAGATCGTCAAGCTGATCGTGTACGGCGACACCGACGAAACCGCTGCTCTGGAAGGGATCTGACATGCGCACGAACCTCCTCAGGGTGTTGGCTGTGCTCGTGAGTCTCTCTTTGGGCGCCGTTGCTCTCGTCCCCGACGCCGCCGCCGGTCCAAGTCCGGCGGTGTACACGGTCGAGACCTGGCGCTCGGTCGAGATCGGGCTGACGGCCGAGGCGACGTACCCCGATCCGTTCGCCGACGTGCAGGTGACCGCGACGTTCCGTGGACCGCGTGGGCAGGTGATCACGCGGCCGGCGTTCTGGGACGGCGGCTCGTCCTGGAAGGTCCGCTTCGCGCCACCTGCCGTCGGGGTGTGGACGATGCGCACCTCGTCGACCGATGCCGGACTCAACGGAGTCGTTGCCTCCGTCCAAGCCGTTCCCTACCAGGGGAATCTCGAGATCTACCAGCACGGCTTCCTGAAGCCGAGTACGGACGGGCACTACCTGCAGCACGCCGACGGTACGCCGTTCTTCTACCTCGGCGACACGCACTGGATCCTGCCGCATGAGCGCTTCGACACCTCCAACGCGCCGGGCGTCGACTCACAGTTCAAGTACGTCGTGGACAAGCGCGTCGGGCAGGGTTTCACCGTCTTCCAGTCCGAGCCGATCTGGCAGCCGCACGGCGGAAGCCATACCAGGCCGGACGAACAACCCGCCGCCGATCTCACCAACGGTCTGACCAGTGACGACCTGGCGGGATTCGCGGAGATGGACAAGAAGTTCGCCTACATCGCCGACGCCGGGCTCGTGCATGCGAACGCGATGGTCGCCTGGGCCGCCCAGCCGCACGACAACCCTGGCGTGATGACTCCGGACTACATGGCCGCGGTCGCGCGCTACTGGGACGCGCGGTACGGCGCGTACCCGGTGATCTGGACCGTGGCGCAAGAGATCGACAACGACTTCTACGGCGTGTACGCCGGTGACGCGATGGCGCCGTGGGCGGCCGCGATCAAGGCCCTCGACGCCGCGGACGCGTACGACCAGCCGCTGATGCCGCACCAGGAGAACACCGACCAGACCAGCGTCACGAACTCCCACTTCGCGACCGAACCTTGGCATGACGGCTTTGCCGCGCAGTTGCAGTACAGCGACGGCTGGAACCTCGGGAAGGTCGCCGAGTACTGGGCGTCCGGCAAACCGAGCCTCGCCTACGAGACGCCGTACGAGGACTTCTGGACCGACAGCAGGCATGCGCTGAGTGCGCTGTACAAGGCTTACCTGCTGGGACTTCGGGGCTACGGGTACGGTGTCGCCGGCGTCTGGAACGATGTGTACTCCGCCCCGGGCGAGCCGATCGACGCGGGCACCGACTACGAGATGCCCGCGCGCTACCAGTGGTGGTACACGGGGGCGAATCGTCAGACCGGTGACCAGCTCACGCACGGCGTGCAGTTCTTCCGTGGCCTGGACTGGTGGAAGCTCGCGCCGCACTTCGGTGACGCGACGTGGTCCGACTTCGGCTCCGGCGGCGACAATGTGCTGGCCTCCGACGCGAACAAGTCCTACGTCGCCCTTTTCACCAGCACCGGTACGACGACCGGCACGATCCGGAGGCTCGATCCGGACCACTACTACACGGCGGAGTGGTTCAACCCACGCACCGGGCAACGGACACCCATCAGCGCCAAGGTGGAAGCTGCCGGCGGCAGTTGGAGCGTCCCGGCGAGACCGACCGCGGAAGACTGGGTCCTGACCGTCAACCGCGGTGCCCCGATCGGCAGCGCACCCCGGCAGCCCGTTGCCGACCCGACCGGCGGCGCCTACCAAGGCGTGCAGCCGGTGCTGCTGTCAACGTCGACCGAGAATGCCACCATCCACTTCACGACGGACGGTACGACGCCCACGCCGTCAAGTCCCGTCTACAGCGAGCCGGTGCGGATCGCCGACCCGATGGATGTGCAGCTGCGAGCCATCACCACCCGCTCAGGTCAGACGAGTACGCCGATGACGGCCACCTACCGCCAGCAGCTGCCGGACCTGACCCCGGCGGCCACGCTCCCGGCAAATGCTGCTGACCGCAACCGAAGCACCAGCTCGGAGGGTAGTTCATTCGAGGCGACGTTCCGGGGCGAGACGGCCTTGGACACGGTGATCGTCACTGGGTCGGGACAGGCGTCCTACCGGGTCGACTACTGGGACGGGCAGACCTGGCAGACGGCGGCGTCGGGTTCCGGGCAGATCGGAGGCGCTGGTGTAGGCACCGTGCTGACATTCCAGCGAATCTCCACGACGAAGGTCCGGTTCGTGGCCTCGTCCGCGGTGACTGTCACCGAGCTGGGGCTGTACCGGCACCCGTTGACCGATGCACCGGATCTCACTGCGGGCGGGAGCTACTCGGCGAGCTCCAGCTGGGACGCCGGCCAGGTCGCGGCCAAGGCCTTCGACAACGACCCAGGCACGAACTGGCAGGCCTGCGACGGATGCTGGGCCGGGCAGTGGCTGGCGGTCGACTTCGGACGGAGTACGACGTTCAACGCGGTCGCCGTGTCGGAGTACGGCAACCGCACCACGGCGTACCGGATCGAGTACTGGGACGGTACGGCGTGGCAGACGGCGTACTCGGGCACCGGAGGGTTCGGGCAGCAGGGGGAGACGACGACCGTGACGTTCCCCGATGTCACCGGTAGCGAGGCACGCATCCTGTACCTCAGCGGCACCGGGAACGCGCCGATCGTCTACCAGTTGTCGGTCTATCGGCAGTGACACGCGGAAGCCCCTGGAACCTGCACGGTTCCAGGGGCTTCCCAGGGTCGATCAGGCGGGGCGGCGGCGGATCTTGTTGCCGAGCCAGACGATCGGGTCGTACTTGCGGTCGGCGACGCGCTCCTTCATCGGGATCAGCGCGTTGTCGGTGATCTTGATGTGCTCGGGGCACACCTCCGTGCAGCACTTGGTGATGTTGCAGAAGCCCAGGCCGTGCTGCTCCTGGGCCGCGTGCTGCCGGTCGGCGGCGTCGAGCGGGTGCATGTCCAGCTCGGCGATCCGCATCAGGAACCGCGGCCCGGAGAAACTCTCCTTGTTCTCCTCGTGGTCGCGGATCACGTGACAGGTGTCCTGGCACAGGAAGCACTCGATGCACTTGCGGAACTCCTGCGAGCGCTCCACATCGACCTGCTGCATCCGGTAGTCGCCCGGCTTCACGTCCGCCGGCGGCTTGAAGGCCGGGATCTCGCGGGCCTTCTGGTAGTTGAACGACACGTCGGTGACGAGGTCGCGGATCACCGGGAAGGTGCGCATCGGCGTCACCGTGACGACCTCGTCCTCGGCGAACGTGTTCATCCGGCACATGCACATCAGCTTCGGCATGCCGTTGATCTCGGCGCTGCAGGAGCCGCACTTGCCGGCCTTGCAGTTCCACCGCACCGCCATGTCCGGCGTCTGGGTCGCCTGCAGCCGGTGGATGACGTCGAGGACGACCTCGCCCTCGTTCACCTCGACCTCGTAGTCCTTCAGCTCGCCGCCGTCGGAGTCACCCCGCCAGACGCGGAATTTGCCCTTGTAACTCATTTGGCCGGCAGCTCCTCATCCGTCAGGTACTTCGTCAGCTCGTCGAGCTCGAACAGTTCGAGCAGGTCCTCGCGCATCGGGATCTGCTGCTCCTCGGTCACGTTCACGCCGCCGTCGGCATCGAGTGCGCAGACCAGCAGCTTCTTGCGCCACTCGGCGTTCATGCCCGGGTAGTCGTCGCGGGTGTGACCGCCGCGGGACTCCTGCCGCCGCAACGCGGCCTTGGCCACGCACTCGGACACGGTCAGCATGTTGCGCAGGTCGAGCGCCAGGTGCCAGCCGGGGTTGAACTGGCGGTGGCCCTCCACCGTCATCTTCGCGATCCGGCCGCGGAACTCGGCCAGCCGGCCGAGCGCCTGCTCCATCTCTTCTTCCTTGCGGATGATGCCGACCAGGTCGTTCATCGACTGCTGCAGTTCCTGGTGGATCGAGTACGGGTTCTCGCCGCCCTCGAGCTCGAACGGTGCCAGCGCCTCGATCGCCGCGGCGTCGATGTCCGCCTCGTCGATCTTCGGCCGCTCCTGCAGCGAGTCGACGTACACCGCCGCACCCATGCCCGCGCGCCGCCCGAAGACGAGCAGGTCGGACAGCGAGTTGCCGCCCAGCCGGTTCGACCCGTGCATGCCACCGGCAACCTCACCGGCCGCGAACAGACCGGGGACCTTCGAGGACGCGGTGTCCGGGTCGACCTCGACGCCACCCATCACGTAGTGACAGGTCGGGCCGACCTCCATCGGCTCGGCGGTGATGTCGACGTCGGCCAGCTCCTTGAACTGATGGTGCATCGACGGCAGCCGGCGAGTGATCTCCTCGGCCGGGAGCCGCGACGACACGTCCAGGAAGACACCGCCGTGCGGCGTCCCGCGGCCGGCCTTGACCTCGGAGTTGATCGCCCGGGCGACCTCGTCGCGAGGCAGCAGCTCCGGTGGACGCCGGTTGTTGTCCGGGTCCTTGTACCAGCGGTCCGCCTCGTCCTCGGTCTCCGCGTACTGCGCCCGGAACACGTCGGGCACGTACTCGAACATGAACCGCTTGCCCTCGGAGTTCTTCAGTACGCCGCCGTCACCGCGCACCGACTCGGTGACCAGGATCCCCTTCACCGACGGCGGCCAGACCATGCCGGTCGGGTGGAACTGGATGAACTCCATGTTGATCAGCGTCGCGCCGGCCCGCATCGCCAGCGCGTGCCCGTCACCGGTGTACTCCCAGGAGTTCGAGGTGACCTTGAAGGACTTGCCGACACCGCCGGTCGCCAGCACCACCGCGGGCGCGTCGAACAGGATGAACCGGCCGGACTCGCGCCAGTAGCCGAAGGCACCGGAGATCGCGTCCCCGTCCTTCAGCAACTCGGTGACGGTGCACTCGGCGTACACCTTGAGGTTGGCCTCGTAGTCGCCGGTGGCCTCGAAGTCCTCCTGCTGCAGCGAGACGATCTTCTGCTGCAGGGTGCGGATCAGCTCCAGACCGGTGCGGTCGCCGACGTGCGCGAGCCGCGGGTAGGTGTGGCCGCCGAAGTTGCGCTGGCTGATCCGGCCGTCCGGCGTGCGGTCGAACAGCGCGCCGTACGTCTCCAGTTCCCAGACCCGGTCGGGGGCTTCCTGCGCGTGCAGTTCGGCCATCCGCCAGTTGTTCAGGAACTTGCCGCCGCGCATCGTGTCGCGGTAGTGGACCTGCCAGTTGTCGTTGGAGTTCGCGTTGCCCATCGCCGCCGCGCAGCCGCCCTCGGCCATCACGGTGTGCGCCTTGCCGAACAGCGACTTGCACACGATCGCGGTGCGCTTGCCCTGCTCGCGGGCCTCGATCGCCGCGCGCAGGCCGGCGCCGCCGGCCCCGATCACGACGACGTCGTAAGTGTGTCGTTCCAGCTCAGTCATGAAGTCTTCAGATCCCGTGGGTCAGTTGATGAAGCGCAGATCGGAGAACCAGTCGGCCGACAGCCCCATGATGTAGGCGTCGGTGAGGATCACGGTGAACAGCGACGCCATCGCGAACGTGCCGTGCTTCGGGTTCAGCTTGGACACGAAGGTCCAGTATCGGTAGCGCAGCGGATGCTTGGAGAAGTTCTTCAGCCGACCGCCGACGATGTGCCGGCAGGCGTGGCAGGACAGCGTGTACAGCCACAGCATCACCAGGTTGACCCAGATGATCAGCGTGCCAAGGCCGATGCCGAATCCACCGTCCTTGCCGTGGAAGGCCTGGATGCCGTCGTAGACGTTCAGCAGACCGAAGACCAGGGCGCCGTAGAAGAAGTAGCGGTGCAGGTTCAGCGCGACCAGCGGGAACTTGGTCTCACCGGTGTAGCTCTTGTGCGGCTCCGGGACCGCGCAGGCGGCCGGCGCGAAGAACAGCGACCGGTAGCCCGCCTTGCGGTAGTAGTAACAGGTGCCGCGGAAGCCGGCCAGCACCACGAAGGTGATGAGGCTCAACGGCAGCCAGCGCGGGAATCCGCCGAACCAGGTGCCGAGGTGGCTGGATCCTTCGACACACGAGCTGCTCAGGCAGGGCGAGTACAGCGGGGTGAGGTAGTGGAAATCGTCGACCCAGTACCACTTGCCCATGAAGATCCGGATCGTCGCATAGACGATGAAGAAGAGAAGGATCACACCGATCCGCAGCGGTGCCAGCCACCACCGGTCTGTTCGTGCGGTCTTGAGCCCGATCTGTGCGCGACCGGGGGCGTCGACTCCCGTCGCCGCCATCAGGGAGCGTGCCTGTCAGGCGCGCCGAAGCCTTCGTGCTCCGCGTCTGTCCACATGGACGCGTCATACTCCACGTCGGGAATCTCCTCGAGTTCCTCCGGAACGGGTCCGGGTCTGTGACGGGGGTCGGGAGGGCCGAGCTCAGCCAAGTCGTCGTTCAGCCGGGCCACATCCGACACCAACCGGCGGATGCCGAGAGTGTCACCGTACTCCTGACTGAGTTTGCCGACGGACGTGTGTAGTGCCTCGAGCGCGCGGACGACTGCGGCAACGCCGCTGTTGCCTTCACCCATGCCGACTCCAGTAGTTGTCTTGTGGCTGTCAGTATGGGCACACTTTGCCTCTGCGGAGCGCCCAACGGAAGACCCCTCGGTACGGCGTGTTTCCAGTTAGGGTTACCTCAGTTGCCGACCGCAGTCGGGTGGAGTAATGGAGCGAATCCGGCCTTCAGTACAACGAGATTCGCCGGTGGGGTGAGCACCTCCACCTCACGCAGTCCGGGCGGCCGGCGGGCCTCGCCGTACCCGTCCCAGGACCAGGGCAGCACCTGGTGGCCGAGCACGAGCGCCGGGCGGCCGTCGTACCGGATCATTGCGCCGTCAGGGAGTTCGCCGAGGTTCTGGACGGTGGTGCGTTGTCGCCGGGTGCGTGGTTCGACACGTTCGAGATGCAGTTGGGCGTCCATCGCCGCGGCGCGCGGGCGCTCGTCGAGACCGCGGCCGGTCGCCCAGGCGCCGGCGTACAGCAGGAAGTCCCTGCGGCGGCAGTAATGACAGGGCCGATGGCCGGCCGCGAGCGCGACCGCCTCGTCGAAGAAGAACAGTGCGGTCCAGCGCCCCGGCGGCATCGGATCGCGCTGAACCCCCTTCCAGTCAAGGACGCAGCAGATCCAGGCCTTGGAGCGCCAGCGCGTCGTCCCGAGGCGGCGGTCGGGGCTGTGCAGCGAGCCGCGATTGCCCATCAGCAGGCCGCGGCCGGCGTCGGCCACGATCTCCTGCGTCGGCAAAACCCTGTTCTGCAACGGCATGCAGATCATCCTGCCCGAGGCCGGGGACAGTTCTCCTTGTATATCTGGCAGAGTCGCCCCGTGCAGATCGTGGTAGGAGTCGCCGTCGTCAGGGACGGCCGGGTGCTGGCGGCGTACCGGCCCGATCCCGACGGTGGGTGGGAGTTCCCGGGTGGCAAGGTCGAGCCGGGGGAGACCGAGGAGCAGGCGGCGGTCCGGGAGATCCGTGAGGAGCTCGACCTGGAGATCAAGGTCGGCGAGTCACTCGGGCCGGCGGTGGACATCTCCGAGCGCTACCGCCTCCGCGTCTACCGGGCGTCGATCGTTGCCGGCGACCCGGTACTGCGGGAGCACGCCGAGCTCCGGTGGTTCGCCCCGGCCGAACTGGACGAGGCGGACTGGCTGATCCCGGACCGGCCGTTCGTCCGGCGGCTCCGCGAACTGCTCTGAGTGGCAGACATCACACCCTCACCCGGCCCGCTCGGGCCCGGCGGACGCGACAGTCGCGGTTTGTATGGGTCAACTGTATGGGTTGTACCTGGTGAGCGGTCTGGACCAGCCGGAGAATCGTGACCGTTACTTACCGGGGAGGAGTACAGGCATGTCGGTGTACCAGGCCGTTCCCGCGGTACGGCGGGAGGACGTCGCGCCGGAGCTGGTCTGCGAGGTGTACGAGCTGGGATCGCGGCGTCGTACCCCCGCGGCGGCGAAGGAGCTGACCAGTCGCCAGGTGGCGATCGGCCGGATGATGTCCACCGGTGCCAAGGACGCGGCGATCGCCCGGGAACTCGGCCTGTCGCTGCGGACCGTCCGGTCCGAGATCAGCGCGCTGATCGCCGGTCTCGGTGCCAGGTCCCGCTTCCAGGCCGGCTGTCTGCTCGTCCGCCGGTTCGGCTGATCCCTTCCCCGGGCTTCGGGTCCGGGGAAGACCGGCGCTGCGGACCCGGCTGACCACCCATTCAGCCGCTGACCCCCCTGTGTGCAGCGCCGGACCCGTCGTCTCGCGAGTTGCAGCGCGGTCTCCAGGATCGCCGCCGCACCTGAGCCGTTGTCGTT